>JBBRCR010000086.1:0-21398 GCA_038204695.1 Opitutales bacterium | reverse complement strand
GCGACGCCAGGAACGCCCCACGGAAGTCCGACGCGTGCGCCACCGCCGACAAAAGTTTCCCCCGCTCAAAGGCAGCCGAGCCGCCGCCAGAGCACGCGATCTCGCAACGAAATCTATGTGACATTAGGCGGGACGCCCGTGTCACCTCGAACCGTCGGGCGGGAGGCCGGTGCGTGATTCAATTCGGTGCGCGGGCCGTGTCCGGCGTGGCATGGGCGTCCCGCCCATGTTCTGCGTCCCACCGGCGTCCCGCCCGTGGATGACGTTCAGGTCCTGCCCGGCACGCGCGCCCGGATTCGTCCCGCGGAAATCCGTGCCGACGGTGAGGAGGATCGTGACGGCTTGCGCGTCCGCCACCCGGAAGCCGTCGGCCGTCGCGGTGAGCGTGCCACCTGCATTGCGCACTTCGAACCGGGCATCGAAGTGGGTGCCGTCAGGATGTCCCCGGCCGCGCCACGCGAAGCGGCCGCCACCGAGGGAGGCCCAAGTCGGCCGGGGCGGAGTCGTGACACTGTCGACTTTTGCGCCGAGCTCCGCGTCGTATCGATACATGTCGGCGGCAATATCGCGCCGGTCGTCGAGCGTGGCGGCAAACGTCAGCGCGCCGGGACGATCGGCGGTCAGCCGGACGACGAGCACGTTGTCCGGAAAGCGGAGCGTCAGGTTGCGCCCGAACGAACATTTCGCCGTGATTCCGCCATTGCCGCGGGGCAGAAGTCAGCGCGGAGTTGGGGCATGAGAATCATGCTGGGTCTCTGTTTCCTCTGCGGTGTGTCTGGCGCGGTGCGTGCGACCGAGACCGGGAAAAGGTTCGCCGGGTTGTCGCATTGGGCCGTCGAGCAAATGCCCGGCGGCACGGTGAAAATGCGCGGCGCCGCGCTCGAGATCGAAGATCAGGCCGGGTGCACGGTATGGTGGCGCGAAAAACTCACCGCGCCCGTGGCGATCAGCTACACCGTCACGGCCATTGTGCGCGGAGGGCCGCACGACCGCGCGTCGGACGTGAACTGCTTCTGGATGGCGAACGACAGTCGTTCGCCCGCCGCGCCGTTCGCCCCGGGACCCGCGCGCACGGGAAAATTCAGCGATTACGATTCGCGCCTGACGTATTACGTAGGTTACGGCGGGAACAACAATCGCACGACTCGCTTCCGGCGTTATGATGGCACGGCTGCGCGACCGCTGTTGCCGGCGCATGATTTGTCGGCTCCGAAGTTTCTGCTGGAGCCGAATCGCCGTTTTCGCATCCGGCTAATCGCTCGCGGTGGCCGGGCCGAGTTCTGGCGCGATGGCGAACGCATCTTCACGTTCACGGATCCGGCGCCACTCACGAGCGGGTGGTTTGCGCTGCGAACGGTGCGCAGCCACCTGCTGATCGAAGACTTTAAGATAGAAAAATTGGCGGCGGAGTGACGTGAGTGCTGCGGTCCACTCGCTGGCGCTCGCAGCCACATGCAACCCCCCCCCGCCGGCCGCCACCGGCGCCCGGCGGTGCTTTTGTATGACCCTATGGGGAAATCGAAACGCACGCACCGCGGTCCTCGCGGCACGGAAATGAATTTATTCCAATCCGGAGGAGCGGGCGGGCGTGTCGGCGGCGGCGAGTTTTGTCATCAATGCCTGCAACGCCTTGACCCGCTCGGGCGCACCGGCGGACAGATCGTTCTGCTCGTACGGATCGCGCGCGAGATTGAACAACTCCACCTTGTTGCTCTGAACCTGCACGATGAGTTTCCAGTCGCCATCGCGCACCGCACGCGTGCGAAAACCGGTGCCGGCCCAGTAAAGTTGACGCGGCGCTGGCTGCTTCGCTCCCGTTAGCAACGGCCAGGCGTCCTGGCCATCCCACTGCAAATCCTGCGAAGGCTTCCAACCCGCCAGTGCGCACAGCGTCGGCATCCAATCCACCGCGTGCAGCGGAGCCGTCAGCTTCCGTGGCTTGAGTTTTGCGGGCCAGTAAACGAGCGCCGGCACGCGAATCCCACCTTCCCAGAGTTCGGTTTTCTTGCCGCGCAGTGGCAGGTTGGTGCCACCGGCCGGCCCCGCCGGATACGTGCCGGCATACTGTGGGTCATCGTTGCGCGCAGTCGGCGTGGCGCCGTTGTCGCTGGTGAATACGATCAATGTGTTCGCCAGCTTTCCCGTGCGCTCGAGGGCGGCGATGACCTGGCCGATGGCGTCGTCGAGGTGGGTGACGCTCGCGGCGTAGTGCCGCTTGGTCGGAGGTTCAATGTTTGGATACATGTCCAGCCAGCGCTTCGGCTCATCGATGGGAATGTGCGGCGCGGTGAACGGCAGGTAGAGAAAAAATGGCTGTGCATCGCGCGCCTCGATCCAGCGGATGGCTTCGCGCGCGATCAGGTCGGTGACATGCCCTTCCTCCGTGATGTACTCTCCGTTGCGATGCCAGTTGGCCGAGTATTCGCCTGTCTTGTACACGTGATTGTACGGTCCCGTGCCGCCCGCGAAGGCGCCGTAGCTGTGATCGAAACCAAATGTGTTCGGTCCCCACTCGGCCTTCGAACCGAGATGCCACTTGCCGGTGATGGCCGTGCTGTAGCCGGCCGCATGGAGCGCGCGCGCGAGCGTCACGGTCTCGGGAAAATACGCGCGGCCATTTTGCGCCGCCGTGACGCCAAAGCGGCTCGCGTAGCGTCCGGAAAGAATCGCCGCGCGCGTCGGGCTGCACATGGGCGAGACGTAGTGTTGATCGAGCTCGACGCCGGCGCGCGCGAGACGATCGAGCTGCGGCGTCTTGATGGCGGACCCATGCCAGCCGACATCGCCCCAGCCGAGATCGTCCGCGACGATGACGACGAAGTTCGGACGCGATGGCGTCGCGGAAAATGCCGTGGCGGTAAAAAGACCGAGGAGAAGAAGGGGTTTCATGGGTAACGAGAGCGCGCTCGCATGCGGTCGTTGTTTGTAAGGTCCGATTCTCGCCCACGGCGAGTTCGAACGCCGGCTAAAATCCAAGCGACCTCGCCGGTTAATCCGACTTCGTACCGGCAAGATCGAGTGGGCAGGGCATGCCATCGCGTTCTTCGAACCATGCCAGCTTCTCGCGCAGCGTGACCACCTCGCCCACCACGATGATCGCCGGCGCGACAATCGCCGCCTGCTCCACTTCGTCCGCAATTCTTTCCAACGTCGCCACGACCGTCCGTTGCTGTTCCGTCGTGCCGCGGCTGATCACCGCGGCCGGCATAGTCGCCGCGCGTCCGTGGCGAATCAGTGCCCCGGCGATCTCACGAATATTGTTCAGTCCCATCAGCACGACGAGCGTGCCTGGGACGCGCGCGAATTCCGCCCAATCGACCGAGTTGCCGGGTGAGATGGCGGGATGGCCCGTGACAATGGTGACGCTCGAACTGTAGGCGCGATGGGTGAGCGGAATTCCGGCATAACATGGCACCGATTGGATCGACGAAACGCCTGGGACAACCTCGAAGGGAATGCCGGCTGCGACCAGAATTTCCGTCTGCTCACCGCCGCGACCAAACAGGAAAGGATCTCCGCCCTTCAACCGGACCACACGTTTTCCGGCGCGCGCGCGGGCGAGCAGGAGTGCGTTGATCTCATTCTGCGAAACGTGACTCCCGCGGCCGTGTTTGCCGGCAAAAATCAGCTCCGCCGTGCGCGGCGCCATGTGAAGCAGATCGGGGTTCGCCAGACTGTCGTAAATGACGACCTCAGCGATGCGCAGCAATTCGGCGCCGCGCAAGGTGAACAAGCCAATGTCGCCCGGCCCGGCGCCCACCAGATAAACGATGCCGTTGTTGTCCATCGCCAGGACTACTTGGCTGGGCTGCGCGGATCGATGCGGGCGCGCAGTCCGCCGGCCAGCGAACTCACCGTAAATCCACGTTGCGCGAGGATTCGCGACGCGAAATATGCCGTCTTGCCCAAGGCGCATACGGTCACGACAGGGCGGGCCTTATCGAGTTCGTCGAGACTGCCGCGCAGCGCGCCGAGCGGTATATTGATCACGTTCTTCGCCGGCACCGGATGCGCTTCCGCGAGCGGCTCGGGCCGTACATCGAGAACCTGGACCGTTGCATCGGCCGGCAATTCCTCAATCGGCATCATGAGTCCATCCCGCACATTGATCGCGGCGAATCCCGCCAGGTTGACCACATCCTTGGCGGAGCCGAAGGGTGGCGCATACGCTAATTCAAGTTGTGCTATATCGTCTATAGTGAGTTCGCCTGCGAGCGCTGTAGCCATGACATCCAGCCGCTTGTCGACCCCGCCCAGGCCCGTCACTTGCGCTCCCAAGACGCGTCCCGTGTCCGGATCCGACAGCAATTTCAGCATGATCGGCTTTGCACCGGGGTAGTAACCCGCGTGGTCGTTTTCGTTGATCGTCACCGTGCGATAGGCGCGGCCGGCCGCGCGCAGTCGCTTCTCGGTCCAGCCGGTCAGGCCCGCCGCCGCATCGAAGACGCGTACGATGGCCGTGCCGTGCGCGCCCGCATACGGTTTCGCTTCCGTCGGGTTGAAAATGTGGTCGGCCGCGAGCCGCCCCTGGCGATTCGCCGGGCCCCCCAGCGGAATCGCTACGGGGCGCCCTCCAATCAACTCTTCTGTTTCGACGGCATCCCCCGCCGCATAGATGTCCGGGTCCGACGTTTGCATGAACGGGTTGACGCGGATGTGCCCGCGCGCACCCAGCGTCAATCCGGCGGCTCGCGCCAGCTCTGAATCGGGACGAACGCCAATCGCCAGGACGATCAGGTCGGCATCGATCCGCCGGCCGGATTTCAAAACAAACGCGACCGTTTCCGTTGAAGGCTCAAATGCCGCGAGGCCGTCGCCCAGGATGAGTTCGATCCCGTGCTGTCGCAGTTCGTCTTCGATGAGCAAGGTCATCGGCCGGTCGAGCAGCGGCAGAACCTGCGGTTCGAGTTCGACCAACGTCACCGCTTTGCCGAGTCGCTTAAACTGCTCAACCATTTCCAATCCGATGAACCCCGCGCCGATGACGGCGATTCGATGGGCCGATGCCGCGGCCGACTTCAACCGATCCATGTCCACGAGCGAGCGGAGCGTATGAATCCGCGGGTCGTCGATGCCGGGCAGCGGTGGACGCAACGGTGATGCGCCTGGCGCCAGAATCAGTTTATCATAACTCAGCCACGAGGTTTTGCCGGTGGCGGCCTCGCGCAGTTCCACCCGTTTGGCAGCGCGATCGATGGCGGTAGCCTCCGTGCGAACCCGCACGTCGAGCTTGAGCAGACCTTTCAGCATCTGGGGTGAGCGCACGGCCAGCGCGCTTCGGTCGGCGATCTCGCCGCCGATGAAATACGGCAGCCCGCAATTGGCGAACGACACATCCGGACCGCGCTCGATCAGCGTGATCTCGGCGTGTTCGTCGAGTCGGCGTGCGCGCGCGGCCGCGGAGGCGCCGGCTGCGACACCGCCGACGATGACGAGACGGAGCGGACTGGAGCGGGGGAGAGTTGTGTTCATGACATGATGTTCGGCTCAAATCTCGCTGATCGAAATCGCGCCGGGTGCGCAGACCGAAATACAGCTCTGGCAGTAACTGCATTCACCGGTATCGCCAAGGATCAGCCGGCCGTCTTCGACGCGATAGATTTCCACCGGGCACACCGTCGAACACTCGCCGCAGACCGTGCACTTCTGGTCGTCAATGGTGATGATATACATGAAAGTGAAGCATCTCTCTGTCGCAGAAAGGGTGATACAAAGCGGGTTCAGGTCTTGAGCACGATGGCCCGGCCCAACAGGTCCATGACGCCGACCACCTGCCCCTCGATGTGGTGGTGTTGAAACGCGACGGCGAACTGGGCCTTGCAGATCGCGCAGGGCGAAGCGAGAAGGTCGGCTCCGCTCGCCTGGAACGCCGCCAGCCTCGGCTGGGCGCCTTTCATGCGCACCTCCATCAGCTCATCCGCGAGCATGCCGCCGCCGGCACCGCAGCAGAATGTGCGTTCGCGAATCGTGTCCGGCGCCATCTCGCGAAAATCGCGGATGACCGCGCGGAGGATCCGCCGCGGTTCTTCAACCAGGCCGCCCGCCCGCGCCAGATTGCAGGGGTCATGATAAGTGACCTTTCGGCCGTCGTTCGCAGCCGGGTCCAGCGTGATGCGCTCCTCTTCCATCATGCGCACGGCGAACTCGCAGATGTGCTCCGGTCGCGGCGTATCCAGAAAATCCAGCGGCCCGTTGAGCGTGTCCATGAACGCCTGGGCCGCCCGCCAGGCATGACCGCATTCACCCATCACCACGCGCCGGACGCGGAGCCGCCGGGCCTCGTCCACGATCCGCTGGTTGACCCTTTTCAGCTGCTCGTGATTCAGGAACAGTCCGAAGTTACCCGCCTCGCCGGCATAGGTGCTGGTGGTCCAGCTGACGCCCGCGGCGTGGAAGAGCTTCGCGTACCCGATCATCGTGTCGGGATTGGCGAACAGGTCGGCCGACGGCGGGACGAGCAGCACCTCGGCCCCCTCGACGTTGACGGGGATCCGGATGTCGGCGCCGGTCTCCTCCTTCATTTCCTCCTCGAGAAACTCGCAACTGTCCCGCCACGCCGCCTCGGGAATGCCCATGTTGTTGCCCACCACATGGACCTTTCGCAGCACCTCGGTCACATATTTGGTGGCGACGCCGATCGAAGCCATGACCTCGCGGGCGGCGCGGGTAATCTCCGCCGTATCAATACCGTGGGGACAAAAAACGGCGCAGCGCCGGCATTCCGAACACTGGTGAAAGTAAACATACCAGTCATTGAGCATTTGCTCCGTGAGCGCTTCGCCACCGCCGAGCCGTCCGCCCGCGGTGCAATGGCGCCGGTAGACCTTGCGCAAGAGTTCGGCGCGCGCGACCGGCATGTTTTTCGGATCGCCGGTGCCGAGGAAAAACTGGCACTTGTCCGCACAGGCGCCACACCGGACGCACGTATCGAGGTAAACCGGCAGGGCGCGATTCTGGCGGCACTGTTCGTCCAGCGTGTGCAGCGCGATCGCCTGCCAGTCGGCGGGCAATTCGCCCTCGAGTCCGAGCGGCGAGAGCAGATGGGGGCCGGCGCGATGCGGCCGGACGGCGGCGGATGCGCCCGGCTGGAACGAAGCTCGCTGGAAGTTGGGCGTCATCCTACCTTTCGCCATTTGCGGGCAGCGCCACTCGCGGGCGTTTGCGCCCCTGGCTTCGGGGGACGTGCCGTCGCTGCCGGGGCGTGTTGGTCTGGTTCAAGGCGGGGTTGAAGAACAGGCCCGCCATGTGCACGAGCTTGCTGAACGGCGCGTACACGAGCAGGGCGCAAACGAGCAGCAGATGGCTCGCGAAGAGCGTGTCCGGCGGCGGCGCTGCTGTCGTGAAAGTGAGGATACCCGACACGAACGTGCGGGCCTGCCGGATGTCGAGTTCGCCGGCGAACCGCATGGCGAGCCCGGTGCCCACGACGAGTCCGAGAAGCACGAGCACGAAATAATCGGCCGCGGTCGACAGGTAGCGCAGCGGTTTGGTCACGAGCCGGCGCAGCAACAGGCCGCCCAACGAGCCGGCGGCCAGGAGACCGATGATGCCGCCGCTGATCTGCGCCTGCGCGATGAACTCCGGCGGAGTCAGGCCCAGCATGCGGCGCGAAAATTCGGGCGCGATCAATCCGCCAAAATGGCCAATCAGCAAACCCAGGAGCGACAGGTGAAAGAGCCACGCGACGGACCAGAGACCGCGGTCGGCGCGAAAGAGACTGCGAAATCCAATCACCTCACCCGCCAGTCGCGCCGCGACGCCGCCGACGGTGCCCGGACCGGGCGTGAGCGGAATCTTCAACGGCACCGGAGCGCGAAGCCATACGAAGCAACGCCAGCCGATTCCGAGCAGAAAGAATGCGACGGAAAAATATAAGATGGTGACGAGAAACAGACCATTCACACACACCCCGTGGGCTTCGGCAGACCGGCCAGTTTGCAGGCCCCTTTGGCGGGGCCGGTGGGGAACATCTGGTAAATGGTTTTGAGCTCAAACCCGGTCTCCTTGCACAGCTTCCGGATCATGGGCGCGCTGCCGAACTCCGCGTAGTAGTTATGCAGATACCGAATCACCTTCCAGTGGTTCTCGGTCAGTTCGGGAATGCCCTCGCTCGCGGCCAGGGCGCTGGCCAGGCCTTCGTCCCACTGTGACGCGTCGTTGATGAAACCGTCCTCGTCGACGTCAACCTGGCGTCCGGACAACGTGATTGTTGGCATGTTGGTTGGGGGTTTTGAAATCTATCCGGTCGGGAGTTACCAGCGGAACCGCACATTGCTGCGGGCATATTCGAGGGCCCGGGCATCGTAGCCGTCGACGAGTTTCAGTGACATCGGCAGTCCCGTCCGCTGAAAGAAGCGCTCCCATCCGATGCGGTTGATCCACTCACCCACGCGCTCGTCGAAATGAGCGTGCGCCGCCCAGGCATCGACGATGTTCTTCACCGCGCTGGTGACCTCCGGCCAATGGGGCGGATTGTTCGGCAGATAGGCGATGACGAGTTTGGCCATGGCCGGCCCGTCGCCGGTATTGGCGGCCTTGCCACCGACGACGATCGCCACCCCGTCTCCATCCGCACTGCCGATCGGTGCGAAGGCGGCGCAGGCGACGGAGCAGGCCGGACAGTGCACGCAACGCTTGGGATCGATTTCCACCATGCCGGGGCCTTTCGGCCGGATGGCACCGACCGGGCACACCGCGATGACCAGCGGCAGTTCGCAGCCTTTGAGTTTTGCCTCGTGGATGGGCGGCAGATCGCGGTGCACGCCAATGATCCCGATGTCCGCGCACGAACCTTCGCCGCAGTTGTTGATACATCCCGAGCCCGAGATTTTGAGCTTGGCCGGCAGGCTGTCGGTCTTGAATTCCCGGAGCAGCATTTCGGAGACGTTCAACATGATCGCGGCCGGGTCGGTCGCCGCCAGATGGCAATGCATGTATCCGGTGCAGCACGTGGTGTTGTGCATGGACCGGTTGGTTCCACCGACGGGGAAGCCCAACTCGGCGAGGCGGCTGATCAACGCATCGATCCGCTCCGCCCGCACGCCGACGTACTGGAGCGAGTTGCGCTGCGTGATGCGAAAGAACCCTTCGGCAAACTCGTCGGCCACCGCGCAGAGCTTGCGCATGGTCGCGGTGCTCACGCGGGCGTTGGGCGGCAGCGCCGCGCGCACCGTGTAGCAGACCTCGCCCGATTCCGAGTCGTGCTTGATGACGCCGGGCCGGGGATGTTCGTGCGAGGTCCACTTCCCGTAGTTCCGCTTGACGATTGGCGGAAGGCTGGCCTCGAGGGTAGGTATTCCGATTCCAGGCATATGATTCCTCAGGGTTGGGGCGGCGGGCGGACTTCAGCTGGTTCCCAATGGCAGAAGAGATTCGTGCGCGGTTGGGCGACGAGATGGGCGGTCGGCGTGATGCCCGCCAGTCGGTAAAATTCATCGATCCCGATGCGCAGGAGAAAATCGCCCATGCGTTCCTTTTTGCGCGCATGCTCGTCGTACACTTCGGTGATCCGCTCGAGGCAGTCGAACACCTCCTTGTAGTCCGGCGGCTCGGCCTTGAGAAACGGCACCAGCACCTTCGCCAGCATCGGGCCGTACTTTCCCCGCAGCTTCCCACCCACGAGAATCGACACGCCGCGATCATCGCCGGGCCGCACGCCCGTCACCTTGTTGCTGCAATACATGCAGTGCATGCAGCTGTCCGCATCGATGCTCAGCCCCTGGTCGGCGTCCCACTGCATGGCCCGGCCCGGACAGCGGGAGCAGACCAGGGCGATGTTGCCGCCGTTTTTGACCCAGTCGGCCACCTTCAGCTGATCGATCTGCGGCGAGTCGCGGAAGACGCCGCACACGAAGATGTCCGCCTTCTGGCATCCGCGCACGCAGTCGTTCGGACAACCGGAAAACTTGCTTTTGATCTTGTGCGGAAAGCGCGGATACTGGACGTCGTCCAAAAAACGCTGATACCAGGCGTAACGGAAGCCGAGCGTGTCGTAGAGCGCGAGGTCGCAGGTCGCCGGCCCGATGCATTCCTCGCTGGTGCGGTAATCGTCACCCGTCGAGCCGATGTCGAAACCCAGCGCCATGATCTCCTCCACCGCCGGTTTGAGGTTCTCGGTGGGAATGCCCAGCATCTCGAGGTCGCCGCCGGTGCTCAGCAGGTGAAGCAATCCGTAGGCATACTTGTCCGCGATGGCGCAGAGTTTGCGCATGGCGTCCGCATTGAAGAAATTCCCGCACGGATCCATGATGCGGAGGAAGTTGGAGCCCTTGCTGAGATCGGGGCGGTCCGATGCGCGGACCAGCACGCCTGACGCGACGCCCGGCAGCGAAACATAACCGCCGTAGCCCCACTGCGTGCGCCGTTGTTGCAGCGCCTGCTCGTACATCTGCACGGGGTATTTCGTCTGCTTGAGCTCCGTCATGTGGCTGGGCCACGCCCGGCCCTCGAGGGCGTCCATCATCGGGGTCTCGCCCGCGGCATGATCCTGGTGCGCCACGGTCGTGGGCGCGGCGGAGGATTTTGCGTCCGGCTGGGCGACCGGTTGCGGAGCGGCCTCCTCCATCGTCCGGACCTCGGTCAGACGGCCGGACGCGAGACAGGAAGGGCAGATGCTGGATTTGTTCTTGAGATACTTGTAACGCTTCACCTTGCGCGCGTCCGCGGCCAGTTCTTCGGCCGTGTACTCTTCCACGGTGAAGCTGCATTTCGCGCAGCAGAGTCTGATTTTTTCCATGGGGGTCGAGGTCGGAGGTGAAGCGTTTAACCTGTTGTTCCGTTTTCGAAATATCGTTTGGCTTTGTCAACGAACCGCGCCCGGCCGGCCGCTTTCATGAGTTTTGATAACCGTTCCCATGACGCAGGCTGCTGCCGCGCCGTCATCGGACGGAGGCAAATGCCCGGCGCACGTTGCGATGGCCGGCGTATTTGTCGCGCCGCCGCGCTTTACGACCCGCCCAACCGTTTTTGTTTGGACTGGCGTTCACGGCCGACGAAAGTGCGCGCACCCACCTGTGCCGAATGGCGGCCCCGCTGCGTGCGTCTGAGCGACTTCGAGTTGGCCGACGCCATTTTCATCATCGGGCAGAATCCCGGCAACCTCGAGCCGGCGTCACCCGGCAGTGTGGCGGATGAAAGCAACTGTCCGACCTCGAAGTCGGTTGTGATCACCTTGCGGTCGTCGGCGATCCAGCGAGGGGCCGACGTCGGGTAGGCTGGCGCGGGCAAAACGCGACGGGAATTCGCGCCAGCTGCCGTGGCAGTGGGGCGTCTGACGGTCCGAGACGGGTGCGGTTGCGACTGCGACGTGCCGATGTCGCTGTCACGTGCGCCGCAGCGCTGAGCTGCTGATACCCGTTTCCCCTGGTTACTGAATATGACGACGGGAGCGTTGACCCGATTTAGCCGTGAAAAAGCGGCGCGCGGGCCGGCAGCGGTATCGGCAGCGCGGTGCGCCGTGCGTGCAGCGTCCCGGTGGCCAGTCACCGCCCGGAGGCTCCTGACTTTCACCCCTGGCCCCATGAAATACACCAAGTCCAAACTGCCCCTCCGCTGGTGCGAGCTGTTGCTCGTGCAGGTGGGCGCCCTGCTGACCATCACTTCCGTTCAGGCTCAGAGTGCGAGTGCGGCAGCGGCCGCTCCGGATGCGCGAACGCTGGCCCGCTACGACGCGAACAATAACGGCCGGCTCGACCCCGATGAGCTGACCCTCATGCAAAGCGATGAGCGCAAGGCGGCGGCGGCCGTCGGGGTGTCGAAAGGCGCCGCGGACGAGATCATCCAGCTCACGCCGTTTGAAATCGTCGGCAATGACGACAAGGGCTATTTCGCCTCCAACACGCTGGCGGGCACGCGGCTCAACTCCCGGCTCGACGATATCGCTGGTTCGATCTCGGTCGTGACGAAGCAGCAATTGCTCGATACCGCGGCGCTCGATATCAACGACATCTTCCTTTATGAGGTCGGCACTGAAGGCACGGGACAATTCACCGACCTGACGAACGACGGCCGGGGTGATTACGACAATATAGCCGGGAATCCGACGGGCGCGAATCGCATGCGCGGCTTGAGCGCGGCGACGATTGCCGTCGGTGGGTTCACGGCGAGCAGCACCATCCCGATCGACATCTATAATGTCGATGCGGTGGAACTTTCCCGGGGCCCGAACTCCAGCCTTGCCGGACTGAGCGAGGGAGGCGGGGCCCTGAATCTCGTGAATAGCAAGGCGAACCTGAGCCGGAGCAGCAGCACGCTGCTGGGGCGGGTCGACAGCTACGGCGGCTTTCGCGCCAGCATCGATCTCAACCGGCCGCTGATTAAGAACGCGTTGGCGCTGCGATTTTCCGCGGTATATAATGAAGTCGGCTATATCCGCAAACCGTCGGTGGAACGCAACAACCGGCAGCAGCTGGCGGTGACGTCCAAGCCTTTCCGCAAGACCACGCTCAACGCGTCGATCGAGCGTTTCTCGCAATACGCCCAGCGCGCCAACTCGATCACGCCGCGTGATGCGGTTACACCCTGGATCGAGCGGGGCAAACCGACCTACGACCCGATTTCCCGCACGTATCAGGTCAATGGCGTCCGTTCCGCCCCGATCACGAATATCAATCAGCTACCGGTCAGCCTCTCCGGCATCGGCAGCTCGAATGTGCGCATCGGGCAGTACATCGATGACGGTGAGATTCAGTTCCAGATCCGGGGACAGGCGCCCAATAACACGATTGTCGGCACGACGACCGGCCTGACGCAGGTCGTGCAGAGCAGCGGCATCAATGCAGATGGCCCGCTCTACAAGCTCGTCGGCAGCAACGACCAGTCGTTCTACAACTGGGAGGAGATCAATCTGGCGGCCTCCGGCTTTGCGACCGGCAAGGCGACGATCATGAACGCGACGGTCAATCAGAGTATTTTCGACACCCGGCGCAACAGGACCGACGTGCAATTCGCCTGGCGCCGGGAAGACCAGGAAGACTACCGCCGCCAGCACATCGGCCAGCTGGATGGTGTCGGCACCACGGTGCTGATTGACGCCACGGAGCGTCACCTGGATGGCACGCCGAATCCATTTGTTGGTCGTCCCTATATTGGTGGCAACCAGCCGCAGGCTTTCCGGCGTCCCGTGTTCAACGACAACTATCGTCTTCAAGTCGCCCATCAGCTTGATCTGCGAAACGAACCGAATCTCCTGAAATGGATCGGTCTGCACCGGGCGATCGGGTACGGTGAACACGTGACGAATTTCGAGACCGGCAGCGGCTACCGTTACCGGGACCTCGTGACGGACAATCTCGCCCTTAATCCCGCCGTCACCACGGTTGGCGGGAGCCGCATCCGGAATGAATCAAGCATGTTCGCCCGCTACTATATGGGTGACGCGGTTGGTGGTAACATCGACTATGCCAACGCCGGTGCGAAAAATTGGACAGGTGTGTTTCCCGTGCGTTTCCTTGACGCCACCTCCTCGGCGTGGCGGACGGAAATGGGGACGATCGAAGAGAAGTACTTTGCCCTTAGCGCCCAGAAGCGGAAGACCAACACCCAGGGTTTTACGCTGCAGAGCCACCTGCTGCAGGATCACATTGTCACCACTTACGGCCAGCGCGAGGATCGGGTTTATACCAGCCAGCAGCTGACCATTCCCACGCTCGAAGATGGGTTCCTGGATGAATCGCTGCTCGACGATCACAGCTACTTCGGCCGTGACAAAAAGTGGCGGGACGGGAAGACCGAGACCCGCGGGATTGTCGCCCGGCCGTTCCGCAGCTGGAGCTACCTGCAGAACGACACCCGGACCGGTCTTGGCAAGGTGCTTGCCGAGGCGGTTCGTGAGTGGAGTTTTCATTATAACGAATCCGACTCGTTCAAGCCGGCCGACGTCGCCTATAATGTTTACCTCGGAGAGCTGGCGAATCCGCGGGCGGCGACGGAGGAATACGGCTTCAGCCTGAGGTTGTTCGACAGTCGTTTCTTCATGCGGCTCACGCACCAGGAGACGGTGCAGATCGACAAACGCGGCGGCACCGGGGTGCTTGGAACCCGGGCCGTCAGCATCGACTTCGATATTCCGGGGCAGACCCGGAATTTCGATCTGTTCCAATCGGCCACGAATTGGGCGCTGCAGGAAAATCCCAATCTTTCGCTGGAGCAGGCCCAAAGCGCGGCGGCGACGAAAATGGGCACCACGCTCGAGCACATCGCCAGCTACTCCGGAAAATCGTTCAACGACTCCAGCAATTCCCTCTCCCGCGGTTGGGAGCTGGAAATGCAGATCAACCCGAACCGTTATTGGACCATCCGGGCGACGGGAAACAAGCAGGAGGCGATCGACTCCGGCGTTTCCGTGCACATCCAGAGGTATATCGATGAGCGAATGCCCATCTGGACCACGATCCGGAACCCCTCGGGCAACCTGTGGTGGACCACCGCCGACGGCGGTGACGTGCCTGAAAATTATTTTTTCACTCTGGTAAAGACGCCGCTCGACCTCGCCATCACCACCCAGGGCAAGAAGAAGCCGCAGACGCGCGAGTATTCTTTCAACGTGATCACCAACTACCGCCTGGCGGGCATCGCCGGCGATCGGCAGTGGCTCAAGAATCTCGACGTCGGCGGTGCGTTTCGCTGGGCCAGCAAGGGCGCGCTTGGCTATCTGGCGGGCGCTCCCGACGCGGACGGAGTGGTGCGCCGTCTCGACGTAAACAAACCTTTCTACGACAGTCCCACGGCCAATATTGATTTGTCAGCCGGCTACCGAACACGGCTGTTCAATAATCGCATCGGCGCACGGTTTCAGCTCAATATAAAGAATGTCACCGAAAGTGGTTCGCTTCGCGGGGTGGCCGTGAATCCGGACGGCCGATACTGGCAGTATCGGATTATCGATCCGCGGCAGTTCATCTTCACGACGACGTTCGACCTCTGAGTGCGGGCCGCGCTGCGGCAGGGGCGAAAAGGTGCGCGAAACGACGGTGCGCCGAGTTTAGGCCAAGATTTTCGGACGCCGCAAATGCGAGCGCGACGATGTCTGGGGCAGCGCCACTCTCTGACTGGCGTTCGGCGGCCGACGACCCGCGCCACCTGGCGCATGCGTGTGCCACGCGCGACACCATCGAACTCGTGTCACTGCTTCCGCCAGATTTTCACGTCATCGACGACGGCGTTTCGCGGCACGGCGAAGCGCAGTAGCCGCTTCGTGGGGTGGGCGATGCCGGGTGACGTGAAGCTGCCGACAAACCTGCCGTCAATCGTGACGGCCAATTCGTTGCCGGTTACTTTCACGAGAAGGTCGTGCCATGCGCCGACGGCGAGCGCTTGGGGCACGCTCTTTTGCCGTTCCTTGATTGAACGCTGTTGCTCGTCACTCAATTTTTGCTTCGCCTGGCGTGCCGTCTGAATATCAAGCCGCATGCTGCCAGTCTTCAGATCCTGCAAGAGCACTTGTTTCGGGGAAATACGCGCGGCGAAGAGGTGACCTGCGTGCACCTCTTTGCATTGGAGATCGGCGAAATCGAGGCCGAGGCTGTCGCGGGCATCTTCCAGCTTGAAGCGCAGTCCCACCGCACCATCGGTGAACTCGGCGGGCTGCGATACGGACACACCGTGGTTGGCCTCGGGATGGATGAAGATATACATCGCGCCGTCACGCAGATCGACCTGCTTGTGCCCCTTTGCGCGGCTCTTGCTGTTTGTGCCCCAGCCGCGACCGGGCTCGTCGGTTTTCTCCTGCGATTCGGAGCGGGCGAAATCGTCCTGGAAAATCAACCGGCCGAGATCCTCGGCCGCGCAGAGCGGACTCATGGCGAGGAGGGGAAGGAGAGCGAGGATGCGTTTCATAGCCGTGAGGGGTGAGCGGGCGAAAACAGAATGCGAGGCGACGACGCTTATTGGCCAGCGATTTCACCAGCGGGTCCGCCGGCCAATTCAGGAGTGCCACCCATGTTCTCCCACGTCTCTACGGATTCGGGGTGCTCGCGAATCCTCGAGAGCGGAAACCTGGTGTCGATAGGTCGAGTTTTCATCGGAGCGGCGACCTCCAGGTCGCCGATCGGTCCGATCGATCGAGTTGTCTTACGCCGTCTGGAGAGCGCCGATCCAAGAGAGATCGCTCGGTGTCCACGCAGCGGACCCTTGGCCGGGAAATTTCCTAACGCGACTCGAGGGCTGCAATCAAAGGTCTGTGGATGAGACACAGAGGTCACAGAGGGGGCATGGAGGTCACGGAGAAAGGCAGATGCTGTTTGGTATGTCTGGTCTCCTCTGTGTCCTCTGGTTCGACCTCTGTGCGCTCTGTGACCAAAGGATCGGGCGTGCCTTGCTGGACATGTCCGCGATGCCGCGCGGTAGACGCTATTCCCCTGCGAGGATCGCGAGCCGAAATCCCGGGCGTTAGCGTCTCGTCTTGAATATTCGCCCCGATCCCGAGATCACGCGTTACGATGCGACCGGCAAAATCGCCCGGCGGTTCAATGTGGTTGAGCCGCGGACGTTCCGGCTCACGACCACCGTGACGAATCTCCGCATCATATGGGTGCACGGCGGCGGCCGCATCCTGGTGCAGGTCGACCATGGCGATGACGACACTGCCGCGCTTCGTCCGCGACGAGCGCAGCCGGCCGATCAACCGCGCGATCTCCGGGTCGGGCCGGTAGCCGAGCTGGTCAGCGATGCGGCGCACGCGCCGACGGGTGGGCTCGGAGATTTTCGGATGGTCGCGCAGCGAGAGCGAAACCGTCATCAGGCAGACCCTGGCCGCGCGGGCGATGTCGCGCAGCCCAATACGTTTGGAGGCAGAAGCCGGGTCCCGGGCCACGGGCCGACTACGCTGGATTATGCCGGGCGGCGTCAAGCACGCGGATGGTCCGCTCCGGTAAACGCGATGCGGCCATGGGGTTCGCGGCCAGCCTGGGTGGCGCGCGATCGGAATACGCTATTCTCGCGGCGGCATGGCGCCGGGCGTGACCGATCCTTTGCTCGATGCCCACGGCCGAATGAACGGACCGGCACCGTCTTGTTCCGTCTTCCCGTGGACGCACGCGCATGAAAATATCCCGTCTGGCTCTTCTGATGATGGCAGTGACCGCGTGGGCGGCCGCCGCCGAATCGGGCCGCCGCCCGAACATCGTCTTCATCCTCGGCGACGATCTGGGCTATGGCGACCTCGGCTGCTATGGGCAAAAGCAGCTCGCGACGCCGCATCTCGACCGACTGGCGGACTCCGGGATGCGGTTCACGCAGCATTACGCGGGGAACGCCTCGTGCTCGCCTTCGCGCTCGAGCTTCCTGCCCGAACACCTCGAGCGTCCGGCCGGTTGCGTGTCGGCGTGCCACTTGGCGCCACGATCCACCGCGTGGAAGGGCGTCTACGCCCGGTGCCGGCTCATGAGCACGATGTGGTGGCGGCGGCTGGAAAGCCGCCGATCCGTGGGAGTGCGGAAAGCCGCCGATTCGTGGCCGTGCGCTGTGGCGCATGCATCGCTTGCGGCTGAGCGCATGCATTATTACGCGCCACGCTTCCGCTCGCATTGCGCGCTCACACCCGAGAGGCTGCGGAGGCGGGGGCGTGTACACGAAACGTGCAGCACTCTGGCCGTCTGTGGGCGGACAGGATCGGTGTAGCGATGGTCAACATATGCGCAGTCATGGGGCGGCGGCGATGATACAGTCTCGCTTCCTCGATCGGAGCGAAGTTCGCGGAGCCGGGTTTCGTCCGAATGAGAAGTACCTATAGCAACTCCGTCCTCCAGCCGGGTGAGCCTTCAATAAGAATCGATCGGTCAAGGCCCTTCCAGAGCCCTCCGCCAACATTACCCTGATATGAATCGTATATTTCTGAGGCTGCTCGTGTTCGCGTCCGCCGGCCTCATCCTCAGAGGCCAGACCACGGGCGTGCCTGCGGCGGCAACCGTGATCCGCGACACCGCCTGGACCAGCGAGGCCACGGCCATCGTGTCGCCCGGCGCGCGTTCAGGCAGGGGCTCGGCCCGGCTGGCCAATATTTCCGTGCGCGCCCAAGCCGGTGCCGGCGCCAATAATATTGTCGCGGGCGCATCGGTGCAGGGAGCGGGAAATTTGCCGGTGCTCGTTCGCGCCGTGGGGCCCGGGTTGGCGCAGTTCGGCGTCAACTCATACCTGCGCAACGTGAACCTCGACATCTATCGCGGCACCGCCCTATTGGCCCAGAGCAACACCACCGGACCGGGCATCGCGGTCGCCTCCACGTACGTCGGGTCCTTTCCGCTGCTCGAGCGGGTAAACGGTGCGGCCGGTGATGCCGCGCTCGCGGGCCAGCTGCCGGCCGGTTCCGTCACGGCCTATTGCAGCCCGGCCGCGGGGAACTCCGGCATTGGCCTGTTGGAATTCTACGACGCCACCACGGTGCCGGCGGCGGGTTCGGCCCGCTTCGTCAATCTTTCCGCCCGGGCCCGCGTCGAACCCGGCGAAGGCCTGATGGTAATCGGCTTTGTCGTGACGGGCGAGGGCAGCCTCACGCTGTTGCTCCGCGGGGTCGGTCCGAGCCTCCAGCAATTCGGCCTGAGCGATGGGTTGCGTGATCCCAGCATCGAGTTATACGCCGCGGGCGCGCGCATCGCCACCAACAACGATTGGCGCGGGACTGACCAGGCCGAGTTGAAGCGATTGGAAGACGCCCGCGTGGCGGTGGGGGCTTTCGCCCTGGCAAGCGCCGGCGATTCCGCGCTGCTGGTGACGGTGCCGGCCGGAAACTACACGCTGCAGCTGCGCGGCGCCGCCACCGACAGCGGAGTCGCGTTGGCGGAAATCTACGAGGTGTCGCGCACGAACCTCGATCCACCGCCGGCGCAGATTCAGCTCCCGTCCGGAAACCAAATCCGCTTTTCCGATACAGGCACCACCGGTTTGGGCGAATGGCGGTCCGACATTGCGGCAACTCCCTCCACGTGGACACCCGGCGCGCCGTTGAACATTCAAGCGACGTTGCGTTTCCCCAATTCCTACCTGGAGGCGCTTGCCGCGAAAGGGATCCAGCCCGACTCATTCATCCTCCTCGTCACGGCGGAACGGCTTTTCGACGCGGACGGACGGTTGCATCTGCCGAGTGACGAACGGATGTCCACGCTGCTCACGCCGACCGGACTCGGCATCGAAGGCGGCGTGCAGGGCGCGGTGACGACGCGGTTTGGTTATCGTTTTCGCACCCCGGTGGATGAACTCGTGACGGTGCCGCTCGCCGCGACGCAGGTGATCGAAGGCGGTCGCGCGGTCACGTTCAACGTCGCGACCAGACTCCCGGACGATCTGCCGCCGGGTGTGTATCGGTTGCGCTTGGACTACGGCACGATGATGAAAACGCGGCGAACGAATCTGAACGCGGAATCCTTCGCGTTACGCGGTTTTCCGAAAGGCCCCTGCGATTCGGAAACCTACTCGCCGCCGTTCATCGCCAGTGGCAGGCATGTCAGCGGACGAATGGTTGACGCGGCTTTGATCAAGCCGCGCGTGCCCTGGGTGCTGCTCAACGGGTACAACTCGAACGGCTATCGCGGCGCCGTGGCGGAGGAGGATCAGCCGTATTTCGCCCTTTCGTCGCGGAATATCATTCAGGACGACGTGATTGTGCCGCGCTTCAGCGAGACCAGTACGTCGACCGTTTTGACGTATTCGCTCGAACCGCAATTCCCCACCGAGACCATCGTCGCGCGACAGAACATCCCGTGGGACTATACGAAGGGCGAACTGACGATTCGGATTACGCAACCCGACGGGAAGGGGGTCGACCTGGGGACGGCACCGTTTGTGGCCAAGTCGGGAACGTATAGCTGGCCCACGACGCGCAATACCAAGTTCACGCAGTGGAAGCCGCCGATGTACGGACTATATACAGTGCGAGCAACCGGCTGGACGCAGGATGTGTGGGGCAATCGCTATGAAGGCGGCGGCAGCTATAAATTCTGGATCGCGAAACGCATCACGCTCGCGACCGCAACCTTCCAGGGGCAGGCGTATCCGGTTGGCAACCGGCTGGGACGCGACATCGGTTTTGCGCCGGCGGTGCCGGCCGATGTGAACGTGTCCGCGACCCTGTTCGTCAATTCGGATCCTAACAACGTGCGGACAATCACGTACTCGGGCAAAGCCACGGCGGGCGGAATGTTTGCCGCGGCGCAGGGAATGAAACCGCTCAACTTCGACGCGCCGGGCGAGTATTCCTCGCATCTGTTCGCGACCTACACGGATGCGGACGGGCATTTGTGGGTGCAGTCCATGCGCCATGCCGGCGTGATTTATCCGGTCGACACGCCGATTGTCGCGCACGGCAAGATGATCAAGGTCAAAGACAAACTCGTCGAGCGCGGTGAAACGCTGCGCGAGGGCTGGTCGGATGCCGTAACCGGAATTCAGCAGCTCGAGCACATCGACTTTCCCTTCAAAGCGGGCGACGTGCTGCTCATTGCGACCGAGCGCCAGTCCTCGAACAAGATCGAGCCGGTGCTCACGTGGGCGTACAAGAACAACCCGGCGCCGTACGACTCGAAGATTCAATCGATCGGCCTGACGAACGTTCGCATCCAGACGTCGAACGGATACTCGCCGCATTTATTCCCCGAATACATCACCGACCTCCAGTACTTCTACGCGGCCGCGCCGCGACCTGGGTTCATGGGACGTTTCCTCGTCAGTGAAGATGGCGTGCGCGCACCGTACTGGAGCCTGAGTCCGCAGTCCTTTGGCGGCCAAATCGGTGCCTCGAGCAACGGCGACTCGCCGGGCGAAATCTACCGGCTGATCGGCGGGGTCGTCATTCGCAACCGGGGACAGACGCCGATGTACGCCGGCTATATGGCCAACGCGTTCACGTTGCCCGCTGGCAGCAGGAATAATCGCGTGATCGCGCCGGGTTCCGAAGACATTGCGGGGCCGACGGGCGAAAGGTCGCGCGTCTTCCTCGCGATGAATGCGCGTCCCGGAATGGTGTACAACCAGGGCACGGCGTTTGTGCCGGCGTTTCAAATCGATCCGATGCTGCCGGTGAACATGAAGTTCACGCTGAATTATCCCGACGGCCGCCAAGTCGTCGCGCAAGGCATCGGTGATGCCAGCGGTTCATGGGCCGGGTCGACTCCTTGGGCTCTGGATACGCCCGGGGTGTATCGCTACACCGTGGACGCCGAGTGGAATGGAACGAAAGGGATCGTGCCGGGCCTGCCGAAAGACGGCGGAATGATGTTTGTGATCGATAGCGTTCGGGCACCTAACGTGCCGTCACTCATGTTTAATCTGCCGCCACTTTCGAAAATCGACCCGGCCAAAGGTGCAAAGTTTGTCGGCCGGAGCACGGCTGCGACGATCCATTTTGCGGCGGTGATTCCCGGCGCGGTGATCGCGCAGGGTGCGTTACCAGTGACGGGCGGTACGTTCGA
>JBBRCR010000085.1:0-21426 GCA_038204695.1 Opitutales bacterium | reverse complement strand
CTCTGTCAGGCGCTTTCTCCGGGGCGCGCAGCGTTGGGTTGGTGGGAAAACACGCCCTGCGGCCGGCCCGACGTGGGAGAACATCGCACGGCGTCAGGACACGGTCGGGGGATGAAGACGGCCTCCTCGAATTTTCTCCCCGGAGCCGGTGCGCGAGCCGCCGCGGCGGCTGCTCTCACCGTGTGGTTCGGCGTGGCCGCACCCGCGGCGACACCTCGTCACGAAGAGCGCGTGGTGACGCCAGTTCCCGCGGTCAATCGCGTGGAGTTGAAGCGGCCGGACCGAACCTTCGTGGAAAAGGTGATGCGCTGGAGCATGGACGAAGTCGCGATCTCCCGCGTTGCAGCGGAGAGGTCGTCGAACCCGCGGGTGCGCGAACTCGCTGAAGCGATGATGGGCGACCACGCGCGGCTGCAGAAAGGACTGACGGCGATTGCCTCGAACCGCGGCGTCGTGCTGCCGGCGTAGGACGCCGCCGCGGACAAATGGCTGCAGCGTGACGCGAAGAGTTTCGATCGCGACTATCTGAAGAAGATGGTCTCGGACCACGAGGACACGGTGAAGCTGTTCGAAAAACAGGCGCGCGATGGCGAGGATGCGGCGTTGGTCGAGTTTGCCCGAAAGCACCTGTCGCGTTTGCAGCACCATCTGCAACAGGCGAGCGATCTCCACAAGCTCATGAAGTGAGCGGACGTCGCGTGGCGCTCCGGCACCCGGCCCTGATCCCGTGGCGGCGAGCGCCCGCGCGCGTGGCCTTCGCCGACGCTATTTCGCAATGACCGGATCGCTCGAGTCGACGAAGCGGTAGCTCCACTGAAGGAACGTTTTCTTCGGGGGCAGGGTGGCCGCAAATTCCCTGGCCTGCTCCAGGATCGAGCGCATCGCGTCGACCGCGGGATACTTCTTCAGATATCCCTGGGCGCCGAGATCCCGCGCCATGTGCACATCCTGGGGGTGATCCGAGGATGAAAACATGATCACCGGCAGGGCGTCCAAGCCGCGCTGGCTGCGTATCCATTTTAGCATGTCAAAGCCTGTCATCCCGACCATCTTGATGTCGAGGAGGCAGACGAGGGGCAGCGCAGCCGGGTTTTCGCCGGCGGCGAACGCCGACAGGGCCACGATGGCCGCTTCGGCGTTCGCAAACGGCTGGAACTGGTGGGCAAGGCCCACCTTGCCGATCAAACGACGGAGGAAGAAGATATCATCGGGCTCGTCGTCGATAGCTATGATGAGAGGCGGCGGAAGCTGGACCATGCACCGACGCAAGCAAGGGTGGCTGGCTGGCTCAAGATTCGGATGCATCGGGAAATTCCTGTTTGTCATTGCCGAAGTTTCCGGCGCCGGCGGGCTCCGGGGCGCGACGCGCGGTCGCGGCTCCACAGAATGGATACACCGCACAACCGCGGCGCCGCAGTTGAGGTGGTGCGACTCCCTTGATTGCGACGATCGGCGGCGGTTGAAATTCAGGCGGGCGGGCGGGTCAACTCCCCAGCGCGGCGCGGAGCACGGGTTCGAACTGGTCCGCCTGCCGGACGAAACCCAGGTCGCTCGGATGCGAACCATCCGTCGAGGCTTCGTCGTCCGGGCCGAGAAGATTGTCTCCCGCGAGATAGTACAACCGGCGCACGCCTTCCTGCTGCAGCGTGGCGAAACACTCGCGGAGCGCCGCATGATTGTCGGTGTGATGCTGGTTTCGCTTCGGGAGGATCCAGGAGTTGGTGTTGCGGCGATCCTCCACGAGCACGATGGGTGCGTTGGGCCGGGTGGCGCGCAATTGGTGCACCAGCGGAATGCATTTCTGGCGGACGGCGGCCGCATCCATGTTCGGCAGGCAATCGATCACGTAGACGGCCGCGTCGATTTTCACGAGCAGTTCGCCGACGGCGGCGTCCATCCGGCCGTTGCCCGAGAAACCAAGATTGACGACGGGGCGCTCCAGCCGTCGGCCGAGGATCGCGGTGTGCACCATGCCCGGGCGCGAGGCGCTGGCGCCGTGGGTGATCGACGTGCCGTAAAACACAATCGGTTTCGCCTCGCGCGGCGGCAACGGTTCGAATTTCGCCCCGGGAGGCACGCCGAGCGACAAATCTTCGACGCCGTTATAGAGAGGGAGATAAGCCGCGTATTCGCGCAGGCCGGGGGCGAGTTCAGCCACGATCGCCTGCCGAACGTTCTTGTTGTCCGGGCGCGTGACCCCGACCCAGCGCCACTGGCCGGCGCTGTCGCGCGCGTAGAGGTCGATGCCGCTGGCGCCAATGGCGGTCATGTTGGGACCGGCGAGCTTTTCCTTCATCAAGGTGTAATTCGCCCAAATCGTGGTGGCGTCGGTTTTGAACCGGACCATCATGCCGGCACTGTCGCGGCTGAGGCCCCACACCGTGTCGGTGACCTTGCCTTGGGCGATGGCGGGAAACCGATCGAACCAGCGCAACCGCGGCAGGTCGGGCCACGCGCGGCCTTCAATCGCCCACGTCGTGACGTCGTGCCACTCCAGCTTGGGCTCCACCACTTTCTTCGCGACGGCCGGCGGCTGGGTGGCTGGCCGCTTGGCGGGCGATGAATCTTGCGCGAAGCCGGGGGCGCAAACGACGAGGCTGAGTAGAAGGCGGGAGGAGAACGTGAGCATGGCAGGAGCGGGTTCGCGCTGATCTGTCGGACGTTGGCGCCCCGGGCAAGTCGCATACGCTCGAGGTTGCGCTGCGTTGCGGCGAGCGCCACCCGGCGCATTGGACGACCGGGAGCGGACGGGACGACCCGATCCCAAACCCGAATCATTTCTTCGGGGGCGGCTGATAATACGGCGTCATCGCTTTCACGATCGCGGCAACTGCGGCGGTGCGATCAATCACGCCATTGTGGCGCCAGACGATTTCCCCGCCGGGCGCGACGAGCACCGTGTGTGGAATCGGTCCCGGCCAGTCGGCATCGAGCGCCGCCACCAGTGCGTCCTGGCTCGCACCGCTGTACAAGTAATGGTTCGTGGTGCGACCCTCGCGTTTGACGGCGCCCTGCTTCCGCGGCGTGAGGCCGGCGCCGTGTTTCTGCAAAAACGCGAGCGCTTTCGCCTCCTGCTTCGACTCATCCAAACTGATCGTGATGACCTCGAAATCGCGCATGTCGAATTTCCGCATGAGCGCGACGATGTCCGGAAACTCCTGCACGCACGGAGCGCACCAGGTTGCCCACACGTTGAAGAGGCGGTATTTGTTTGTTGGATTCGCCTTCAGCGCGGCGACAAACGGCGGCATCCGTGGCCTGAATGGAAACGGAAATCCTGGTCCATGATGTCTCCAGCGCCACATGCGTGGTGTGTTTCTCGCGCCACTTGGTGGAGCAACCATGTGGCCTGGTCAATTCGACCGGGACCCGCCGTGCGGCGAAGAGCGCCTCCAGCGCATTGCGGGCATCGGGCGAAGTCACGGTCGATTCCTGTGGGAAGCGCGAATCGTCGAATCGGCCGGCGTAGCGCAGCTTTCTCTGGCGATCGAAAATGAACACGTGCGGCGTCGCGAGGCAGCCATAAGCGCGGGCGGTGAGTTGCTGGTCGCCATCGTACAGATACGGAAAGTCCCAGCCGTTTTTAGCGGCGTAAGGTTTCATTTCCGCGAAGGAATCGCTGAACTCGCCATAACCGAGTTCGTCGGCCCTCAGTCCCTCCGGATGATTCGGATTGATTGCGATCAAAGCGAAGCGGCGGTCGCGAAAATCGTTTCGCAGCTTCATCAGCCGCTGTTCGATGCCATGCGAAGTGGGGCAGTGGTTCGAAGTGAACAGCACCATCAGCACGTCGGCGCGTGCGAAATCGGTTAAACGGTGGGTTTTGCCGTCGATTCCGGGGAGCGCGAAATCGGGAGCGGAATCTCCGATGGCGAGCGTGCGAAATCCGGCGGGGTTGCCCTGTTCGTCGAGCAGGGAATCTATCTGGTTCGCCGCCGGGAGCTGCGTGGCAACCCAGGCAGCGAACGCGAGTGGCAGGAGGGAGAAGAGGGGCCGCGGCATGGGAGGAACGAGGACAGAGAAATTACGGGTGGGGAAAGTTCCGTTCGAGCAGCCAAGGGTACGAGGGTGAGTCTTCACTTACGAATTACGGCCCAACGCGCAAGTCGGCATCCGGGTCGCCGCCGTGGCGAGCGACCGAGGGCCGCCGGACATCGAATCGCATCCTCTGGAGACAGGCGGTACCTCGTACGAACAAGGCGCGGCATGCGTTTCTCTGATCCGATCGGATCAGAGAAACGCATCCGTGGCCGGAACTCGCTGCGAGAAGCGAAAGGCCCTCAAAGTCCCGCCCCGATGCCGTTCAAGGCCCAGGTGCTTCAAGTCGCGGCACGAGGCCGTTCAAGTCCCGCCACGAAACCCAGTGCCAGCCCGGCGACAAAGCCCGTCAGGTGGGCGCCGATGTCGACCCGGAGGCCGCCGGCTCCGTAGAGTGCCAGCACGGTGATGCCCGCCGCCACAGGCACAAACATCGCGCGCCACCGGTGCGGATGCGGTGAACCCGCCACCACCCGCAGCGCCCGCCCCGTCAGCAGTCCCACCGCCGCAAAGATGGCCGTCGACGCGCCCACGGATCGGTACGGGCCGGGGTAGTTTATCCCGGCCACCGCAAGGTTGCCCAACACTGCCGCGCACGCGATGAGCAGCCAGCCGCGGACACGGCCCAGGGTGGCAATCACCCCGGCAAACACCAGGATGCCGCTCAACGCATTGGAAATCACGTGGGCGGCATCGGCGTGGAGAAACAACGCGGTCGCCAGCCGCCACCATTCTCCGCCCTGAAAAACCAGGCGCGCATCGAGGGCGCCGCGGTCCATCCAGCTGTTGTCACCAGAAAGATGGTACACCACGAGCACGCTGACCGCCCAAAGCAGCGGCGTGATCCACCCGGCTTGCCGGGGAGACCAGGGATCCGTGAGCGGGGGTGGCGGCCAACCCACGCGCTCCCGTTCGAACTTCGCCAGCTGACTGCGCACGTGGGCGGCCACGGATTTTTGCACGAGGAGGTGATAACCATCCGGCCGGGGTTCGAGCCAGTACGCGGAACCGGTGGCGAGCACCACGAGGCCGCGTTCGGCCGCATCGCGAGCGCTCGCATACACGCCCGCCTCCAAAAGATCCGACGGAGTCGAATCGGTCGGCGAGTCCGGCGGATCGAGAGCTGACATCGCTGCATTCATATTCACCCGCAGAATTTCTTCCAACTCCGAAGCGCGGCGGGGACGCGCGATCGATGATGAAACCAGCGAACGAGGATCATGCGGGAAAGCGGCGTGCGCGATACGGCGGTCGGTATTCGTCGCGCGACAGCACGGACGCTCATGCGACCGTACCTCTTGTGCTTTCATGCCCGCGTGGCACAATTCGCCTCGCATGAATCGTCGCCATTTTCTGAGTTACGGCGCGGGGTCGCTCGGGGCTGCCGCCATTCTTCCGCCTTCGACATTCGCCGCGACCCGCTCTCCCGCGGTCACGCCGGGCGTGAGCAACGCGATCCTGAAATACCTGCCGGAGAAGAAGCCGGCGCCCGTGGTGAAGCCCGGCGAGTTTGTGATCGCCGCCGCGCATCTCGACCACGGGCACATTACCGGTCAATGCAGCGCATTGATCGATGCAGGTGCCACGTTGAAGTGGGTGTACGAGCCGGACGCGACCAAGCGCGACGCGTTTCTCAAGCGGTACAAGCAGGCGAAACCCGCTCGGTCGCTCGACGAGATTCTCAGCGATCCGGAGGTCAAGATGGTGGCGGCCGCCGCCGTCACCTCCGAGCGCGGGCCGCTGGGCTGTCGGGTGATGGAGGCCGGCAAGGACTATTTCACGGACAAAGCGCCGTTCACGACGCTCGAGCAAGTGAGTCAGGCGCGAGCCGTGGCGGCGCGCACCGGCCGGAAATACATGGTGTACTTCAGTGAACGGCTGACTTCGGAGGCCGCGATGTTGGCCACGGATGCGGTCGCCGCGGGCGCGATTGGCCGTGTCGTGCAAGTCGTCGGACTGGGGCCGCACCGGTTGAGCAAGCCGACCCGCCCCGCCTGGTTCTTCGAGCGCGAGAAATTTGGCGGCATCCTTTGCGATATCGGCAGCCACCAGTGCGAGCAGTTCCTGACCTATGCCGGAGCCACGGACGCGACGGTGACGCACGCGGCGGTCGGCAATTTCGCCAATCCTGACACGCCGGAGTTCGAGGATTTCGGTGAAGCCTCGTTCCAGGGCAACAATGGCGCGACCAATCAGATTCGCGTCGACTGGTTCACGCCGAACGGGCTCAGCACCTGGGGCGACGGCCGGACGTTCATTCTCGGCACGAAGGGCTATATAGAGTTGCGGAAATACGTCGACGTGGGCCGCGAAAAGAAGGGTGACAACGTCTACCTCGTCGATGACAAGGGCGAGCACTACCTGAACGTGGATGGCAAAGTCGGGCTGCGGTTCTTCGGTGAGTTGATTCTCGATTGCCTGCACCGTACTGAGAAAGCCATGACGCAGGCGCACGCCTTCAAAGCGGGCGAACTCTGCGTCAAGGCGCAGCTGGCGGCGAAGCGGCTGACCTAACGACAGCGTAAAGGCGGACGAAGCGGCTTGCGTCCCATCCGCGCGGATTGTCCGCGATCGCTCCGGCGCGTGGGCGGGAGCGCCGAGACTCAGAAATCGGTCATTATCGTCAGCCGGTACGAACGCGGCTCGCCCCACGATCCCGTGCCGATGCCCGCTGAACGGTAATATTCCTTGTCGAATAGATTGCCCACGTTCAGCGCGAACGAGGTGACGCGGTTGAAGACCTTCGTGCGATAGCCGGCGAGAACACTATAAAGCGCATAGGACGGTCCCCACACCGGCACCACGGCGGTGGCCGGATCGCTGTCGACGTCACCGTTTCCGCGGAAAGTTTGATCCCGCCAGTTCACCCCGCCGCCCACATAGGCGCCTTTCAACGCACCTTCCATGAACGTGAATCGCGTGAACATATTCGCGCGCAGCTTGGTGTACCCCGGATTTGGATCGCCTTCCTTGATCGTCAGGAGGAACTCGTCGAGCAGCGGGGTGGGTTGATTCAGCTGCTTCGCCTGCGCCTGGAACCCTTTCAGGAGCGGGGAGCGGTTTTCGTTCACGACCTTGTTGTTGGCTAGATTGAACATCAACCGCCAGTTTCGGGTGACGTTCGTCGTCACCTCCAATTCGTAGCCCTTCGTCGTGGTGGTCTGGCGGTCCCGCCCCGTGTGGAAAAACGTTTCCGGAAAGATGGCGGCGACCTCGTCGCGAATCTCGGCGATCGGTGCCTGGCTGAACCAGGCGTTCGGCGAGTAATTATTATAATACGTGGCCGTCGCCTCAATCCGACCCTGTAACAGGCTGAAACGGGCCGAAATGTCGTCGCCTTCACCGACGGGAATCCCCTGCGCCTCGCCAATGTTATAGCTCGGGTTTCCTTCGCCGATGGAAATTCGGAACGACTGCGCGTAGTTGTAGCCAAGCGCAAAAGCCTCGTTGACGCGCAGGATCGCCCCGTAATTTGCGCCGTCCACCTTGTAATTGTCGAAATTCGGATTACTGGGCGGGAACGTGCCGGGAACGTACTCGTTGGTCCACTCGTTCGGGAGCGGCCGCACAATCCCGTACGTCGTCTTCATGTTGAAGCGATCCTGCCGGTAGCCGATGTGCGTATAGAGGTGCTCCTTGAAGTAGCTGCCCGAGGCACCGATCCCCCATGACGGAATGTAGAATCGGCGATCAATCATGTGGCCGCCGGCCCCGACCGCACCGGCGAGGTCTGGATACCAGGCCGAAACCCCCGGGACTGGCCCGAGATCGTCACTCCCGCGCGTGCCGTCCACATTGAAATAATAGCGCCGCATGAACCGGTTGTTCGTAAACAGTGTCCGGTTCGCCGTGTACGCCGCCTGCGTCAGCGCCTGGCTGGGCTGCGCGCCCGCCCACGCAGTCGTCGAGGGATCTACAAATTCGCCCCACTTCGGTTTTTTCTGACCGGGGTTGTCCTGGTGCTGCTGCACGTTCAGGAGCAACTGTTGTTTCGTCCATTTCGTATTGAGATCGTATACGGCGGAGAAACGCATGTCGCGGACGATGCCGCCGTGGAGAGTCCGCTGACGATAGTACTCTGTATAGAGTTCGTTGAAATACGGATTCGGCTGCCCGTTGGGCAACGTGGCGTTGATGTCGCGGCGGATGGCGCGCGCCGCCCCCACGCCCCAGATGTCGATCGCCTGCTGGTACCAATTTCCGGAAATCTGCAGATGGAGATTTTTCCCGATGTGGTGCTCCGCCTCGAACGTGAACGAGTCAAAGTAGTTCTTGGACGTCGCGTTGGGTCCATTGGTGTGGAATGTCCTGGGCAAAATCTCGGGGTCGACGATCGTGAGTCCGCTGCCCGTGCTCTGACGCCGGCCGGTGCCTTGGGCGCGGTACATCAGACCGGCGGCTGGCACGTAAATGTATCCGCCGCCTGCGGCCACGTTCGCGGTGGCGGTGCGCGAGAACTGATCGAGTAAAAGGCCCTGCGCGTTAATCGAGGTGTTCTTCGCGTGCTCGGCCATGATCGTAATCGATGTCTTGGGGAACGGCCGGTAAGTCGCGGAGCTGTAGATGCCGCGAAAATCCCGGCGACTGTTGTCGATCCACGAGTCGCTGTAGTGCTGTACGGCCGCGATGCGAATACCCAGCTTGTCCCGTACCAGCCGCCGGTTAAGATCGAGTTCGGCCCGCACCAATCCGTTATCGCCCAGCATGAGTTTCCCGCGCGTGAAGTCCCGCGTGAAGGCGGCCCGCTTCGTGATCTTATTTTGCGCTCCACCAACGTCGGCTTCGCCGTAAAGGAAGGCGTTGGGACCGCGCAGGAGCTCGATGCGCTCCGTACTGTACGCGTCCATGGGCGAATACCAGATCCAGCCGTTGCGCATCGCGAACGCGTTCAAGATCCCACGAAGGATCACCTTGCCGTAGACTTGGGGGTTCGGTTCAGGATCGTCTTCGCCTGATACGAACCAGCGGGACATTTCCTCGATCGTGAGTGAGGCGGTGTCCTCGATCAGCTGCGCATTCATGATCGAGATCGAGTTCGAGACGTTCTTCAGCTCCTGCACCGTGCGCATCCCGGAGGTCGTGTGCATCGATTCATAACCGATGTCCTGGGCCTCGGTGACCGTGAAGGTGGAGAGCTGGACCGCGCCCTCGTCCGGGGCGGTGGCCGCAGACGATGGGGCTGGGGCAACGGGAGTGACCGCTTGGGCGCGGCCCGCTCCAGGCAGGAGCGCGGTGGCTGCGAACGTCGCAATAATGACGAAGGGCCGCCGATGCACAGGGTGTATATTCATAGCGGTATAGCGGTATGCTGATGTACGCCGGCGGCGCTGTGCGACGCATGAGAACGCAAAGGGGCGCGCCGGCGATTCGGGAGGAGATGACGTTGAGGGTGGACGGTCGTCGCCCATACTCTATGCGATGGCCGCAGGTTCAAGGTTGAACGGGTGCACCGTGCCGCTGCCGGGTTTACTCATTCGGCGGCGACGGGTTTCGTGGCAAGGGATTGCCACCTCGAAACGATCGACGGGACACCGGACGGAACCCGCCGGGCGAAGTCAGGAGCGGCTGCTCCTCATGTCACCACGTGAGTCGGCGCGCGGTACCGTTGCCCGCGCGGTCGTACAGAATCACCTCGACCGACGTGGCGTTCGAGATTCGAGCCATCGGCACATCCAGCGTGAAGGTTTCCTCCCGGCCATCGCGCACGCCGTCCGCCGGCTGCTCCACCGTCTCGCGCACGCCATTGTTGAAGACGACTTCGATCCCATCCAGGAGCGATAACTGATCCTTGCCCCGCACGGTGATAACGACCGCATCGTTCGTTCGCCGGGCCGTCATCTCCAGAGCTTCCGGTGGCGTGTGGTCGATCGTCAGGTCATCTGTTTCGAACGTCTGCGACAGTCGATCGTGGATGGCGCGCGGCGCCGCTTCCGTTGCAATGAGCCGCGTGAAGTAAATACCATCGGGCAGATGGGCGGTGTCGAATTGGGTGAAACTCTCCTTCGTCGAGGCCGCCATATCAATCCACCTGGAATCGCCGTCGCGGCGGATGGAAAACGTCGACAGAACATTGTCACCGTCGGGGTCCGTCACCGTCCAGAGCACGACCTGCGCGCCTGGAGTTGGCACGACTTGGCTGCTGAGGAAATTATTTCGCCGGCGGTCGTCGTCTCCGCGCGGAGGTTCCACCAGCCGACTGAGCGACACGATGGGGGAGGGAGTCTGCTCCGGGGCCGGGATGACGCCGAAGCCAGGGGTGAGCACGCGGAAGTCCTGCAATTGCGGACGGCGGTTTTGCGGGAGCGAGAACAGCGAGGCGCGATCGATCTCGAACGCGGTGATCGCGCCGCTGACGACGGGGGCCGCCGTTCCGTCCGGCGCCGGGTGCGGGGGGGCCGCGGTCGCGTCGGGTTTCGCCAGCGGCTCCGATGGCCTCGATGCCCTGGTCTTTTTCTTCGAGGGCGGAGGCGGGTCCGGCGGGGCGCTCGCATCGCGCTGCGCGGCACTGGGCGCATCGGCAATGCGCAGGCGCAACTTAACATAGCGGCCGCGCAGCCCGTCGACGCGCCACCCGCCGTCGGAGTGGGGGCGCAGCTGCGTCCATGGTCCCCAACCCTCGACTTCGTCGCTGCCATTACTGGTTCTTACTTCGGGCAGGAGATTCTCCTCCGCAATGTTGCGCAGGCGGTTGAATCGGAGCGCGCCGAGTTGCGCGGGCGTTCCGAGATCGAGTCGTCGGGTTTCCGCCTCGCGCACGCCTGCCGCGGAGAGATCGAGCAACGCCAGTCCGGGCGTATTGTTGCGCAGGACCAGGAACTTTCCGCTTTCATCCGCGAGCGGCAGGATCGCATTCAGCTGCGACGAAATACTGCCGGCAAATGTGACGGACAATCGCGCCTTGAGATCATAGCCGACGAGTTCGCCCTGTTCGCCGCCCGCAATGATCAGCAAGTCGCCCCGCCGGGCGAGCCGGTAGAAGGCGGTGCTGCTCCGCGACATGAGGATCTCCGGAAAGCCGTCGGCCGGAAAAGCGACCAGCGAGCTTCGGCCGCCGAAGCGTTCAACCTGGGCGGATGGCGGCGTCTCGTCGCGACTCTCCTTCGCACCGCCCTTCGATGCCGACGCCGGTGGCGTGATGCGTGATTCACCCGTGCTGCCGGCAAACACGATGCTGGCGTAAAGCCCGCCTTCGGTTGTCGCCAGGAGGTCGGTCACTTCCGCGTCGCGGTTTTCCTGGAGAATCACCGGCGCGCCGCCCATCGCCGGGAACACATAGACGTTTCCGCGGGGCGCGGAACCGGCCGCAATCCGGCCATCGGAGAGGGCGGCCATCCGGCGGACGTTACGATCGCGGATTTCGCCGAACACGCTGATGCCACGGTCGGCCAGAATTTTTGTGTCGGTGATTTTGTCGGCGATGAGTCCGACGGTGGCGAACTTGGGCACATCAATTTTATAGATCCGGCCCGGATTTCCGGTCGCAGCCAGCACGGTGTTTTCATCCAGGACCAGCAGATCGAAGATGGAGTCAACGGGAAGCAGCGCCCGCGCGATCGGCTTCTCATCGCGAATGAGATAGAGGGCGCCTTTGGGCGAGGTTCCCGCAAGGAGGGATCCATCCGGCAGCCGCTTGAGCGCGAAGATTTGCGGGTCCTCCAATTTGGCGTGGTCGCGCGCCGTGAATGAGCTCTGCGTCGCGTCCAGCGTGATCTCAATCACCCGCCCGTCGGGTCCGGTTCCGACGAGCCATTTGGCCGGGTCTGGCGTGGGCTCCAGCGTCCAGAGCAAATCCGCCGGTGACGGTCGCGTCAGCTCCGTCAACATCGGGCCGGTAACGAGCCGGCCATCGGAGCGCGTGGCGAGGCCCTTGAGGTTGCGGCTGGGGACATCGCGAAAAAAATCGATGTCCGTTTTCTTCGAGAGCGGTTCGGCGTTGACCGCGAACGCGGCCACGAAAGAACCGGCGAGGAGAAGATAATTCCGGCAAGACACGGGGATTACTCGGACGCCAAGACCGGCGAAAAGCAAGGCGCGGCAGCGTGATGACGGGAAGCCGCGGCCGGAAGTAAATCCGCCCGTCGGGCGGCCGGGACGCCGCGGCCTTCCCGGGGCGCAATCGCCATATCCAAATTTCACCCACGATCCGCCCCGGGATTTTCGGCGTCATTCGCGGCTAGACGCGGCTGCGGTCGTGGGCCACGTTGAGCGAACTAATCTCTTTCTCGCGTGATTATTTCCAAAACCGACCTGACGGCCCTCGTGGAAGCCAAGCACGGATCGCCGCACGCGATCCTTGGCATGCATCCGCTATCTTACAAACGCAGCCAGGGCGTGGTGGTGCGCGCGTTTGTCAGCGGCGGAAAGAGCTGCGAGGTCGTCGATCTGGAGACGGAGCCGCATCCCAAGTTCGCCATGACGCAGCTCTCCGAACTGGGGTTTTTCGAGATCTTCATCCCCAGGCGTCCGCGGGTGTTCCGTTATCAGCTGCGGGTGACGTATCCGAGCGGCGAGATGCGCCAGTTTTTCGACCCGTATTGCTTTTTGCCGACCCTGGGCGAGCAGGATTTGTATCTGTTCAACGAGGGCAACGAGCACCGGATTTACACGAAGCTCGGTTCGCACGTGCGGGATCTGGGTGGCGTGACCGGCGTGTCTTTTGCCGTTTGGGCGCCGGCCGCCGCCCGCGTTTCCGTCGTGGGGAACTTCAATCATTGGGACGGTCGCTATCACCCGATGCGGCCCCTGGGAGCCTCGGGCGTGTGGGAGCTCTTCATCCCGGGCCTCGGCGAGGGGGAACTGTACAAGTTCGAGCTCCGCGATCAACGCGGCCACATCCGGTTGAAGACCGATCCGTACGGCACGTATTTCGAGGGGCCGCCGAACAATGCCGCGATCGTGTGCAATCCGGAGAAATTCAAGTGGACCGATGCGGCGTGGGTGCAGCGCCGGCAGGAAAACGCGACCCATCTCGATCGCCCGATGTCGGTTTACGAGGTGCACCTGGGCTCGTGGCGGCGGATGCCCGAGGATGCCGACCGGCCGCTGATGTACCGCGAGCTCGCGCGGCAGCTCGCCGACTACGTGACGGAAATGGGTTTCACCCACATCGAGATCATGCCGATCGCCGAGCACCCGTTCGACGGATCGTGGGGGTATCAGGTAAGTGGATTCTTTGCGCCGACCCACCGGTTTGGTTCGCCCGAGGATTTCGCGTGGTTCGTGGATTACCTGCACGGCCGGGGAATTGGGGTAATCCTCGACTGGGTGCCGGCCCATTTCCCGCGAGACAGTTTCGCGCTGGCGGAATTCGACGGCACGCATCTCTACGAGCATGCGGATCCGCGGCAGGGCGCGCACATGGATTGGGGCACGCTGATTTTCAACTACGGCCGCAACGAAGTGCGCTGCTTCCTCACCGCCAACGCGCTCGCGTGGTTTGACCGCTATCATCTCGACGGCCTGCGGGTCGATGCCGTGGCTTCAATGCTCTACCTGGATTATTCCCGGAAGGAGGGGCAGTGGATTCCGAACAAGTACGGTGGGCGCGAGAATCTGGAGGCGATCGATTTCATCCGGCACGTGAACTCGCTGGTGCACCATTATTATCCCGGAGTCCGCATGATCGCCGAGGAGAGCACCTCGTTTGCCGGGGTCAGCCGGCCGCCGGAGCAGGGCGGACTCGGCTTTGATTACAAATGGAACATGGGGTGGATGAACGACACGCTGCGCTACTTCACGAAGGAGCCGGTGGTGCGTCGCCATCATCACAACGACCTGACGTTCGGCATGCTTTACCAGTATGCCGAGAATTTCATCACGGTCTTCTCCCATGACGAAGTGGTGCACGGAAAGGCGTCGATGCTCTTCAAGATGGGCGCGTGGCACATTGCGGAGAAGGCGGCGAACCTGCGCGCGCTGTACGCGCACACCTGGATGTGGCCCGGGAAAAAATTGCTCTTCATGGGCGGCGAGTTCGCGCAATCACGCGAATGGGCGCACGACTCGAGCCTCGACTGGCACCTTTGCCAGTACGTGGACCACGAAGGCGTGCGGCTGCTGGTACGCGATTTAAACAAGCTGTACGCGAGCGAGCCGGTGCTCAGCCACCACGACTTTTACTCGCAGGGCTTTCGCTGGCTCACGTGTCACGATGCCGATGCAAACCTGATCGCCTACCTGCGTTGCGACGCGTCCGAACTGGTGCAGCTGGCCGCGGTCTGCCACTTTGGCGGTGCCACGCGCGACTACCGCATCGGCGTGCCGCGGCGCGGTTTCTGGCGCGAGGTCCTCAACACGAACAGCGAGTACTATGGCGGCAGTGGCCTCGGTAACGATGGCGGCCGAAACACGGAGGACATGGAGTGCAATGGTTTCAGCCAGTCGCTGCGAGTGACGCTGCCGCCGCTGACCACGACCATTTTCAAATGGAGTGGCGGGCAGTAAGCTGGAAATTTCCCAGCTCTTACGAGAACCTGCTGGCACAGCCGCTGGGAGTGGCGCCGGTCTTTGACCGACGTTCCGCCACTCGGAGACTGGCGCTACCGGCGAAAACGCGGGCACAGGGTGTGAATTTTCCCCGCAAGAGTCCTTGGGAGCGAAAACTTGGTGTGAACAGGTCAAGTTTTCCAACGGGTCGGCGACCTCCAGGTCGCCGACCCGTCCGGTCGATCGAGCTGTCTTCGGCGGTCTGGAGACCGCCGCTCCAGGAAAGATCGCTCGATGTCCGCGCCGCTGAACCTTGGCGAGGCGTCCATGGCTTTTCAGTTCGACGGCGTTCGTTGCGATGGTCTGAGGCTGCGCTTCGCTAACTATTTTTTCTTCGCCTTTTCGTAGGCCGAATAAGTGACCGTCATATCCGCGTCGAGCGACTTGAACCAGAAGGCGCGGCCGCGGACATGCGTCATCACCGTTTGGGGGAAAGCGGGCTCTGCTCCACTGGGCGGCGTGTAGGCCATGCTCGTTTTCATCGTGGCGATGGAGACGCCAAGTGTCGGGCTGAATTCGCCCGTGCTGGCCAGTTCGAAGGATTGAATCGTACGCGACGGTTTGTGGACAACCACCGTGGCGCGCAGGAAGGGCGCGGTCTTGTCGCCGCGCTCGGCGGGTTTGAGCCGGAAGCGACAGGTGAGATATTCAGGCGACTCGTCCGTTACCTGGAGTGATCCGAGATCGAACTGGTCCGTGAGTTTGGGCGCGGTGCCGCCGCGCGAGCGCCGGGATCTCATCTCCGCATAGGTTGCAAGCTCGCTGGCGGTTGGGGCGCGGCCATCCTTTTCGACAAGCGACCAGCGGCTGAACTCGGGTTTTGTGGCATCGTAACGCTCCACGGTGGACTTGCCTTCCGCGACGGTGGTTTGCGTATAGGACCAGCCGCGCGGCGGGTCCGGACGAAAGTCTCTTAGCGCCGCCTCCAGCGGTTCCGGCACCGCGGAGGCAGCCAGCACCGCCGTGCCCAAAAGGAATAGCAGGTAACGCATGGCGCCGTGAAAACGGATCGCCGGAGCAAACGCAACTGCGCCCCGGCCGCTGGCACGATGGGAAAATTCCAGCCGCAGGGGTGGGCTGCTCACCCCACAGCGGCGCCCACATGACGCAGGTAGCCTTTTCGCGTTCATCATGCTTCACACCACCAGAACCGAATCTCGCACCACGCCGGTTGGCGGCGGTGCCCGCCGGTCGTCCCGCCTGTTTTCCGCCCTGCTGGCCACGGTTGGCGTCATCGGAGCCGTGGGGGTCGATGCGCAGGCTCGGCCGCCGGCGGTTGCGAGCGTCACCGTCCCTCCGGCCGGCCGCTACGACGCCACGCTCGCGCTGCATTTCACGGCGAGGTTCGACGCGCCGGTGGTGGTCACCGGCACGCCCCGGCTCGCGCTGCGGGTCGGCGAAACGATCCGGTATGCCACCGCGGTGAGGCCGCTCGGCGCGACGCCCGCCTCTCCGTCGCTGACATTTGAATACATCCCCGCTGCGCGGGATCAGGATGATGACGGGATCGAGGTGATGCCAATCATCGACCTCCACCACGGACTTATCCAGGGAACGGATACGACACCCGCGCAACTGGAATTCTGGGCGCCAGACACGCGGGAGCTGCGCGTGGCGGCGCATCGGCCGCCCACCCCGCGAATCATGGGTCTCGCTTCGGTGAGTGACGAAGCCACTCGCGCTGAAGCGTTCGTGCTCCGGGGAACCGCCGATGGCGGCAGCCAGGTGACGATTACGTTAGTGGAGGTCGGGCCGGTTGGCACCACCACGGCGGCCCCGAACGGCGCTTGGGCATTCCGCTATCCAGCGGCATTGCTCTCGCCCGGCATACATCGGTTGACGGCGACCATCGTAAATTCGTCGGGCGAGGTGAGCGCCGAATCAGCGCCGGTGGATATTCGGGTTGGGCCGAATGGCTCGCCAATGAGGTAGGATGCAGACGACCGATTAGTCCGCATCATAAATTTCGACGAGCGCGATTCCCGTGCCGCCGCCGACGCCGGTTACAATCGCGGTATAGCTGCCAGGTTCCAGCGTCATCAGGAGTGCGGCATCGAGGCTGCCGGGTGCGAGTGGAAACCCGCCCACGCGGCGGGCAACGGCCGCGTTGGCGGCTGCACTGCGACTGATCTCCCAATCGTCGTTGGCCGCCAGTTGAGTGGCGCCGCGAAACAGAGTGAGCAAAGGATCCGGCAGCACACCGGGGACGCCGAAACCCGCCAGGGTGGGGCCGATCGCGCGGATGAGCACCCGGCGCGGTTGCGTACCGGTGAGGACAAAACCGGACACGAGCGCGTTTTCGCCCAAGCCAACCTCGCCGCGCGTGGAAAGGTTGAGCAGTCGAGCATTGGTCGAGCCGCCGGGTGGAGAATCGGCATCATATACCTCCACCAGCGTGAGTCCCGGCGGCTGGGCGCCGCCTGGGGCGGGATTTGCGCTCGAAACAATGGCGGAATAATCGCGGGCGCCGAGTGGCAGCGCCAACGCGGCATCGAGGCTGTTCGGGGCAAAGGGAAACGCCCCGAGTCGGACGAAAAGCGCCGAAGTGGCGCCGCCCTGCTGCCAGTTGTCGTTGATCTGCAGAAAATCCGAACCAGGGGAGGTGAGCGTCAACTGCGGATTGCCGAGCGTGTCCGTTAATCCGGTTGCGGCGAGTGAAGGCCCGGCCGCGCGGATCAGCACCGATTTGTTTCCGTCGAGCACGAAGCCGACGATCAGCGGATTGCCGGCCGCGCCGGCCTGGCCGCGCGTCGCAATATTTATGATACGCGACGTCGTGTTGATGGCGGCGGGCGTCGCCTCCGGCCGCACGAAAATACGTGGTGGTGCTCCGGATACGGTGGTCCGCGCCTGCGCCGCAAAAAACGGGGTGCCGGCGGGAACCGGGTAGCGCAGGCCGCGCCATTCGAGGCCGGGCGCCGCCGCGGAGGGTAACTGGAGATTGGCCGGCGTCCCGCTCGGCGCGATGGCCGGTGCGGTGAGACCTTCGAGATGCGCATCGATCGTCGACCCGATGTCGCCGAGCGGGCGTTGCATCCACGTCACGTCGACCACGTCTGCGGATGGCCGGGAAAGCACGAGCACCTCGCCCGATTCCGCTACCTGCGGGTTGGTCCCTAGCAGGAACTCGAGCCGGTTCGAGTAGCCATCGTGATCGGGGTCCAACTCATCGAGTCCGCCGATCCTCAATTGCTCGCTCGTAAACCGCGCGACGCTCCAGGCCGCGAGGTCGGGCTGCGGGCTGGCGGCGAAGCGCGCGACGAATGGATCCGAATCTCCCGTCCGCGTATCGCACCAGATGGCGACCCAGGACTGGGTGGAGGCGGGCGAGGCGGCGAGCGCGAGGTAATCGCCGAGCATCACCCCGCGTGGCGTCGGCGGTCCGTAACGAAGGTCACTGCTTACCTCCGAGAGTCGGAAATTCGGCTGCCAGGTGACGCCGTGATCGAACGAGAGTGCTGCATAATGATCCACGAAGCCGCGGCCACCCGGCGCCTGTCTCTTGTCTATGAATACGGCCCCGACGGTGCGGCCATCCGGCGAGGTGGCGACGGCCGGATTCATCACGCTCACGCCTGCGGGTTGATCGCTGATGGCAAGCGGCGAGGTCCACGTTGCGCCGAGGTCGGTCGACTTCGTGAGCATGATTCGGGGTGAACCCGCGACGACCGCGGCAAAGGTCACAAAGATCTCGCCGGTTTGCCTCGCCACGGTGGCGGCAGGCAGAAAAACGCCGTCCCGCAGTTCGGGATCGTCCCACCCGGAGACGAAACCGGCGACGTTGGTCGCAGCGGTGGGGAACGTGAGACCACCATCGGTGGAGCGCTTGAAGTTGATGCTGAAACTCGTGACGTTATTCGAACTGAAGAACGTGATGTAGACGACGCCGAGCGATCCATCAGGGAGGAAGAACGGCTGGCTGCCCTGATTGGAGGAGCCGGCCGGTGTTACATTCACGGACGCGGTCCACGTGTCACCGCGATCATCGCTGACGGCGGCGACGATGTTGTTGCCGGTCGCCGTGCCATTGGCGGTGCTCGTGAAGTTCGTCCACGTGGCCACCAGCCGGCCGCGATTCGGCGCCGCGGGAAGATCGTTCACGACGAGCCAGTTTTTATCGGCAAACGTCTGGGCGTTCGCGGACTGGAAGATGACGAGCGGCCGGGTCCACGTTGCGCCCTGGTCGGTCGAGCGATGCAGCACGACGGCCGACTGATCGAAGATGGCATCGAGCGCGGCGAGACCGTTGAGGTAGAAATCGCCCTGCGGCCCGATGGCCGCCACGGGATCGGTGGCCCGGAAATACGGGCCGCCGTTCACGGACGTGAGCGCGGGGGCCAGCGCACGCGTCCACGTGAGCCCGCCGTCGCGCGAGACCGCGTAGCCGTTGACGAGGGCGCCGCCATCGCCGTCGGCGAATCGTCCGTCCTGAAAGGTGGCCAGCAGCAGCTCGGGGTCGGCCGCGCTGCGGTAAATGTGCGGTTCGGCCTGGCCGCGCTGCGCGGCGGGGAGGGGATCCGGATCGTCGAGGAGCCGGACATTGACGCCCACGCGGGGATCGAGGACGGCGGGTGGTCGACCTTTGGATACGTCGGGATAACTCGCCTGGGCGCGGGGCGGAGTGGCGGCGGGTCCGAAAGCGCCCCGCTGGTGGAGTCGCCGGAACGATGCCCCGGAAAGCGAGTCCGGATTCACGCCCTGCAGGGCCAGGGGAAGCGCCGCCGGCGGCGCGCCGAACGCACACAGCCAAAACGCGGCGCTGCAGACCAGCGCCACGCTCGCGCCACGGATGACATTCGGCATTCGGCGAGCCAAGCGGAAGCGCGGCCCGGTTCAAGCGTGCTGGTGGCGGACCCAATTTTCCGTCCAAGAACAGCGCGGTTCGTCCGTATCCAGGGTTAACCCTTCGCTGGTTTCAACGAAGGGTCAGGTGCTCGTCGAATTCATCGTGGAGGAGACCGGGAGGGTCCTCGACCCACGCGTGCTTGACTCGACCGATCGCGTTTTCGAGGAGGCGACCCTTCGCGCAGTCGCAAAGTGGCGCTTCGAACCAGGGACACGCGACGGCCGGATTGTCCGCTTCCGCATGACGGTGCCGGGCGTCTTCAGCCTGGGCGAATAGAGCGAAGGCCGGGCATCCCGCCCAATCGAGATCCGGCGTATTCACTCCACCCGGACGATGGCCTGAGCGACGAGCGTGCCGCCCGGGCCCGGGGATTGCACGAGCTGACCCACCTGGCGGCCGATGAGCTGACGGCCGAGCGGCGATTGGGGCGTCAGCACGAGGATGGCCCGCCCATCGGCCGACAGTTCGAGTCCGCCGGCGCGCGGGCCGACAAAATACCAGCTTCGCCGCCCGGCGGCCTCGAGTTCCACCACGGCGCCAATGGCAATCACCGCGTCGTTCGGGAAGTCGGGGAGTGGGAGGGTGGAATAAATCTCGAGGCTGGTTTCGGTTTCGCGGGCCAGCCGCATCTGGCCCTGGGCCAGATAAGCCGCCTCCTGACTGTGCGTGTCGTACTTGCTGCGGGCGCGGCTCTCCTCGTTGGTCGCCTCATCGTGAGCCAGCGCCGCCGCCTTCAGCTGCAAGTCCAGTTCTTCGCGCAATTTTCGAAGGAGCGCCTCGCGCAAAACTGTTTTTTTCACGGAAGAAAGTTTCGTCAAAACGCCAACGCGCCGCGCTTTTAATCTGGCAGCGCAATGACGCGCCGCCATGTTGGCCGCGTCCCGTCCGGCTCGTCAACGGGCATCACGCATGGCGCGCAAAATCAGTTTCTTAAATTACAAAGGGGGCGTTGGCAAAACGTCGTTGATCATCAACACGGCTGCGGCGCTGGCCAAGTTGGGAAAACGCGTGCTGCTGTTCGATTTTGACACGCAGTCAAACGCGAGCATCTGGCTGTTGAAACTCGACCGTTGGAACAAGATCAACGCCACCGGCGACGGGGCCATTTTTTCGATTTTCGACCCGGGTGAAGCGGAAGTGAAGGACCTCGTCATCAAGGACGTGCTGCGGGGCAAGGCCGGAGAAACGTTGCTCCCCGGCCTCGATCTCGTGCCGACGACCTTCAATCTCGTGGACCTCGAGAACGAGTTCGATGGCGATCCCAAACGTCCGCCGTTTCTCCTCTTCTACGAACAACTCCAACCACTCGAGTCCGAGTACGATTTCATCCTCTTCGATTGCCCGCCCAATATTCTGCGCGCCTCGCAGTGCGGCGTATTTGCGTCCAACGAAATCTATGTCCCGGCCAATCCGGATGCACTGAGCCTGATCGGTTTCACGCTGCTGACGGAGAAGCTGCAGAAATTCAACCAGCTTTCCGCCAGTTTCCGGCGCGCCATCATGGGACCGGCGGCGCAGGTGCACGGGATCATCTTCAATTCGATCAAGCAGGGCGTGGACATCGAGGTACCCAAGATGCGGATGCAGCTTCGATTGAACCAATTCAAGACGGCCAAGCGGGCGGCGCCCAACGCGAAGATTTTCACCACGCAGATTCGCGATGCGATGGTCGTGCGCCGCGCGGTGGCGCTCGGCCTGCCGGTTTCGCTGGTCAGCGCCGAAGCGAACGAGACCGGGGCGACCGGTGATAATGTGATCAACGACTATCGCAAGCTGGCCGGCGAGTTGATCCAGCATGGTTCCGCGCACGCCTGACGCCGATCTCGAACGCATGCGGGGTGCGTTGACGATCCCCTCACCGACCCATACTCCATCCTACATGAAATCAAACGCGGCCGATTGGGATGAGGTCCGGAGTGCGTTCGCGAGTTCGATCATGGTCGATACCGCGTTGAGCAGCCTCGCCCAGAATCTCGACGGCCCCGACTGGCCGGTCAAAGGGAAGGAAGAGACTCCGGGCAAATACATCGATCTCAGTTTCGACGAGGTGGTCGAAC
>JBBRCR010000084.1:0-21431 GCA_038204695.1 Opitutales bacterium | reverse complement strand
CTGGAGGGGCAGATCATCGAGCCGGGAAAGGAAATTGGGCAGCGACAAGGGAAAATGCGTCGACGGGAACGCCTCGGTGGCATGCTCAACTACTATTACCGTGACGCGGCGTAAGGGATTCGAATTTTTGGACAGGACGGGGTCGGCGGTGGCGTGGTCAAGCAGGAGTGGCGAGCGATGGGTGAAAACGTGAACGCTGGGGGACGCCACCAGCAGGGTCAATCGGCGTGAAAAATCTCTTCCAGATTGCTCCACCACTCGTCGGGGCCGCGGTTGGCAAGCGGGCGCTGGCACGGTTTGCAGCAAGCCCACCAGCGTTGCGTCGTCGGATCGGCCGCCATCCGGGCCATGTCGGCGGCCAAGTCGACGCCGGTGTATTCGAAGTAGCTGAACAGGTAGGGCAACCCGTCGTCGAGGGTGCGCAGGTAGATCGAGTAGTTGCGGATGTGGCAGCCCGCGATCATCCGGAGCACGTCGGGCCAGACGGCCGCGTGCAGCCGCTTGTATTCCTCCAACTTGTCCGGGTGGAGACCGATGACCATGCCGTAGCGTTTCATGGCTGTCCTTTCATTTGGCGGCGAGATCGCCGAGGTAGTTGCCGTAGGTGAGCAAAAGCACGGCGGCCACGAGCACGCTCAGGGCCGCGCCGATGGTCGTGTGCGTGAGCCGCCGGCAGGTGCGCCATTCGCGCAGCGCGATGCCGACGACATTGCTGATCAGCACGAGCATGATCATATGGATCGCCCAACTCGTGAACTTGTAGGTGCCCATGCGCACGTGGCCGAGATTGTAGAAGAAGAACTGCCCGTACCAGAAGAGCCCCGTCACGACCGCCATGGCCCAGTTGATCGGCAGGCGCGCCTCCTCGGGGCCGGCGGGCAGGGACACAAGTTCACCGAGCGTGCGGTGTTTCCGGTGCAGGTAGAGGCAGTAGAGCGCCGTGGTGAGGAACGCGCCCGTGTTGGCGAAGATATAAACGACATTGCCCCGCCACACACCCGCCCCGTGCGCCGAGGCGACATCGGCGATCGGCTCGCCCGCCTCCAGCGCAAAACCGTAGACCGCCGAGAGGACGCCCGCGAGCAGCGACAGCGCCAGGCCCTTGGAGAGCGAGAAGCCACCCTTCGTATCCTGCGCGGTGAGGTCCAGTTCCTTGAGCCGCCCCGCCCAGCCGGCGCCGGATATGCCGACGATGCCGACGACGATACCCGCGACAATCCAGCCGGCCCCGGGCTTGTCGAGCGTCGCGCCCAGCGTGCCTTTCACGATGGGAGGTATGAGGGTACCGAGGACGCTCGAAAGGCCCACCGCGATGGCATAGGTCAGCGAAAATCCAATGTAGCGAATCGAAATGCCAAAGGCCGTGCCGCCGATGCCGTAGGCGGCGCCGAGCAGGAACGAGTTCCGCATGGCGTCGCGCGGGGCCTCGCGCAGCACCGCTGCCAGATCCGGGATCGTCGCCATCGCTCCCACGATTGGCAGGAGCAACCAGCAGAAGGCCGCCTGCGTGAGCCAGTACGTTTGCCAGGACCAGCCACGCACGCGTTTCTCTGGCGTGTAACACGTCGCGGCAAAGACCGCCCCGACTGCGTGAAGGGCGACGCCAAGGAGGGGATTGGAAACGACTGGGGTCATGCGGGGTGTTTTTGGGATAATGAAGGGCTACGCGATAGGAGCGCCGGGCGGCACTTGACGCCGAATGCAGCGCAGGCTGGAAGTCCGCGGTGCGGCCAAGCCGCGGCGGATACCATTCATGGAATGCCTCCTGGGAGTTGCCGACGGCGCCGCCCAACCTCCTGGAGCGTCGCCACGTCTTCGGGATGCAGCGAGCCGTCGGGCAACGGGCCGACGTTCAGCAGCAGGTTGGCGCCCTTCGTCCCGGCCTCGCTGAGCATCTGCATGACCTCGTCGGGCGTGACGTGATCCGCGCCGTCGAGCCAGCCCCACAGCGTCCCCTTCGGGGCCTTGGGGCCGTGCTTCTGCATCGTCCGGCAGATCTCCATCGGCTTGGCGCCACGATTCTTCTGGGCGGCGGCAATCTGCTGTTGCTCCGGCGCCAGGAAGTCTTCGAGTTCCGGATACAAGCCCGACTTGTAGCAGATCAGGCCCTGCGGCTGGAGCTGGCGGATGCGGGCGTACAGTTCCGGCACGCGGAAGCGCGCCTTGTCGCCGCTCAACGGGATCGCGATGCCGTCGAGCCACACGCCTGCCAGCGGACCGTACTTGGAGCAAAGTTCGCTGACGCCATCGCTGGCATATTGCACATACCGGCTGAAATCATACTGCTCGCGGGGCGCGTAGAACGGGTCGGGTGGATCGTAGGCCGGGCGCACGGACTTGCTCTTCCAGTCCCACGGCGCCGGGCCATGCGGGTGCCGCCAGTCGAAGCCGTGCTCGTAGAAGGCGAAGAAGCCCAACCCCCGCGCGCAGCACGCCGCCGCCATCTCCGCGACGAGGTCGCGCTTCGCAGGTGAGTTGACGCTGTTGAAGTCGGTCGCCTTCGTGTCCCAGAGGCAGAAGCTGTCGCAGTGTTTGCAGACGAGCGTGATGTATTTCATGTCCGCCGACTCCGCCAGGGCCGCGATGGCGGCCGCGTCGAACTTCGCCGCGGTAAACCGATCCTTCAGCTTCGCGTACTCGGCGATGGGGATGCGCTCGTGAAACTGCACCCACTCCCCTTTGCCCAGCAACGAATACAACCCGTAGTGGATGAAGAGCCCGAACCGCGCCTGCTGGAACCACGCCAGCGCCGCGGCCCGCGGATTGCGGGCGTAGAGGTCGGCAAAGTTGCGGAGATACGAGGGCGCGCCGGCGGTGCTCGCGGCGCGGCCGCCCGAAGGGACCGCCCCCGTTGCTGCCGCGGCCCCAAGTTGAGTGAGGAAGGTTCTTCGGTTCATGGCTCGGAAGTCTGCCCAGTGTTGCGAGTCTGGAGGGGGAGGCGAGCGCCGGTTGCGACGTCCACTTCGTCGTACTCGCCGAGCCGGAGCGGGTACTGCCCAAATTCGCGCACCAGCTTCACGATGTAGTCGTAAGTCGGGCCCGACACCGCACTGCTCACGGAGTGATCCGACTGGAAGATCATCCCGCCACCCTTGGCCGCGTTGAGCTTGCGCAGGACCTCACGCTTGATCGCGTCGCGGTCGCCGCTCTCCCAGATCTGAATGTCGCTGTTGCCGCAGAAGCCGATCTGGTGGCCGTACTGCCGGCGCAGTTCTACCACGTCCATCCCCGCCTTCACCTCGAGCGGATTGTAGGCATCGATGCCGATTTCGATGTAGTCGGGGAAGATGGCCTTCACGTTGCCGCAGCCGTGGTAGATCACCGGCAAGCCGGCGGCATGCACCGCGGCGGCGATCTGCGCAACCCACGGCTTGAAATATTCCCGCCAGTAAATCGGCGAAAAGAGCATGCTCTTCTTGTAGGCCACGTCGCCCCAGATCACGAAGCCGTCGAGCAGCCCCGCGCCCGCGGCGATCTCCGCCTGCGCCATCGCAAGATGGTGGGCGCCGAGGCGATTGATGACCGCGCCCATCTCCTCCGGATACTCGCCCATCCACAACAACGCGTTTTCCTGTCCGACGAGCCGCGTGAGGCATTCGCTCACTTCGATCATGCTGCCGTACACCGGAAAATCCGGCCGCAGCGACTTGACCGTCTCGATCCACGCCGGCGAGTTGCGCGCAAACCCGTCGCCCACGCCCGCGATCTGGTTGTCGCCGGCGCTGAAGAACCGCCGCGGGTCGTCCGGCGGATCGAACTCCACCGCCTGCAACTTCTCAAAGGTGTCGGTTTCCCACGCGCGCATCTCGGGCATCGGAAACGAAAAGTTCTTGTGCATGATCGCCCCGAACCCGGTCTTCACCGTGACCTCCTCCGCGGTTTCGCGGAGCGTCTCGAAGGGCCGGATCCACGGGTCCATGTTCGGCACGGTGCCGATCCAATCCAGATCGTAATGGTAGTACGGATTCGCGTCGGACGGCAGGCCGAGTTCCTGCTGCCACCGGCGGGTGAAGCCGCCCCAGAAGAAATCGCTGATCGGCACGCGATCCGGCTCCTCGTGGCGCAGCGCCTTGTTCAGGCGATCGAGTTTGTGCAGGGTGTTGTCCTTCCGCGCGGGGGTGTTCCCGCTTTTGCCGACGGGGTCGAACATGCTCATGGTGGAAAGAATGAGACGGCGGGGCGGGTGACTCAGGATGCAGGCGAGGACGCGGCGGGCACATCGTCGCGGCCGAGCTTGTCGAGCCAGTTGAACTTGAGGATCGCGCTTGTGACGAGCCAGCACGCCGATCGAGATCCAGAGCGCCCGCAGGTCGCGGAAGATGGCGTAGATCGGGATCGTCCAGAGCGGGATCTGCCAGATCATCGCGACCCGCTCCTTTCCGTTTGTTACTCATCTCTCTGAAACCGATAAATCTGCACTTCACCGGCCGCTGCCGGATCCATCGCAAACGTCAGCCGCCCGTTTTCCGCATGAAATGATCCCAGCTCCTTCGGATCGCGATGGATTTTCGTCACATGCCACGGACCGTTGCCCGGGGCATTGATCGTGAGCCGCCCGCCGGAAGAGCCATACTGTTTACGGAGATCCTCTTCCGCTTCGACATTCCCGCGATAGTTTCCATACCAGGATCGCATGACTGCGGCATAAAAGGTTTTCCCGTCCGGCAGTACCCGCACCTGCACCTGAAATCCGGGCGGCCCCTCGGCCGCAACGCGAGCCGGACGCTGAATATCCGCCCAGACAAGCAACTCATCGATCTTCCGTTCATCAAACTGCCAGATCCCGCTGTTACCGCCCGCTGAGGGAACCTCCGCCGGCTCCGGAACCGTCCGGATATCCGGCAGACCCGACAGAAGCTGCGTCAACGACTTCCCGGGAACTGCCGCCTGCGTGATATAGCGCCCGGCATTCCCGACAAATACCACTTTTCCGCCCTGTTTTGCATAGGCGAGGATGCGATTCACGGAGTGCTGCGGAAGAACCTCCCCGCAGACAAAAAGGAGTTTAAACCGGTTCAGATCAACCCAGTCCGCATATTCATTGGCGAAATGCACGGGAACCTGATGGGTTTGAAACAGCGCGCTGTGGGTTTCCCTCCCCGCAATGTCCCTATAAAATCCACGTCGATGTCCGGATACCAGCTGGTCGATCCGGCTGCCGAGAATCAGCACCTGCGGCTCAACATATTTGGCTTGGCAATATTCCTCCCAGACGGATTGCGTCTGCTGAAGGAACCGGAATGTTTCTGGAAAGTTCCCGACGAACGATTTTGGATTCGCCCCATCCAGATATTCGGAATTCCAGGTACTCAGCCAGAACGCTCCGTTTTGCAGGTAACTTGTCCAAAAATTGCAGGCATCGGCGATAGACCGGCTGGATGGTACATGCCGGTGCAGTTCCTCCAGATAAGGCACGCCGTCCTGAATGCACATGCTGTGCAGACTGGCTTCATCAAAATTGGGCGCCCCTTCGCTCTTCAACGCAGCCCCGTATTTCTTAAGGTCAGGGATCAGCCCTTCAACCGCAGACGGCTGAGCACGACGCTCAACCCAGATCATGCGCTGCGAATCAATCGCCCGCAGAGCTTCCATGCATTTCCGAAGAGAAGTGTGCAGCGATTCCGACCGGAAACGGGTGAAGTCGATCCAGTCCGGCGAAACATCCGGACCCAACTTCGCCACGCTGACACCGGGCAGCGCAAGCAATTCAGGCAACGGTTTCAGCTCCAGCCCCTGTGCGATCCGCCACTCGTCGTAAGCCGCTTGCGCCTGCGGCGAATAATCGGTCACCGTCGATTCCGGATTGGGGGTGCCGAAAAACATCTCAGACGCAATCCGCCAGCCGATCACATTCGGGTTCTGCCGGTAATGACGGGCCACCGCGCTCCATAGGCCCGTCCAGCCTGCTGAAGCCTCCGGGTCCAACGGAAAAATCTCCCCGCCATCAATCCGGAAGTCGCCGTACTGGTCGCGCATCGGTAGCGAATCCAGCCAGCGGGGCACACGCTGCCGTCCCATTGGACTTTTGGAAAAGACGATTTTTCGCTTTTTCTCGGCGATAATCCGCACGCACTTATCGAGAACTTCCCAGCGCCAGACACCGGGCAGCGGCTCAAGGTCCAGCCAGCCCGCTTTAAACGAAACAGACTCCGCGCCCAGCTCTCCGGCCAACTCGGCCCAGCGGGCGACATCGTCATAATCAATATTTACAAAATGAGGGTACTCCGGTGTTACGGTCCGCCCGGCATACATGCGATACTGCGGATGCAGGTGTGCCCGGCCGGTTACAAATTCTTCGAGGCTCGGAAGATCCGGCGGAAGAGCCGGAAGCGGAGCCTCCGTATCCACCGGCGGACTGGCAAAACCAAAATGGAGCACCTGCTCTTCGAGCACACGGTCGCCCCGCAGAATCTGAGCCGTGGCATAGTAGTCGTGGCCCGGAGTTCCGGGAAAGTCGAATACCAGTTCGTCGGCCAGCGTATGGGTGTTTTCCTGATACACTGTCCGGGTCGCATCCATGACGATAAACCGGCAGACCGCATGTTCCTTCTGCGTGCGAACCATCTTCGGATCCAGATGCAGTCGCAGCTGCGCCACGGCGGCATCGCACGGAAACACATGCCTCTCCCGCCCAGTTTCCCACTGCAGCGCCGGACGATCGGCACCATCCAGCCGATCCTCACCGCGCCCCACCAGCCAGTTGAACTCTTCCGAACTCACCCGGGCTCCGTTATCCCGGTAATTATTGATCCGGACCACATAGGTGCCCGGCCTGACACGCGGCAACGCAACGCGATTTGCAAATAGAGCGGCGGCATCCGTTCTGTCCAGAACCATCCTCCCGCGTTTTGCCCAGACCAGCGGCCCGTTGTATCCGCGGAAAATTTCAACCTGATACCCGAACGGACCGGACTCAACCGGTGTCAATTCATCCGGGAAGAGATACGCAGGCTCATCGCGTGCCCATCGCATCCGCTCGATAATCACGCCGTAAAAATCAGCTTCACGGCTGTGCTGCATGCAGGCTTCAATATTTCGAACCGCCACCGAACCGACCCCTTCGTCGATCTGCTTTTGTCGCTCTTTGGACGTGGCCAATGACCAGCGTGATTTCGCAGGGATCACTTCAATTCCGACCAGATAAAGCGGCTGCGGCCAACGCATTTTCAATGCCGCCTCGGCGTCGCCGGGCAGCAACAGGCGGCGGTGGATCTCCTCCGCCGAGGGTGTCCGGAGATTAATGGATTCGGTTTTTGTCCACAACGGCCAGGTGCGGGCGCGCTTCCGATCATACGTGAGTACCCGGGGCTCCAGCTGCGAGTTATTCTGCCCCAGGCGATGAATCGTTCCGGAGGAATCATTAATCAGAAAACTCAGTTCACTATCTCCAGCGATCGGAGCATACCATGCCTGCAAGCGCGCTGTGTTTTGCGGAATCAGAACCGGATCAGGGAAGCGGACCCTCACCGGGCTGCGGTTCGGCGATCGGTAATGGACCACAAATCCCTCCGGCGCAGGTTCGATCCGGGCTTCCGCACCGCTCACACTCCAGCCGGCGGACGATACAGGCAATGCGACATTCCCGCCCTCCCTGGCCGACACTCCGCACGGAACCGTAGCGGCCAACAACACAAGCATCCATTCAACAAACGATCGTTTTTTCATGTGGATTATTCTCTACGGCCCGATGAATCGGTTGCGCCTGGCTTCGTGGTGCAGATCCGGTTTGGGTAGTAGCCCGCAGGCGGGTGATTCATTCCCTTCCATCGGGCGCAAGCGCGCTCCTACCTTCAATTCCCGCGGGACAGATACGTTCCATCTTTTCGTGGCTTGATCGCGAGCGGAAATCAAAACCGGAATGTGTTCGTAAGCAGAACCTGTCGAGGTGGATCGAACCGCACCCGCGCGACCGAACCGTCGGGCTGAACGCGGACGGCGCTCACGCGGTCACTGTCCCAGTTCTGAACATTTCGAATGTGCAGCTTCAGGCGCCAGTCGACTTTCCTCAGGATGTTCCGGCGATAGCCGAAGTTCAGATCCACGCTCGTCTCGGTGGAAGACAAGTAGGGGTGGGCGACGTCGGGAACCACGATTCCGCGCGGATCGTCGATGATGGGATAGCCCAGGGCATAGGAGTCCTCCCAGCGCAGTGCGCCCCCCACCGAAAATCCCCTCAGTCGTCCTTCGCGGAAACTATAGTCCGTGACGGCATTGAAGCGCCACTTGCGCTGCTCCGCCTGGGCGCTGCCCTCCTGCCCTTTGATGGTGAGATACTGCAGAAGAGTCGGATTGATCGTCTCCCGCACGGTCGTGCTTTGCACCGCCTCGGCCGGCGAGCTCCAGTCGAGGTCGCCGAACTGCTGCAGATGCGGCACCCAGATTTCGTTGACCAGTTTCGCCATCCGGGGCGCGATGTTGCTGGCCACCGTCTCCTGCTTCGCGGCGTTGAGCAGGATCCGCCAACTGCGGGTTGGGTTGAGAATCAAATCCATCTCGAAGCCGGTCGCCGAGATGTCGCTCGTGTCGGTCACGGTGCCCGGGAATCTCGAGCTGACGTTGCCATCCGGCAGCAGCTCATATCCATAAGCGAACTTCAATTGCTCCGTCAGCGCCGGTTCGATGTTCGACCGAGCGGCCCGGGTCCGCGCAAGGTTGGGATAGATGACGGTCGCGTCCTGGCCGGGCCCTAGCCGATCGATCACAGCCTGATCGATCTTGCCATCGTTATTGGCATCAAGCGCCAGGATTTCCTGGTTGAGCTGTCCCCAGTGCATGAGGATCCATCGATTCAACTGGTTGAAGGTGCCGGAAACACCGGCGTCGGCGTTGCGCAGCGCGGTGTCGTACCAATTGAGGCGCGCGACCACCTTGTTATCCCAGAGATGAATGCTGACGCCATAGTCCTTGCTTTCTCCGGACGGCGAATCGACCGGCCGCAGGAATTGATCGACGCGGTCCGGCGCCGGAATGAAGTTCTTTGACGTGTGATAGTGGATGGACCCATCCATCCCTCGGGGCAGGCTAACCAGCTTCTTCGGCCACTTCAGGACCCCGCCGTAGCTGAAGATGTCACTCTTGACCTTCGTCGACGTCCCATCCTCGACCCGGAAAGCCGAGCGGAAAAGGTCGGGGATTTGGTCGATCCCGATCAATGGTGGCGTGTTGTTCAACTGATTCCGGACGGTGTCCTCACGATAGCCGGTATTGACGACCAGAATGTCGTCGAGGAAGAACGACTGGTTGTTCAAGGCGAACGAAGTCACCTTGGTCCTCTGGAGGGTGGAGCTAATGGGAGTGTCTCGCGGGGCGAAGACGGTGTCGACCCAGCGCTCGTTGCCATTGAGTCGCGCATTCCCGACCGCGGTGGCGGCATCGGGCCCGAGATTCCAGGTCAGCATGTTGATCGTATAGTCGTCCGGACGATGCAGCTGGTACTTCGCTGGCTGAAGGATGAAGTCGCGGAGGGTGAAGGCGGGATTGGTGAACGCCTCGGGTTGCACGGGGCCGATATACGAATAGTTCGGAACGTTTCGCGAACCGTTGCTCACGCTCCGGGCTCCGGCGGGTCCCTGGTGGATCCCGGGGTCGGGATCACCGAAGGCTTTGGCTCCGTAGCTGGTCGTTTGCTCGTCGAGCCTGTACTTGTCTGCCAGCATCGTGAGGGTGTGCCGGCCGAGAAGGCGGCCCAGCCAGCCGCGCCCCACGTTGTCGGCGAAGTCATGCCGGATGAAACCGGTGAGTCGCGCCGCTTCACGCTGGCGATCGAGCGCCGTACTGGCCGACTTGGACAGGATGAAGGGACGGCCATAGTTGGGGTTCGGCATGGGCGTGGCATTGCCAGTCTGGAGGTAATTGGGATCGGCAGGGAGCATCAGCGTCTCGTTGATGTCGATGCGGATGGTGTTGATGCCGCTGTTGAAGGCAGTGAAGTTCGTGCTATATATATCTTGGAAGTCGAACGTCACCTCGAAGCCGCCCTTGCCCTCCCAGAGGGTTTGCTCCAACGTGCCGTTGTAGTTGAAAAAGTCGCGGGTGTAGTAATCGTTGTCCCAACCGAGGTTCGCCCGGCTGAAGTCAAAGGTCTCGAGATCGGTGAATCCCTGCTTCGACCACCCCGGGCCCTTGGTCTGGAAGATGTCGCCGTGGTAGACGCCGTACGGCACGACGGAACCGGTGTTGGCCCGATTCCAGAATGGATCGCCGCGGAGATAGATTGCACCACTGTATTGATCAATATAGCCAAAGGAGGGTTCGCTGCCGTTTCTACCATCGTACACCAGTCCCCATGACCCGGGGCCCCACTGGCTGATGGCCAGGCTATCGGTTTGGGGGGTGTTGCGGACGACATACCGCTGCTTCTCCGCGGCGGAGAGCGCGTTGTACTGGGCCTGCGTCGGGCCTTCGGGATGGTTAAACCGCTGGATGTTGTCGTATACATTGATCGACAGCCGACCGACGACCGGATCGGTCAGGAATGTGTTCAGAGTCTGCTGGGGGAGGAGAACGTCCGGGGCGTTGCCGCGGATCCGGCCGTTTTCGAGGTGGGCCCGGATCACAGTCCGCGAATGGCGGAAAGGACGGAACGTGAACGCGCCATACTGCCGATCGTCGTTCTTGTGGGTGGGTTCCTGACGGTACTGGGTCCGATCCGTCAGGCCGGCCACATGGATCGCCAGCCGATCCCGAACGACGATCCGGTTGAGGTTGAAGGAGGCGCGATAAGACAGGTTTTTTCCGCCGCTGCCCACGCGGGAGCCGACTTCATTCTCGTCCTTGAAGCGCGCCTGGGCCATTCCGTTGTTGATCAGTCCGGACGGTGACCCCAGGCCGAAGAGGAAGGAGTTGGCACCCCGATTGATGTCGACCCGATCCGTGTTGTACGAGTCGAAGGGAATGTCGGTTAGGAAGAAATTCCGGGTGCGATCCGGACCGGGCAATCCGCGGATGCGAGAGGTTCCCTCCGGGTCTCTCCGCGCGTCGTTGGTCGTGGTGGCGCCGGGCACCTGGCCGTCGACGGAGCCGGTGAAGTTCCCGAGAATCCCCCCCACCTCAGTACTTGTGGTGTACTGGAAAAGCTCTTCCACGCCGGTCGCACCGATGTCCTCCATGAGTTCCTTCGTTACGATCTGAATGGACGCACCGATATCCTCGAGTTCCTGCTTGAGCCGGCCGCCGGAAAGTGTCTGCGAGGCGTAGTATCCAGCCTCCCTGCCCTCCTCGACCACGAACGGCGAGAGTTTGACGGTCTCGCTCACCCCGGGGACCCGGATCCTGTCTGGGACTGAGCTGACCGGTGGCGCCGGGCGGATGGCTTGGGCCGCGAGAACTGGGGTCGCAAGAAGTGCGAGCGACGCCGCGGACAGAGCGGGGATACGTTTCATAAGATCGACGAAATTTCAGACCTGGAAGCGAAGATGGCCGTGACGATCTACGGCACCGGCAGCACCTGCACGGCATCGATGAGTACATCGCCGTCGGCTCCCTCGGCGCTGACTTCGACCGCACCCGGCGCGGCTGCGACGAAACGAAACACCCCCAGCGAGACCCACTGGTTTGCGATTGGCGGCGGCCGCTTCTGGTTGAGGGTGCCCCGCTGCTCGCCGTCGGCGCTGCGCACTATATAGGCGGTGTTGCCGGCCCGGTTCTCGTGCGGGGCCGTCGCGTAGCGCACCTCGTAGCGCCCATCCGCCGGCACCGCAAATTCGAACTCGGCCTTTACGCCAGCGCCGCGGCCCTGGGCGCAATCGGGGCCGACATGGGACAGCGCACCACCGCTGGTCCAGCGGCCGGTGAGCCTGGCCGCGCGATTGTCGACCACCACCCCCGGCAGCGAGGCGAGGCTCACGATCCCACCGCGCCCGCCCGTGTCGTCCACCGGTCCGGGTGCCGGACCCACGAGCTGAAAGCTGGCCTCGAGCGCGTCGCGGCGCGCCCGCCCGGGGAGCTGCAGCAGCGCATCGAGCTTGGACCAGTGCTGGGTGTAAACCTCGCGCGGGGTGCACTGATTCTGCACTGCGACCGCCGCGGCCTTGCCGACCACTTCACCCATCATGCCGATGGTCTTCATCACGCGCACGGTGCCGAGCGCCTGGTCGGTGACGCTGATGTTGCGCCCGGCCATGAACAGATTGTCCACGTTTACTGAATACAGGCAGCGATACGGAATCGGGTAGCCGAACTGCGGGTCGACCCGGCGGTCGTGCTGCGCCACGGAAATGAAGGGATTCTCCGGATACTTCTGCGCGAACTCCTTCTTCGGGAAATGCAGATCGATGCTCCACGTGCTCGGCACGCAGCCGTCGGGAAATTCGCGCTTCGTGATGATGTCCTCGTGCGTGAGCATCACGTCGCCGACGATCCGCCGCGACTCGCGCGTCCCGCCGATGTAGGCCACCCATTCCAGCTTTGCCTTTCGGTGGTCCGGCTTGCCGTCACGATTCTTCATCGCGTTGAACGCCCCGAACACCGCGCGCAGGTTCCAGTCGCGAATCGCCTCGAGATCGTTGATCGGGTGCTGGCTGAACCCGCTCTCCCAGAACCACTGGCCATGACCTTTCTCCGCCATGTCCGCGCGACCCATCGGCGGATAGGGGAAATCGTCCATCATCAGATCCAGCGCCCAGGGCGTCTCCGGAAACGTCTGCTCGTCCTCGGCGTGGCTCCAGACCCACATGTTGCTCATGCCGAGGAGATCCTTGAGCTCGATTTCGTACCTGGCTCCGGCGAGGTGTGCGAGGTTGCCGTGCCCGGTGCAATCGGCGAAAAACTGGCCGCGGAATCTTTTCTCGCGACTATCGGCCGTGTGCAGCGACGTGACCGAAATGATCTTTCCGTTCCTCGTCTCCGCGGCATAGACGTGCTCGTTGAGAAAGAGCCGGATGTTCGGCTCGCTGCGCACCAGCGCCTCCTTCTGCGCATCGCCAAACTGTTCCGCCATGCCCGGCGAGTTTAACGCCCGGTCGGCAAACTCCTCGATCATTTCGCCGATATGCGGGTATTTGCCCCGGCGGATCAATCCCTTCGCCCACACCCGCACCTCCGAACTGCCATTGCCGCCCAGCACCGGCCGGTTCTGAATCAGCGCGACCTTCAGGCCCATTCTCGCGGCGGAAATCGCGCTGCCCAACCCGCCGTAACCGCCGCCAACCACCACCAGGTCGAACTCGCCCTTGTCATCCGGCTCCGGGGGCAACCGCAGCGTCCGCTTGCGCCAGGCGGACAGCGGCGCCGGGTCATTCGGCGGCGTTTCCTCCAAATCGGTCGTGAAGTAGATCGCATCGCACCGGCCGTCGAACCCGGTGAGATCGCGCAGCCCGAGAGTGGCCTGGGGCTGAATGATCCGCACCGTGCCGCCGTCGTGCCACGACCACTCCGCACCTTTCGCGCCGAAGGTTTCCGCCAGCGGCTGTCCATTGACGAGCAACTGGAATTTTCCGGGCGTGCCCGGCGCATTCCAGCGCGCCACCCAGTCTTTCGTCCGTACCCAGATCCGGTAGGTGCCCGCGGCCGGAAGCGTCACGTTCGTGGTCGCGTCTTGGACGGGCCGGCCGAGCCCATGGGCCAGCAGGTAGGGCGAACCCATCAAATCGATGAACTGCGTGTCGAGCGACCAGCCGCCCGGCTGCTGGAAACTTTCGGCCTCGACGAGCAGCCGCTCGGCGGCGATGGCGGGAAGCGCGAGAAATGAGCCGAGGAGGAGCGACAGGAGAGAGCGGGTCATGGTGAGAGCCATTCGGGATGGATTACGCCGTTGTGTCTTCGGGTTTGCGGTCAAAATCTCCCCTTCACGCCCGGCGAAATCGGGATCCCGTCATCGTTACTGCGCATCGTTCAGTTCTTGAGCGGGATGATGACCAAGAACGAATCGGGGGTCTTCACAGGCAGGGCAGCCAGGCTCAAGAGTCTTGGGCGACCTTCCTCCAACAGCAGTTTCGGCATCTCCAGGCGCTGGAACTCTTGCCGGGTACCGTCGTCCCAGGTGATCTTGAAGTCTTTGACGAGCGCGTGGCGGGAAGGCCGCCAGTCCAGCCCGTCGGGCGACTCGAATAACAAGAGGCTGCGGCCATGCGGTGTCAGGAACGGTGCGTCGTGATCCTTGACGATCGCGTAGTATCGGTCGCCCTGATACCACTCGAAATGGTCGTCGATGTGGAAGTTGAACGGCTGGTCGGTCTTCAATAGCACCCGTTTGTCTACCATCGGCTGCGGGTGGCGTTGGAAGGGACCGAGCGGGTCGATCGCTATCGCGGCGTAGTGAAACACGCCGCCGCCGAACTTACCGGGACCGGGCGCGAGCGTTTTGTAGAACAGCATCAGCTTGCCGTCGGGGCGGGTCAGCACGTTCGGCACGGCGATGATGCCCTGGCCGGAATCCGGCCCGACATCGAGCAGGGGCTGGTCGAATCGCTGCCACGGGCCGCCGGGATGATCGGCCACGGCCACGCCGATGCGCTGGCGATTGCGTTGCGTCAACCATGCCTCCGACGACGCCTTGATCGGCCGGTCGGGCCGCCAATCGGTCGTGCCGTGATTGCCGGTATAGTAGAGGTAGAACTTCTGCCCGTGGCGGATGATGCAGGTGTTGTAAACGGAGTGGCCATCCCAGAACTCGCCGCCGCGTGCGGGCAGGACGGTACCGCGAAATTCATACGGCCCTTCCGGACGCTTCGCCGTGGCCCAGGCAATCTCGGCGTGCGTGACCCACGCATGGAAGCCGAGCGATTTTGGCCAGCGCGAATAAAGCAGGTGATACGTCCCATCGTCCGTGCGGAGGACGCAGGGGTCCCACAAAAACCAGCCCTCCTGCCGGTACACCGCCGAGCGCGGCAACGTTGCCGGAATGAGCGATTTGAAATCGAGAGCATTCGCAACCGGAGCCAGCAGCAGGGTGGCGAGGAGAAGGAATATAAGATGGGAATGTTTCATGGAATTAAGCGGCCGAGTCATGTTTTTTTCTTCTGGGCGGTCTTCGGCGCGGTCGCGGATGGCGCCGGCTTGCGCAAGACGATGGGCACGGTGTTTTGCTGCGGGGCGCCGGGGGTGCTGCGGCCGTCGGCGACGAGTTGCTCGAGCAGCTGCGTGAGGCGGGCGACGACGGCGGGATTTTCAGCGGCGACGTTTTTCTGCTCGGCCAGGTCGCCGCCGGCGATGCGGTAGAGCTGGGTTTCGGGCAGGCCCTGTTTCCGCGCTTCGGGATCCCGCGGCGCCGACCAGCCGCCGCTGCCGGGGCAGAGGGCGAGTTTCCAGGGGCCCTGGCGGATGGCGAAGGCGCCGGAGACCGAATGGTGCACAACGGCATCGCGGGCGGACTTGCTCCTACCAGTGAGATTGCCGAGGAAACTGAAACTGTCTTCGGCGGTGGTGGCGGGCAGGTTCGCGCCGGTGATTTCGGCGCAGGTGGCAAAGACGTCGGTGAGGCAGACGAGTTGGTCGCTGACGGCGGATTTCACCCGGGCCGGCCAGCGCACGAAGAAAGGCACGCGATGACCGCCGTCGAACAGGTCGGCCTTGTGACCGCGGAGCGGGCCACTCACGGCATGGCCCTTCTCGCGGAGGACGTCGATCTTCGCCAGCGGCGAGCAGCCGTTGTCGCTGGTTAAGATGACGAGAGTGTCGTTGGCGATGCCGGCGCGATCGAGGGCGCCGAGGACTTCGCCGACCGCCCAGTCGGTCTCCATCACGAAGTCGGCGTAGAGGTTCAGCCCGCTCTTGCCGATCCACGACTTGGTGGGGGCGATGGGGGTGTGGGGCGCGTTGAGCGGCAAATAGAGGAAGAACGGCTGGCCGGACTTGGCGCGGGCGGCGATGTAATCGGTCGCCTTGAGGGCGAGCGTGGGCAGGACTTTTTCGGCTTCGAAGCCGGGGGCGGTCGGACCGGGGCGGGACGTGCCGTCGTAGCCCGGGTGCAGGGGCCAGGTTTTTTCGGTGGTGGGAAGCACGGTGACGCGGTCGTTTTCGATGAAGGTGTAAGGCACCATGTCGAGCGAGGCGCTGATGCCGAAGTAGCGGTCGAAGCCGACGCTCGTGGGCCCGTTTGCGATGGGCCGAGCGTAGTCGACATTGCGCACCTGGGCGGCCGTTTCGACGGAAAGTTCGCCGACGGTTTGGCCGGGCAGCCGGGCCCAGTCCATGCCGAGGTGCCACTTGCCGATGGCGGCAGTGTGGTATCCCTGTTTTTTCAGGAGGGAGGCAATCGTTTCGCGGGCCGGCTCGATCAAGCGCGGAGAGAGACCGCCGAGCACGCCGGACTGGAGCCGGGAGCGCCAGTTGTAGCGGCCGGTGAGGAGACCGTAGCGGGTGGGTGAGCACACGGACGAGGGCGTGTGGGCATCGGTGAAACGCACGCCTTCGCGCGCGATGCGGTCCATGTGGGGTGTGACGATCTTGCAGGCGGGATCGTTGGCCTTCACGTCGCCGTAGCCGAGGTCGTCGCAGAGGATGACGACGATGTTGGGTTTTTCGGCGGCGAGGGCGGAGGCGGCGAGCAGGAGCAGGAGGAGGGCGGGGATTCTCCTGAGAAGCGGCGGACGGGTGGTTGGCCGGCCGCGGCAGCGACTACTGGTAGGAAACCCGATTTTCATGGGGTCGGCGGGGAGGGGATTGCCAGCACCTGCCCGTCGGCCAGCAGCCGCGGCCGCAGGCGCTCGTACGGCACGTCCTGCACGGCCACACCTGCGTCCAGCGCCAGAACCGCGACGGTCGCGGCGGACTGTCCAAGAATCATGAATACTGGCTCCATCCGGATTGAGCCGTAGGCGATGTGCGAGCTCGAGAGGCAGACCGGCACCAGCAGGTTGTCCGCCTGGCCGCGTCGGGGCACCAGCGCGCCATAGGCGATGCCATAGGGGCCGTTGGTCGGTACGCCGATGTCGCCCTCGTTCTGCACGTACCCCTCGGGGGTGACGTAGCGCTGTACATTGTGCGAGTCGATGGAGTAGCTGCCCATGCCCACAGAGTCCGGGATGGGGCGGCGCTTGCGCAGCTCGTTCTCGGTCATCACGAATGCGCCCACCATGCGCCTCGCCTCGCGGATGTAGAGCTGGCGCGGCCAGTGGCCGTTGTCGGTGAACTCGTCCTTTGCCAGCCCCCAGCGGCGCATTTCGCGCTGGACGTCGGGCGGCACGCGCGGATCGGTCGCGATGAAGTACAGCCAGCCCTTCTGGTAGGTCTCGTGCTCCCGGATGATCTCGCGGCGCCGCTCGTAGGAGGCATCGGGATAGTCGTAGTTCATCCCGATATTGTCGGTGCTGAAGGGGCCGCGGTTGTTGGTGTCGGTCTTTCGGTTGGGCAGCGGATCGAATTTCCCGAACACGTCGCGCCAGCCGCCGTCGAAAATGCGCGCCAGCAACTCGTACTGGGAGGCGTCGTAGCCGGCGGGTTTCGCGAAGGGAATTTGATTTTCTGGCGCGTCCGTGAGGCACATGCGGAAGCAGTAGGTCTGGACGCGGTGATCGGCCGATCCGAACTCTCCCGGGGGCGCGGCGCTGATGCGCGGGAGCAGTCCGCTCGCGGGATCGCCCGGCACCCGGTACGGGCTGATGCGCACCGGAATCATGTCGAAGTGGTGCCGGTGGTGCAGCACGCCGGTCTGCACGCCCGCGTATTCCTCGCCGTACTGGCGCTGCGACTCGCGGCCCACGTGGTAGTCCACGCCCGCGGCGGCCATGAGATCGCCCTCGTAGGTCGCGTCGAGAAACATCCGCCCGGTGAACGTCCGGCCACTGAGCATCGTGATGCCCGTAATCCGCGCGCCGGATTTCTTCACGCCCCGCGCGCGATCGAGCCACTCATCGCGATGCACGGGGATCTGGTGCTCCCGCACCAGATCCTCGAAGACCTTTTCGGCCACGTGCGGCTCGAAGACCCACAGCGTGCGCTGCTCACTGCCAGCTGCGGTGTGCCCCTCCGCGCGCTTGCCGTATTGTTCGCGCCGCTGCAGGCGCCACGCGCCGGGCTGCTGGTAGTGCTGCCAGATGCGGTGATAAAATTCGCGGGCGAGTCCGCCGACCCCGTCCTTGTCGCCCGCGTCAGTCCAGCCGAGGCCGCCGGAAGTGAGCCCGCCGAGATGCCGGTCGGGACTGACCACGACGACCGACTTGCCCATCCTTTTCGCCTGCACGGCCGCCGTAATGGCCGGAGCGGTGCCGCCGTAGATCACGAGATCGTAGTCGGCGGCGCGAAGGGCGGAGAGCGCGGTGCAACTGGTCAGGAGGAGGGCAAGCGAAGGACGAATCATAGGAGTAAAATCGCGAGGCTGGAGGAGGTTTCGGCGTGGGCACGATGGCAGGCAAACCCCACTCCAGCCTGTTGCAGGGTACGGCCGAAGAGTGGGGTCAGGACAATCGAGGATCGAAGAGGGGTTGCTTGCCGACCACGTGATCGGCGATCACCCTGACCGCCCGCTCGATCGCCCAGCCTTCGGCGAACAGGTCGGCGGGCACCGCCACACCTCTCACCGTTCAGTGGCTTCGTTGTCATAGGGGATACGCCCTTCAGCATGGCAGGGATCTCCAGTCAGAAACTCCCCTTCACCCCAAGGCCGACGGCGATCCCGTGCTCGGTGTAAACGGTGTTTCTCGCATAGGCGGGAGTCGCTGAACCGTAACGCAGCGTGCGCTCCCGCACATAGGAGACATTGTTGACGCTCGCGCTTACGGTCAGCCGGCGCGACACTTGGTATGCGGCGCTCAGATCGAGTCGGGTGCTGGGGGGGCTGTACGTGAAGGCGTCGGGGCCGAAGGCGGGCTGGGCGATGCGCTTCATCAGCCCCCGGTAGTTCCAGCGGGCGCCGAGCTGCAGCCGCTGCCAGTTGAAGGAGATGCCCCAATTGGCAGACCTGGGCACAAAGGTGGTGAAATCCGCCTCGCTCTCCCCCTGCAACCGCAGGTAGGTGCCGTTGGCGAAGACGTTGAAGTAGCGGCCCCGCGGGCCAAGAAAGCCCAGCGAATGGCGGACTTCGAATTCCACACCGGAGATCTGCGCATCGCCACCATTGAACTTGGTATTGAGGTTCCAGTTCACGTACCCGGGGTCGAGCCCGAGCTCCGCCAGATCCTCCAGCGTGGCCACCTTCACCCCGTTGCTGAAGAAGTCCTGGATCTCCTTGTGGAAAACACCCGCGCTAATCAGGCCGCCCAAGGCGGTGTAATACTCGGCCGTCAGGTCGAAGTTGTCCGCCGTCCAAGGTTTCAGGGCAACGTTGTTAACGGTAATGGTGCCTCGGATGAGACCAGGGTTGGCGGCGATCTGCTCCTCGGTGAGGTCGGACTCGCTAACGGTGGTGTTGGGCACGATGTCGCCGAAGTTGGGCCGGGAGTAGGTGCGGGCGTAAGCGGCGCGCAACAGGAAGTTTTCCCGCGCGGCGAAGGTCAGGTGCAGACTCGGGTAGTAGTCGTCGTACGACCGGGAGGCCCCGTATCCGCGATCCTTCCGGGTGAGCTGGAGCTCCTCCATCGAGCCGACGGCGCCCGCCTCCGGCCGGCGAATGCGCGCACCTGCGGCATTGCGAACGAACCGGCCCTGGGCATCGCGCAGAAACACCGCGGACGGCTCGTAAAGCGGGCCCTGCCCCTGGTCTTCGGTCTTCTCGTAACGCACGCCCGCCAGAAGGTGGAGCCGGCTCCGGAAGAGTCGCGCCTCCCCCTGCATGTACAGCGCGGATATCGTCTCCCGAATCCACTCGGAGCTGGTGATGTTCGAAGTCGCTGCCGTCACCGCCTGGGCCGGGGTCTGCACGAAAAGCGCGGGAGTCTTCCGGTAGGCGTCCAGGGTGCGCTCGGGTGAAATCCAGGGGGCGTTGTGATAGCCGAAGTAGTCGTCCTGGTTGCGAAAGATCTGCGTGGCATAGGGAGCGGCGGGGTCGGGGGTGGCTAAATTTCCGTCCGGGCCGGTGTAGGTCAGCGGCGCCGTCACGACGCGGCTGTCGAGCGTGCTCTCCTGCCACTGGCCGCCTCCCTGGAGTGCAACGGGGAAGGGGAAAAGCGGCAGCCGCCGCTTCGCATTGACCTGACCGGCGCGAAGCGTCGTGTGGTTGCGATCGGAGATGAGCTCGGTGGCGGTGTTCAGCTGGTAGTTGTTAATGTCATACACAGCGATCTCGCGGTTGGCGTTGTCGAAGGCCTGGAGGCGGCCGGGGCGCACGTTATCGACGTCGAGCAGCGAGACGCGGACGGGCGCGCCGAAGAGGGTGGCCGACAACGCGCTCAACGTGCCGCCGACCCGGCCGCGCTCGGACTCGGAGCCATTGAGCCCGGCATCGATCTTCCAGCGGCCGTCGTCGAAGCGATAGGTCAGGTTGAGGCTGTCGATCGAGCGTCGGCGCAAGGTGGTGGCGGAGGTGAGGTTGACCGCCCCGCGGCCGGTGGCGCCGACAGTGTAGTCCTCGCCGAAACTGAGCGGCACGCCGCCGGCGACGGAAGGAGCACCGTTGGTGCCGGCGTTGAAGACCCACGTGTTCACCCCTTGGTTGCTCTCGCTGCGGTTGATCTGCGCGCTGAGCGACAGGACGGAGTTGGGCGTGGCGCGCCAGTCGGCCTTGGCCGTGAAGGAGGTCCGGGTAAGATTCTTCGGATTGTGGGTGAGGGTGAACTGCTGCAGGAAAGGCCGGGCAATCGAGGCGCCCGTGGCAGTCCCGGCGGGGCTGTGCAACTTGGTCGCAACCGCGTTCTCGCTGTATTTGTCACTATGTACGCCGGAGAGGATGATCCCAAAGTTTCGCTTCCACGGCAGCACGTAGGTGAAGTTGAAACCGGGCCGTGTCTTCAGGTCACGGCGGTCGCCGAATGACTGCGGGGTCTTGCGCAGGGTGAGGTGGTTGCCATTGCCAATCAGGTTGAGGCCGTAGTCGAACCTGGCCTGCTTGTACTCGAACGCGCTTTTGCTGACCATGTTCACCGAGCCCGAGAGCGAATCGGCGGGCGTCGAGGGCGTGGGCACCTTGGTGACCTCGAGGCGCGAAATCGAGTCGAGGGCGAGCATGACGAGATCGGTGTTGCGCGAGGAGCCGTCGTTGGCCGTGGCGAGAGGCAGGCCATCGGAGGTGTAGGCGGTGCGGGTTCCGCCCGCGCCACGGATGGACACTCCCTGCACCTCGTTGCCACCCTCCTCGAGGGCAACTCCGGGCAGGAACTTGAGGAATTCGCCGACGCTGCTGCCGAGGACGTCGCCGAAGGAGTCCGCGGCCATGACATTCTTGATGTTCGGCGAGAACCGCTGCTCGTTGAGCGCGATAGCCTGGCTATCGGTCTCCTGAACGGAAGCGACGACGAAGGCATCGAGCTTCAGGACGTCGTCGCCGCCGTGGCGACTGCGGCTGGTGAGCTCAATGTTGCGCTCGGCCGTCGCGCCCGCGGTGACGGTCAGCGAGATCTCCTGTGGATCGAGGTCGGTGTAGAAAACATCGAGCACGGCGGGACCGGCCGGGACGTTGACCA
>JBBRCR010000083.1:0-21455 GCA_038204695.1 Opitutales bacterium | reverse complement strand
CTCGAGGCCTACCGGAAGAAACTCGTGTCACTCGAAATGCCGGTCGAGGAATTGGCGAAAAGCGAATCGCTCAGCCAGAATCCCGATGCTTACGAGCGTTTCGTGGCGGAAGGCGGAAAGCCGCGCCGCGCCGCCGCGGAGGCCGCGTTGCAGCTGCCGCGCCGGCCGCGGATGGGCGAGCGTATTACCTATTACATTACGAGGCGGAGCAAAGCGCGTCCGAACGACTGGCAATGCGCGCGGCCGCTCGACTTGTACGATGCCGCGGCGGCGCCGTATGACGCGGATTATTACGCGGAGAAGCTCAACGATTGGGTGAAGCGATATGGCGTTTTCCTCGCTCCCGCCGCGCCCACCGCCGTGCAGGGCGAACTGTTCTGACCGCCCCGGGCGTGGCTGCGAGCGCCCGCGTGTGTATGACTCGGGGGGGGTCAACTCGCGGGCGACCGCAGCCACGGGTGGCGCCGCTTGGGTACTTGGTCCCGCCCGTCCATGCGTTTCGATGTCCCGATCGGGACATCGTAACGCATCCTGGATTCGTACCTCCTGTGACGTGTTGACCACTGCTCGGAGTGATTCCGCTCTCGGTGGACGTTCGGAGAGGGTGCCACGACGGCTGCGGCGTGCGATTCTCTGTCCCGATCGGGACATCGAATCGCATGGAGGTGTTCAGCTCCGGCGAGACCCGACCCGCGCCGCGCCACATGCTGGCATGCGTTACGATGTCCCAATCGGGACATCGTAACGCATGGACCGGGTCGGGACGGGTGGAGAGGCGGATCGTGCGCGAGGCGCCCGAGTCAGCTGACGTATTTCTGCACGATCGGGATCCGGCGACCCACGCCGAAGGCGAGGGGAGTGATCTTCAACCCGGGAGCCGCCTGTTTTCGTTTGTACTCGTTCAAATCGACCTTGCGGATCACGTCCGCCACGGACGCTTCGGCGAAACCCTGGGCGATGAGATCACGACGCGCCAATCCTTCCTCGACGTATCCTTTCAAAATCGCATCGAGCACATCGTAGGGTGGCAGGCTGTCCTGATCGACCTGCCCGGGACGCAGTTCGGCGCTCGGGGGCTTTTCGATCGTCGACCGCGGGATGATCTCCTGCTCCCGATTGATCCAGCGAGCCAGGGCGTATACCTGCGTTTTGAATACATCGCTGATCACCGCGAGCCCCCCGGCCATGTCGCCGTACAGGGTGCAATAGCCGACCGCCATCTCACTCTTGTTTCCCGTGGTCAGCAGCAGCGCGCCAAATTTGTTGGAAAGCGCCATCATCAGCACGCCACGGACTCGCGCCTGGATGTTTTCTTCGGTCACATCGCGAGGCCGTCCCTGGAACAACGCGCCGAGCGAAGTCTCACAGGCGGCCACGGCATCGGCGATCGCGATGGTCTCGAAGGTGATCCCGAGATTTTGCGCGAGGGTGCGCGCGTCATCCCGCGAATGCTGGGAGGAAATGGCGGACGGCAACGATACACCGGTCACGTTTTCGGGGCCGAACGCCGCCGCGGCAATGACGCCGACGACCGCCGAATCGATTCCGCCCGACAATGCGACCAACGCGCGCTGGAAGCCGCTCTTGTGTGCGTAGTCGCGCAGCCCGAGCACGAGCGCCTGAAACATGTCGTGATATTCGTCCTGCCCGAACGACGAGTGCACGGAAGGAGCGGCCAACGGTGGTTGTCCGCCCAAGTGCCTGACATCCACCACGCGATCGTCTTCGCTGAACGCCGCCAGCCCCGCGAGCAACCGGCCCTGGCCATCGCACACCAGACTTCGGCCATCGAAGATCAGCTCGTCGTTTCCGCCGACGCAGTTGACGTAGGCCACCGGGCAGCCGAGGGCCCGGGCGGAATCGGCCACCACCAGGTTCTGGCGCAGCGTTTCCTTCGTGCTGTGCCACGGACTGGCGGAAAGGTTCACCATCAGGTCGCATTTTTGATCCGCGAGCTGCTCGAGCGGCACGCGGCCGGTGTACAGCCGGCGCGTCGTGATCATCGGATGCGTCCAGATGTCCTCGCATATCGTGATGCCGATCCGCAGGCCGGCGTGTTCCACGACGACGGGTGCCGTGCCGGGCTCGAAGTAGCGGTCTTCGTCGAAAACGTCGTACGTCGGCAGCAGGCATTTGCGGCTGACCGCGGCAACCTTGCCGCGGTAGCAAAAGGCGGCTGAATTGAAAAACGACCGGCCGCGGCCGGTTGGATTCATTTCGACGGTGCCGATGATCGCGGGCACGGCGCCCACCGCCGCCGCAATCTCGGTGAGCGACTCCGTCACGTCGGGCACAAAGCGGCGCTTGAACAGCAAATCGCGGGGCGGATATCCGCAGACGACCAGTTCCGGGAAAATGACGAGCTCGGCGCCTTTTGCGACAAGGGTGGAGTATGCGTTGAGAATTTTCCGCCGATTGCCGGCGAGATCCCCTACGGTCGGATTGAGCTGGGCGAGGCCAAGGCGCATGAGCCGGGGAAGGTGAACGGCTTTCCCCGCGCTGACAATCCGCAACCCGGGCTTGCGCTCTGCGTCTTGCGCACGATTTGCTGTGATGTGTGTTTTTCAAGATCGGCCAGCGACATCGCGTTCGGCGCAGGGCGTGGCTCGGCGGCCGCGACCATGAGTCGTCGGCCTGCCTCGGAGTCGCAGCCCTGCGCGCGGCCCCTCCGTCCTGATCTTTGCCCACGGCGCACCCTCGTTTTTCGCTCGATGTCCTCCTTTTCTTTTCGGGTCACCCTTGCCGCCCTGGTCGGGTTCGCATGTTCGCGTGCCGTGGCCGGGGAAGTTTCCGTGCTCACCTTGGAGCAGGCGCTGACCATGGCGCAGGCGGCAAACCCAACGGTGCTGATTGGTCGCGAGGTGGCGCAACAAGCCGCGATTACGGCGCGACTCCAGCAGGCGAACCTCTGGCCGCAAATCACGTGGGAAAACAGCCAGCGACGCAGCCGCACGGCCTCGGTCGGCGGCGCGCTGGTCCGCAGCGGCATCAACAACCGCTTCGATTCCGCGTTTTCCGGCCGGTTCGATGTGCTCGATCCGCAGCGAATCGCCACCTACCAGGCCTCGAAAGTGGCCGCGACCGCGGCGGAGCAAAGTTCCGCGAGTATCGCGCAGCAAGCGATTGCGACCGTGGCGGAGGCGTATTTCAGCCACCTGCGAAATCTCAGTCGTATTGGTGTTCTGGATTCGAACACCGAACGGGCTCGCGCGTTGCTCGAACTGGCGCGCCGCCAGGCGGAGGCCGGGGTCGCGACGCAAATCGACGTTACGCGCGCGGAAGCGCAACTCGGAATCGCGGAGCAGGCCAGGTTGCAGCAGGAGACGCTCGTGCAGGCCAGCGAGTTTGGGCTGAAGCAGTTGCTTGCGCTCAACATGGCCGCGCCGCTGCGGCTGGATGATTTCCACTTTCAACGCACGCAGACGACCTTGTTCAGCGCCACCGAAGAGCAGGCCGCCTTCGCGCATCGTGCGGATCTCCGCGCGGCCGAAACACTGCTCAAGCAAAATGAACTCGAGGTTCGCGCCGCCCGATTCGATCGGCTGCCCAATCTCGCCCTGAACGCGTCGGCCGGGACCGCCAGCGAAAACGTCCTCGATGGAAACAATACCAAGGTATGGGCCGGCACGGTGTCCCTGAGCGTACCGGTGTTCGATGGCCAGCGCATCCGTTCGCAGACGAGTCTCGCGCAATCGCGGCTCCGGGCGCAGCAGATTCGCGTCGACGACCTGCGCCGTGGAATTGCGGCGGAAGTGCGGCTCGCGGTGCAGGACGCGAACTCCAGTCTGGCGCAAATCGCCGTGGCCGAGAAGAACCAGCGGTTGAGCGAGGATGAATTGCGGCTCGCGCGGCTGCGTTATGAGCAGGGCGTGGCCGACAATCGTGAGATCGTGGACGCCCAAAACCGGCTCGCGCAATCGAGCGACAATCTCGTGGCGGCTTTGCATCAATACAATCTGAGCCGCGTTGAACTCGCCCGCGTCAAAGGCAGCGTGCAGACGCTGCTGACGGAGAAGGCGCCGTGAGGATCGGCAGTGGCGTCAACCGATTTGTCGTTCGAAGGTCCGCGACTTCAGCCTCCGGCTGCGAACGCAGTCACAATGGTGTGGATACGGCGGCTTTGAGCGGCACAGCTTCGCATCCCAGCGGGTGAACACGGCATCCCGGCTCATCCTCGCCTCGGCCTCACCCCGCCGCCGCGAATTGCTGGCGCAGCTGGGTGTCCCGTTCGAGGTCGTCGTCGCCGAAGTGACGGAGCACGAGGAGTCGTCCACGGATCCGCGGATGATGGTCGCGCATAATGCTGCCCTGAAAGCCGAATGGGTCGCGGCGCGGCATCGCGATGCGATCGTGCTCGGCGCCGACACGACGGTATTCATTGACGGTCACGCGTTGAATAAACCCCGGGACCTTGATGAGGCCCGGACCATGCTGCGGCGCTTGAGCGGGCGCACGCACACGGTGTTCACGGGGCTCGCGGTCCGGTGCGGACGTGACGGGCTGCGGATCGATGAAGGCGTGGGCAGCAACGTCGCTTTCAAGGTGCTGGATGAGCGGACGATCGACGATTATCTGTCGCGCGTGCATACGCTCGACAAGGCGGGCGGGTACGCGATTCAGGAGCACGGCGAGCTGATCGTGGAACGTTATGAGGGCTCGCTGACGAACATCGTTGGACTCCCGCTGGAAACGACGAAACTTATTTTGACGCGTTGCGGTCTCGTAGCATGACTTACGGCGCCCGCTTACGTCTGTTCATCTGTTCATGAGCCAAACTCTCGCCCCGCCTCCGCCTGCGACTGCGCTGCGCCGGTTTTTCCGGCGGATGTGGGATGACCCTGACTCGCGTTCGACGCTCATTGGCGTGTTTGGCGTTTTGCTGATTCATCTGCTCCTTTGGCTGATCGCGCCCGGGTTGCTGCGGATCGAACACGTTGGCAGCATCGCGCGACCGCATGCGTCCCCGAGAGAGTTCAGCATCGAGTTGGCGCCGGATACGTTCACCAAGGCCGAGAGGGCGCCGGATCCATTCAAGTTCGTGGAAACGAATCCGGACGCACCTACAAATGAGCCGGACAAGACGACTAATTTTGGGGCGCACAGCCAGCAGGTGGCTCAGGAGAAACCAACGCCGGATGGGCGTAGTGACCGGCCGGCGACGGAGGGAAAGAAGGATTTCGAGTCGACCCAAATCCTGAGTGGCCAGCTCCGGCAGCCGATGGAGGAACTGCCGACGCCGCCCGCGTTTGAGACACCACCGGCGCCGGAAACGGTGGCCACCCCGCGGGCGGAACAGAATCCGCTGCCTGGCTTTGAAAAGACGGAAGGGGAGAACAAGGAAAGTTATGGCAGCAACGTGGCGAAGATTCCGGACAACGCGCGGCCCGTGCCCGAGCGCGTCGAGGGCCTGAAGGACGCTCCGCTGCTCGAGGGCACGATGGCGATGCAACCGGCGATTGATCCGCAACGCCCCCGGCCGCGGCCGCAGATCACGAAGCAGCCGCAGGTTCGTCCGGCCGTGCTGGCCGAGAACAAATTCGGCACCTCGAACATCGGCAACATCGCGGTGGACGCAAAGTGGAGCAATTACGGTTCCTATCTCCAGCGGATGATCGACACGGTGCAGATCGAGTGGGAGCGGATCCTGATCACGCGGAAAACGTATCCGCCATCCAGTACAACCGTGACCGTGAAGTTCGTTTTGGATTCGGAAGGCCGCATTGCGCGGATCATCGATGTGAATAATCAGTCGACCGAGAGTGCGGCGGCGGCCTGTGTAAGCGGCATCACCGAGCGCGCGCCGTACGGACCATGGACGAGCGACATGATCGCGATGCTCGGTCAACAGCAGGAGATGACCTTCACGTTCTACTACCAGTGACGCTTTGGCTCCTGCGTGGGGCAAGGCCACGGGCACAGCCGCGAAAGAGGGCAGGACGGATGAGAGGTGTCGTGACGGGAAGGGGCAACGTGCCTGTTTCCGCCGCCTGCTCCTGTCACTTTTCTCGCAGTGAGGAAGGGGCCTGCCCAAAATACTTGTGCATGGTTTTGTTGAAATGCTGAGGATCGGGAATGCCGGCAAGGTGGGCGATTTCCTTGATCGGCTTGGTGGTGTGCGCGAGGAGGTGACGCGCCCAATCCAGCCGTCGCCTTCGGATGTACTCACCCGCCGTGCACCCGACGGCGGCACGAAACAACCGATTCAGATGGGTCTGCGACGCTCCCACGGTGCGCGCGAGCACACTGACCTCGATCCGGTCGGCAAGGTGCAGATCGATGTGGGCCATCGCGCCAGCGACGATCGGGTGCCGGTGGGGCGCATCGCCGGGTTTCGACACCTCGACTGGCACGAGCCGCCACAGGATGTCCCATAGTCGCGCGACCGCCCGCTCCGGCTGCGCCCGAAACAGCGATGAAACGCTCTGTAGATCCGTGCGCAGCCGGTCGAACTCGGCGCCGAGATCCTGCATCACCGGAATTTCGACCGTGGCCCGGCCGAGTGTTGCCTGGCTGCTCATTCCGTGGCTGCTGCACCAACACGGTGGCGACACCCGGATCCTGGAACGCCACTACGACGGGTATCGCCGCTGGGTTGACCACCTGACGGCCCAGGCGCGCGACGGCATTGTGCACTTCAGCCGCTACGGCGACTGGGCGCCGCCCGCGGGCGAGGCGGTTGAAGGCAGCATCGGCTCGGGTGCGATCTCGGCGAAGACGCCGGGCGAGTTGATCTCGACGGCGTACTATTTCCATGCGGCGCGCCTCTTCACGCAGATCGCTGGCGTGCTTGGGCGGGGCGAGGATCAGGCGGCTTACGGCGCACGTGCGGCCGGCATTCGCGCCGCCTTTCACCGGACGTTCTGGGACGAAGCGATTGACGGCTACGGGTCCGGCGACCAGGCGTGCAACGCGATCGCATTATACCTCGATCTCGTCCCCGCGGAGTTGCGCCCACGTGTCGTGGCGTCGCTCGTGCGCGAAGTCGCCCGGCACGACTACCATCTCACCACCGGCAACCTGTGCACGAAATACCTCCTCGAGGTGCTCTCGGCCGAAGGGCACGCGGAAATCGCGGTGGCGATCGCCACGCAGACGACTTACCCCGGGTGGGGTTGGATGCTCGCCAATGGCGCCACGACGCTCTGGGAGCGCTGGGAGTTGCTCACGGGTGGCGGCATGAATTCCCACAATCACCCGATGCTCGGGTCTGTCGGTGCATAGCTTACCGCTGGGTTGCCGGCCTGGCCCTGGCCGAACCGCGGGGGGACGCCACGGCGCATTTCCGGTTTCGGCCGCCGTCGCTCGGCGCCGTCGCCCGTGCCCGCGCCACGTTGCCGACGCCCTGGGGTGAGGCCGCGATTGCGTGGGAACGCACGGGAGGGCGGCTTCGCGTGGAGGCGCGCGTGCCGGCCATAGGCACAGCGGGCGTACAGGATGCGGTCATGAGTTTGTCTCCATGGTTTCGTATGGAATCAGGCTTTCACATCGGCGCTCCCAAGACCCGGTCAAGAACAGCCCTGAGCGTCTCGGCTGTGAAAGGCTTCTGAAGCGCGCCCCTGAAGCCATGGTGCTCGTATTCCTGGAGAACCTTATTGTCGGCATATCCGCTCATCACCACGGCTTTGATCGCCGGGTTCATGCTACGCAGCTGGCGCACTGCCTCCAAGCCTCCCATCCCACCTTTCACCGTCAAATCGAGAATAACGAGATCAATGGATTGGCTGGCTTGCCTGGCCTTTCCGTAGAGATCAACGGCCTCCTGGCCGTCTGCCGCCACTGACACTGTATAGCCCATGAGCTCGAGCGTCGGCGCCATCACGTTTCTGATGTTCTCTTCGTCATCCATCACCAGAATCCTGCCTGATCGCGGTCCGCTTTCCACCGAGGCAGGTTTCGCTTCTTCGAGTGGCATCTGTTCGCGACGAGCGGGCAACCAGACATGGAAGGTCGTCCCCGTTCCCGGCACTGATTCCACCGTGATCGCGCCCCGGTGTTTCTGGATGATGGAATGGCAGATCGTCAGCCCCAGCCCCATGCCCTTCTGCACACCCCGCTGTCTGGTTGAGAAATACGGATCAAAGATCTTCGGGAGCACCTCCGGCGGAATACCGCCTCCATCGTCGGTGACGCTCACCTGCAGGTAGTCCCCCGGCGGCAATGGCGGGCTGTTGTCAGCCCCTAATACGACGTTTTCCGCCCGAATCGACACCACGCCGCCTTGGGGCATCGCCTCCCGCGCATTAAGCACCAGGTTGCGGATCACCTGCCCGAACTGGCCTTCGTCGACTTCTGCCAGCCAGAGATCCCGGTCAAAAGTAAACCGACCCGCTACCGCAGAGCCGCTCAGGCCATATTGGACCCATTCACGCAGTAACGAGCCGAGGTCGGCCAGCCGCGTGACCGGCTCCCCGCCTCGCGCAAAGGTGAGGAGTTGTTGGGTCAGTTTCTGAGCCGCCAATGTGGTCTGCTGTGCTCGCTGTAGGCAGTCCGTCACCTGAACTCCGGAGCCTCGGCCGGACCGGGCGAGATCCAAGTTGAGAAGAATGACCGTGAGCAGATTGTTGAAATCATGGGCCATGCCACCCGCCAGAACGCCGGTGGACTCCAGCTTGCCCAGAGTCAGCCGGTCCGCTTCCGCCTGCTTGCGGGCGGTGATGTCTTCCATGGACCCCTCGTAATATATCACACGACCGGCCGGGTCGCGCACGGTGCGGGCGTTTTCGGACACCCAGACCTTGCTGCCGTCCTTGCGCCAGGCTTCATACTCGAAGCCGTTGACGGCGCCGTCAGTCTCGATCCGGCGCTTGAATTCCTCCCGGTCGCGCGGGTCAGCATAGCCCTGTTGCGCGATGTCGTGGCGCTCGCGCATAAGTTCCTCGGGCGAAGCGTAGCCGAGAATCCGGGCCACGGCTGGGTTGACGGCCAGGAAGGTTCCCTCCGGCGTGGTCTGGTAGATCCCTTCGAGGGCGTTTTCAAAAATCACCCGGTATTTTTCTTCCGCGTGGCGCAGCGCCGCCTCCGATGCCTTGCGCTCGGTGATGTCGAGGAAGACTACGATGCCGGCGGTGACCACTCCCTTCTCATCCCTGATCGGAGCGGCAGTGGCCAGTACCACCCGGTCATCACCGTCTTCTCTGCGGATGATGAATTCCCGGCGGTTTGTTTCGCCAAACATCACCGCCCGCGCAAGCGGGACCTGTTCGGTCTTCAGCGGGGTGCCATCAAGATCAAGGAGCCGCCAACTTTCCACGTAGCGATCGATTCCCACGCCCTCCACAATCGACTCACGGCTGCCACCGCGGATCAATAATCCCGCATCATTGACGTACTGCAACTTGCCGTCGGGGGCGCTGGCCACCGCTATACCTGCGGTGCTCTGGTCCAACGCCGCTTGGAGAATTGCTCTGGTCTCCCGCAGCTTCACTTCCATCTGCTTGCGCTCGGTGATATCTTTCTGGAGTTGCTCATTGGCCAGCCGCAGGGCGACGCCCTGTTGTTCGAGCCGGGTGCGCGCCTGGCTCAGTGCCAGGTGTGTTTCCACCCGCGCCAGCAATTCCTCTCGTTGGAAGGGCTTGGTGATGAAGTCCACGGCCCCCAGCTTCAAGCCCATCACCCGTTCTTCGACTTCCCTGCTCGCGCTGATGAATACGATCGGGATGGAGCGGCTGTTCTCCTGCGCCTTGAGCCGCCGGAACACCTCAAAGCCGTCGAGGCCCGGCATGCGGATGTCGAGCAGGATCAATTCCGGCGGACTGGCCGCGACAGAGGCCAGCGCCAACTCCCCGCTGTCCGCCGGACGCACCTGATATCCTGCGCCGGTCAAGGTATCGGCCAACAGTTTCAGCGACGCCGGGGTGTCGTCGACCGCGAGAATGACGCCTTTACCGCCGGGGATGACTGAAGGTGGAGGGTTCACGGTTGAGGGATGAGAGTTCACGGGTGAGATGTTCCTGTCTTCAAAGCTTTCAGGATGGCGGTATATTCCAGCCGGTCGGCATGGTGCGCCAGCGCGCCGCCCAATGCGGGGTCGAGTTTGGTAACCCGGCGAATCGTCGCACCAATCCGGGTCGCGTCGAGGCTCACCAGGGAGTCGGCCAGTTCCCCGCGCAACTCCGGCGGCAGGGCTGCCAACGCTTCCGGCCGCAGCGGCTCATCCGGCTCCGCGGCGGCGGGCAGCCCGACCACCTCAGAAATGAAGCGCACCCCGAGATGCCGCGCCAGACAGTCATAGATGCTTTCGAACTGAATCGGTTTGGAGACGAAATCGTCCGCTCCGCTGGCCAGCACCTGATCGCGCTCCCCTTTGAACACCGACGCGGAGAACGCCGCGATCTTCACCTCGCGCCCGCCCGCCAGTGACCGGATGCAACGGGTCGCCTCCAGCCCGTCCATCACCGGCATCCGCCAGTCCATCCAGATGAAGTGGGGCCGCCACGACTGGAAAACCTCGATGCTGTCCGCGCCGTTTCCGGCCACGCGCACCAGGAAACCCGCCTGTTCGAGCAGTTGGCGCAACAACATCCAGTTCTCCACGTTGTCTTCGACAATCAGAATCCGATACTCGGCCTGACCTGGGGCCAGACGGGCCACGCCCGTCTCTCTGCCCGCGACCGAAGCCAGCGCGGCGGTTTCCGCCCGCCCGACCGGCAACTCGACGTGGAATTTCGATCCCTGGCCCGGCGCGCTCTCGACGCGAATCACGCCGCCCATGAGTTGCACAAACTGGCGCGTGAGGGTCAGGCCCAGGCCGGTCCCTTTCTGCTCGGACCCGGGGCCGACTTGGACGAACGGCTCGAAGATGCGCTGCTGGTCTTCCGCCGCGATCCCCTCGCCGGTGTCCTCCACCTCGACGGTCAGCCACAGGCGTTCGGAGCGGTCCGCGGGCCGGGCGCGCAGCCGCAGCGTCACGCCGCCCTGCGCAGTGAACTTGATGGCGTTGCCGACGAGGTTGAGGACCACCTGCCGGAGTTTGGATTCATCTGCCTGCACCGTCACCGGCAAGTCCGCGGGCAGGTCCAACCCCAATTGAAGGCCCTTGGTTTCGGCCCGCTGGCGCATGAGGTTGGCGATGTCCCGCATCATGGCGCGCACATCAAACGGCGTGCTCTGGATGTTGGTGCGTCCGGACTCGATCTTGGCCATGTCCAGCACGCTGTTGATGAGGCTCAGCAGATTTTCGCCGCTGCGGTTGATGATATCGAGGGTTCTGCGCTGGTCGGCGGACGCGGCGGCGTCGGCATGCATCAGGTTGGAAAACCCGAGGATGGCGTTCAACGGCGTGCGCAGTTCGTGGCTCATGTTGGCGAGAAACACGCTCTTGGCTTTGTTCGCGACTTCCGCGGCCTCCTTGGCGGAGCGCAATTCGCTGGTGCGGGCCTCGACGCGTTTCTCCAAGGTGCTGTGCGCGGCTTGCAAATCGGCATCGCGCGCCTCGATTTGGCCGAGCATGGAGTTGAAGCCGTCGACCAGGCGCCCGACTTCGTCGTCGCCCTGCTTGACGGCCCGCACCGAATAGTTCCGCCCGGTCGCGACGAGGGCTGCGGTCTTCGCCAGTTCGACGATGGGCCCGGAGATGATCGTTTGCAGCCGCGTGGCGAGCAGCAGTGCGACAAGCGAGCATCCCACCAACAGCGCGACGACGACGATGACGTAACGCCACACCAGCGCGTGGAGTTCGTCCAAATCGGTCGCAAGGTAAACGATGCCGATGTCCTCGCCCGCGAGCGGGATATTCTTAAACGTTTCCAGTCGGTCCGACCTGAAAGTCTGGCTGGTGTCCTGCGCCTTCGGAAAGGCGAAGTCCGCCTTCAAGTCGGCTCGTTGAAAGTGGGCCGCGAGCGCGCCGGTTTTGCTGTAAACGCCCGCGGCGAGGATGCGCCCGTCGGCGCTCAGAGTCATGAGCACCCGAGCCATCGCGGCCTCGTCGTTGAACGCCAGGCCGGCCGCCACGTTGTCGTCGAACATGTCCGCCATGATCCTGTAATCGCGCGCCATGGTCCGGCGGAAAACCGATTGTTCGTAGATCGCAAACGCCACACAGGCGACGAGGAGCGCCACCCCGCTGATCAGCACCGTGATCAGAGTGAGTTTGCGGCCGATGGGCAGGTTGCGGAACGGGTGCATGGCGGCTCCTAGTTTTTCCTCCGCACCACTGCGGCCAGTTTCAGCAGTTGGGAGCTGAGCCTCAACCCGCTGCGCTCCGCCGCCGCCGTGTCGATTTCGAAGCGGATCTTGTCCCCTTCGAGGACGAAATTGATGATGCCACCGAGCGCCACGAAACGTGGGGACTCGCCCACGGTGAGCACCCCATGCGCATGTAGCACGGCGACGAGACCTTCGAGCCGCGGTTCCTCCCCGGCGGCCACAAACACCAGATCGACGGCGGCCACCTCGGTGGCGGACACGACCGCCGTGATGACGATGGCGCGACCGTTTACTTTGCGGCCCTGCACGATGTTTCCCAATTCATCGCCGAATGGATTCTTTCCCAGCACGCCGATGACAATCGGAGCGTCGGCCGTGGCGAAGTGGTCGGCCGGCCACTCGACGAATTTGGTGAAGTTATACAGGAAGGCCGCTTTGATCTGATATTCCTTGGTCACCTCCGCCTGATCCCGAAGCAGACTGACTCCGGCGAAGAGCAAACCGCACCAACAGGCGCGCCAGAATCCAACGGCACGGGGCAGAAGAGAGACGAGGAGATTGGGGAAGGAGGCTGACATGATCGGGGCCGCAGGCCGGGTTTTCCCGTTCAAGGGGGTGGAGCGGAGGATCGGTTGGGCGTTGGCGTTGGATCGGTTCAAAATTTGTAGCCGACCTTGAAGCGGAAGCTGCGACCAGGCTGTGGTAGGATGTCCTGGGCGTGGTCCTCGGCGCCCGGATAGCCATAGCCGGTGTTGAACAGGTTGTAGACGCTCGCCGAGAACTCGAAACCATGGGCGAGCGGGCGCGTACTGAGTGTGAGGTTGCCCAGCAGAAACCCATCCACCTCCCGGCCGGAAAGCGTGCGGAGCCTTCCCTGGTATTGCAGTTCGAGTCCGGCCGTGAACTGATCCCGGAGGATAGGATAGATGAGGCCGGCCTTGGCCATCTGCCGTGGGGAGCTGGTCAATTCCTCGCCCGTGGTCCCGTCCTTGGTCCGCTGCAGGACGTAACTGGTGCGCAGCCGCAGTCCGGAGGCATATTTCCCCTCCATTTCAAGCTCCAGGCCGGTTGATTCGGCGCGATTCAGGTTGGAGAAATAGATGGCTCCCTCCGGCGTGGCCACCTGCGTGATCAGCTTGCTGACATTGTAGCGAAAAGCCGAGGCACCCAGACGAAAGCGCTGCGTGAAATAGTGATCAGCCGTGAACTCGTAGGTGTGAATTTTCTCCGGGATGAGATCCACGAGGTGCTGATTCGAGTAGTAATAGCGCTCGTAGGCGTTCGGCGCCCGGAAGGCCTGTCCGTAGAGCAGTTTGACTGTTGTGCGTTCCTGCGGGTTGTAGATCAGTCCGAGACGTGGGTTCAAGGTGCCGCCGAAACTGTCGAAATAGCCGTCGTACCGCAGGCCGGCGTTGAACACCAGTCGGGGATGGAGCCGAAACTCCCCCTGGGCATAGAGCGCGAGCGTCCGGCTGGTGTGCTCGTCCACCACCGTGTAGTTGCGCGGCACCGTGTCATCGTAGGCGAGCTGTTCTTGGCGGAGATTTTCCCGAAACTCCGCGCCGACCGCCACGGTGTGGCGGCCCCCCATGGTCGAGGTCAGTTGCCATTCGGTGCCGGTCCATTCGCCGCGGGTCTCGTCCTTGGAGAACGCAATATCCGAAGGCATGCCCGGTTCAGCGTATTCATACGGATAGTCACCGTGGTAGTAGTAAAAATCGTAGTAGGCCCGCGCGAGCAGGCGCACGTCCGGGCTGAATGCGTGGTCGAATTTGACGTCGAGGTAGGCGCGGTTGTCCGTGGTTTTCGCCCGACTGTCGTTGAACACGGTATAGAAGGACGCGGTGGGAACCGTCTTTTCCCGGGTGGACAGGAAACCGGACACCGTGAGGTCCCGGTATCGGAAACTGCTGAACAGACTGGCCGCAGTCTCACCATCCGCGTTTTGCGCGATGCCGTTGTTGGCGGCCCGCGGGTCGGGGCTGGTGCGTTGGTCGAACTCCGGATAGTAGATTTGGGCCCGTCCGTCGCTCCGGTAGTAGACCGCGGACAGAAACAGCGCCGAGTCGCTCGCGAATCGCTTGCCATAACTGAACCGGCCTTTGTAGGTGCCGAAGCTGCCCGCTTCGCTGGCTATCTCCGCTCCGTCGACCAGCGCCGCCTGCCTGGTCACGAGGTTGACGACCCCAAAGAATGCACTGCTGCCATAAATCGACGAACTGGGGCCGCGCACGACCTCCACCCGTTCGATCATATCCACATCAATCGTGTTTTCGTGTCCAAGGTAGGCGGCGTCGTAGATGTTGTCGTTCATGCGGTGGCCGTCGATCAACACCAGCACGCGGGTGTTGTAGTCCCCGGGCCGGAGAAAACCGCGGGCGCCGAGGTAGGAGTAATTGCCGTCATCCGAGACGTAGAGACCGCGCACGCTGCGCAACACATCGGCGAGGGTGCGGTGGCCGAAGGCCGCGATCTCTTCGCGGGTGACAATGGTCACCGCGGTCGGCGCGCGGGTGATTTTCTGCTCATATTTCGACGCACTGACCACCGACTCCACAGGGATCTCCATCAACTCCTCTAGACTCAGGTCGGCGAGGTTGCGCACCTTCGGCTCTGGCGCAACGGCACCGAGGCAGGAACAGGCGCAGCCCGCGAGCAACAGCCAGGGGACCCTCGAGCCAAGGCCGGCGGGACCTTTGTTTCGGGAATCGGTTTTCATAGGAGTGGCGGGTTTGGGATTGGAAGTGACTCCTGAGAAACAGCTTTTGTAAACCTTTGATAAACAAAGAAAACTGTTTCTTCGAGTCGGGGCCAAAACTTGTTTTGGTGTGGGGGCTCCTGAGAAACTACATTTCCAAAGCATTGGTTATCCACCTAACTGGTCACGGCATTGGCTTCGTTGTTCATTTTGGGGTCTCATCTTTCAAGGCTCGTAGGATAACGGTGCATTCGAACTGGTCCGCATGGTGTTTCAGCGCGCTGCCAAGCGCGTGGTTCAACTCCGCCACCCGTTGGATCGCTCCGGCAATCCGGGTGGCATCGAGGCTCACCACGGCGGCCGCGAGTTCGTTGCGGAGCGCCAGCGGCAATGCCGCCAGAGCTGCGGCCTCCAGGTTCACCCCTGGTCCCGTGGTCGCGGCCGCCACCGGTTCGTCGAAGACGAACGTCACGCCGAGATGCCGCGCGAGGCAGTCGTAGAGTTGATCGAACTGAATCGGTTTGGCCACGAAATCGTCCGCGCCGGCCGCCAGCACTTCCTCCCGCTCTTCCTTCAACACAGAGGCGGAAAGGACCGCGAGCTTCACTCCGCGTCCTCCCGCCAGCGTCCGAATCCGACGGGTCGCCTCCAACCCGTCCATCACCGGCATGCGCCAGTCCATCCAGATGAAATGCGGCTGCCACGTCTGGAAGGCCGCGACGCCCTCTGCGCCGTTCTCGGCCACCCGGACCTGAAATCCCGTCTGCTCCATCAGCTGGCGCAACAACATCCAGTTGTCCCGCTGGTCCTCGACGATCAGAATTCGGTATTCAGGCAGACCCGAGGCCAGCCGGGCGGGACCCCTGTCTCTGGCTCTGGTCGGCGTGAGCACAAAGGCCTCCCCCCGCTCCAGCGGCAGCTCGACGCGGAAGGTCGATCCCCGGCCCGGAGCGCTCTCGACCCCAATCGTGCCGCCCATCAGTTCCACAAATTGGCGCGCGATGGTCAGGCCCAGTCCGGTCCCTTTCTGATGAGCCTTCTCCCCCAGTTGGATGAAGGGCTCGAAAATGTGCGGTTGGTCTTTCGCGGCGATGCCCGCACCGGTGTCGGCCACCTCGATCACGAGCCGGCAGCATGATGGCCGGTCGCCCGGACCGTGCCGCAGCCGCAGTGTTACGCTGCCCTGCGCGGTGAACTTGATGGCATTACCCACGAGGTTGATGAGCACCTGCCGGAGCTTGACCTCATCGGCCTGGAAGACCGCCGGCAAGTCGGCGGCCAGTTCCAACTCCAATCGCAGGCCCTTGGCTTCGGCCCGCTGGCGCATCAGTTCGGCGATGTCGTGCACGGTGGCTCGCAGATCGAACGGCGCGACCTCCAGGACGACGCGCCCGGCTTCGATCTTGGCCATGTCCAGGACGCTGTTGATCAGATTCAACAGGTGTTCGCCGCTGCGGTTGATGATATCCAGCATCCCACGCTGTTCCGCTAACACGGATGCGTCGGCCCGCATCAGACGAGAATAGCCGAGGATGGCGTTGAGCGGCGTGCGCAGTTCGTGGCTCATGTTGGCCAGAAAAACACCCTTGGCGCGGTTGGCGGCTTCGGCGGCCTCGGTTTTCAGCCGCAGCTCCTGAGCCTCCTGATTTTTCTGCCGGAAGATTTCGGCGGCGCGGGCGAGTTCGCCCATTTCGTGTTTCAAGTCGCCGCCCGGGATATGGGAAAGGGTTTCGCCCGCCGCCAAAGCCCGGAATGTGCGGGTGATCCGCGCAATCGGCTCGACGATGCTGGCGGAAAGGCGAATGGCGAAAATGGGCGCGAGCACGAACACGAACAGGAAGGTGACCACGAGAGCGATCATCGCCCGGGTCATGGACGACCTGGCCTTCGCGTAACCACGTTGCGCGTAATCCGCCGAGATGGAGCGCAGCTTGTCGCTTTTGTAGAGGAATTCCGCGACCTCGCCGGCCATGACCACATCGGTCAGGTAGAGGTAACCCTGGGTCGCCTGCACCGCGCGCCGCAGGGCTTTGTGGTAGGCGTCGGCCGCCACCCTGGCCTGGGCCAGTGCGGGCGACGCCTGGCCCTTCCGCCGCTCCAACGCTTCGAGGTCGGTTTGCAGCGTGCTCAAGCTTCTCTCCGCGGAATCCAAGTTCTTGGACTCCAACACCTCGAAATAGCGGAAGAGATCCGCCCGCGCTTCCAAAAAATGGAGCCGATAATCGCGTGGCACCGAAGAATCGATCGTGGCATCCTTCTCCAACGAGTTGAACGCCTCATTGATCGCGTCCCGCGCCTGGGGCAGCGCCTCTTCGATGAGTTTCGTGCGGAGCGTCCTTTCCCCGATCACCGTCTGGAACGTGCGGTTGAAGATGGCCAGATGTTCTTCCATTTTCGGGAGGAGCCTTTTCATCTCGGGGCTGGCGGCCGTGCGGCGGATTTCCACGAACTGGTTCTGGAGGCTTTGATTGAGCAGGCTGACGCGCTCGACGGCGGAGGCATGACCCTCGTAGGTAAAGCGCTGGACTTCGTTGGCGATGCCGATCACGCCCTGGGAAATTTCCTGCTGGAGCAGTTGCTGATGACTGATCTTCGTCAGGGCCGCCATCCGGCGATACGTTTGAAAGAATCCGAAAATCGCCGTGCTGGTCACGAGCGCAAAGAGCGCCACCAGCAGCGCGTGTCCCAGATAGATGCGCTGCTTGAGCGAGAACCGCATGAAATATTTCGAGATCATGGGTCAGCCGAGCAGGAGTTCCTTCCAGCGCAGCAGCAGGTATTCATATTGGTCCAGGACGGTATTCCAGACCGCCACGTTCTCGAAGCGCCGGGTGTAACTGCCGCCGTTGCGCGTTTCCCCTTTGGCCACGGAAAGCTTGCCGTCGGTGCCATACAAGGGAATCGCGGCGGGTTTGCCTTCATACCAATAGTCCCATTCCTCCGGCTTCATCAGCGGTCGGGCGCGTTGGGGATTGGAAATATAGTAACCCTGGCGGGCGATGAACGCGCCGGGCCAGCCGGAAAGCCACCAGTTCATATACGCGTAAGCCGCATCCCGCACCGCCCCGGTGGTCTGCGCGGAAAGGCACATCACGCCATGCCAGGCGCGATAGCCTTCTTTCGGTGCCGCGTAGATGCAGGGCACGCCCATCCCGTTGAGTTCCGACGCCGCCGGAGAAAACATGCTTTCAATCACCACTTCCCCGCTGGCCATCAGTTCGACCGACCGGGGCACGGACGACCAGAATCCGCGGAAATGACCGCGCTTCTTGTAGGTCAGCAGAATCGCAATCAGGCGGTCGATTTCCAGGCGGGTGAGGTTTCCGATATCGGCGAAATCCATCAATCCCTTGGCCCGGGCGGCGAGGGCGGCATCGAATATCCCGATGCTGGGTTCATTGATCAGCGCCACCCGGCCCCGGTATTTCTCATCGAAGAGCCACGCCCAACTCTCGGTCTCGTAGGGAATGCCCCGGGGGATTTGCGCCGCGTTGTAGCCAAACGAATCGGCGTTGTGCACGTACGGAAGAAAACTGATCTGCTCCGAGGCGCCGGGCCCCAAGCTGCCGCCGGGCTGCACAAACAGAATCTTGTGGGGCGAATCGCCGGCGCCCAGGCGCGCCCCGGGCGTCAGGCGCCCGGTCTTGCTCAGGCCATTGATCTCATCCCAATGGCGAATCCTGCCCACATCGAGGGCTTGAATGCTGCCCGCCCGCCACAGCACCTTGATGCTGTTGGACCACTGCTCATAAACATCAAACGAGTCGGGCCGGGTGGAGGCTTGGTGCAAAATCTGGGGATCCCCTCCGGGGGAAAACTCGAGATCAATGCCGAGGTCCGCCTGGGCTTGCTGGCGGATTTCCTCCAGCAACGTCACATGCGTGCCCAGCACGCGCAGCTTGGTGCGGGCCGCCGCGCGAATCATCGGCACCGCGAACTGACTGGCAACGACGGCGACGGCTCCCTTTTTGAGAAACGCCCGGCGACTGAAGAGCGGTTTCGGAGGCGCCACGGCATCGTCGCCCACGGAAATGGGTTTGTTGTAATGCAAGGAGGGTGGTGCGAAAGGTCTCGTCGTCGTCGATAATCAGGATGCGAGCCATAGTGCGGTGCGGGTTTAGGCTGGAGTGGTTTTCCCGTGCAGCAGTTGATCGACGGAGTGCAACAGCGCTTGGGCGGTGAACGGTTTCGCCAAATAGGCGCTGGCGAAATCCAGCGTCTTTTTCTTCATGCCGCGGCTTGCCAAGCCGCTTATCGCCAGAATCTTCAAGGCAGGATAGAAGACGTGGATCGCGCTGGCCAGGGTCTCGCCGTCGACGTTCGGCATGTCGAGGTCGGTGATGATCAGGGCGATCTCGGCGGCCCGCGCTTCAAACCGCGCGGTGGCCTCATAGCCGTCGGCAGCCGTGACGACGCGATAGCCCGCATCCCGCAGAATGGCGTCGGCCGTGTCGCGGATTAATACCTCGTCGTCGACGAACAGTATGAGTTCACCGCGGCCAGAACCGGCGGAAGGCGCACTGGCGCGGGCGTCGCCCGCCACGGCGGATTCCTCCGGGGGTAGATACACTCGAAACGTGGTGCCGTAGTTCAGCTCGGTTTGCAGCGTGATGAATCCGTGATGCGTTTCGACAATGCCGCGCACGGTGGACAGGCCAAGGCCGGTGCCTTTGTCGGCCGGCTTGGTGGAGAAGAACGAGTCCCAAATCCGGGGGAGCATCTCGGGCGGGATGCCCGTGCCGGTGTCCTCGACGTGGAGCACGAGCCACGCTCCGGGCCTCGCTCCATCGATCCGAGCCGCGGACGCCGCGTCGAGCACGCAGTTTTCCGCGCGCAGGCGGAGCGTGCCGCCAGACGGCATGGCGTCGCGGGCGTTCACGCAGAGGTTCAGCAGCACCTGGTGGATTTGCGTGGGGTTGGCATGGATCGGCCAAAGGTCACGGGGAGTGTCCTCATCGACGACGATGGACTTGGGAAAAGTCGCGGTGATGAGATTGGCCACATCGCGGAGCAAGTGTTTCCATCTGCACGAGTTGAGGCTTGCCACCAATTCCGCGCGAGAAGCCGAGGATCTGGCGCACCAGTCCGGCCCCGCGTTCGCTGCATTTCTCGAGTATCTCGAGCAACCGCAGGTCGGCGCTTTCGGAGAGGTGTCGGCGCAGGAGCGACGCCGCCATGCCGATTGGTGCGAGGACGTTGTTGATATCATGCGCAATGCCGGCCGAGAGCATCCCAATGCTCTCCAGCCGCTGCGCGCGGAGTAACTGCTCGGCGAGTTTCTTCTTTTCGGTGATGTCGGTGACGATGGCGAAGATCGACATCGGCCCGCCATTCTCTTCGGCCATCACGGTCAGCCTGACGAGGACATCCAGTTTCTGGCCGGTCTTGTTGACTTGTTGTCGTTCGCCCATCCAGCTGCCATCTTCGATCAAGGTGGAGTGTAATTCGGCGTTGGCGTCGACCTCCTTCAGGTTGAGGTCGGTGATTTTTCGGCCAACTGCCTCCGCTTGGGTCCAGCCGTAAAGACGCTCGGCACTCTTGTTCCAATAGGTGACGACTCCGTCCAGCTTGCGCGTATAAATGGCATCAGTGGCTTTGTTGAGGAGCTCCGTCTGCGCCTTGAGTTTCTCCTCCACCCGCCGGCGCTCGGTGATGTCGGTATCGGCACCGCGATAACCCAGCAGCAGGCCGCCTTTGTCCAGCACGGGCACCGCGGTCGTTTCGAGAATCACGATGCGGCCATCCTTGTGCAGGTTTGAATTCACCAGATTCCGGATCGTCTGCTTGGCGACGAACCTCGCGAACGCGGCTTCTTTCACTTCCGCGCGAATGTCCGGAGAGAAGAGATCATAGAAATGCTTGCGGCCGATGATCTCGTCAGGCGTGTAGCCGAGGATTCTCTCCACCGCCGGGCTGGCAAAGGTGTAGAGCCCGCGGGCATCGACTTCCCAGATCCAATCACCGGCGGTTTCGGCGATATCCCGGAACCGTTCCTCGGACGTTCGGCGCGCCCGCTGGTGTTCGGCCGCCTGCAACACCCGGGAGACTGCCGGCCCCAGCCGGGCCAGCCGGCCTTTGATCAAATAATCGTCGGCCCCAGCGTGCAAGGCCGCGACGGCGGCTTCCTCGCCCACTGTGCCCGAAACAAGGATGAACGGCAGGTCCGGGGCGGCGGCCTTGACGATGGCAAGCGCTGCCTTGCCGCTAAACCCAGGCATCTGGCTGTCGGAAAGCACAACATCCCAGGTCTGATTTCCGAGCGCTCCCTGCAGGGCCGAGGCCGTGTCGACCCGGATGCTTTCGATTTCCAAACCGGCGCGCTGCAACTCGCGCACCATTAGTTCCGCGTCGGTTTCGGAATCTTCGACGATCAGGGTCCGAATTTGGATTTTGTTCGGAGAAGTATTCATGGTGTAGGGACGGAAGACCGACTGCTATGGAGGTTGATGTCGAGGATTACGACGTCCGGCTGGCCGGCGCGGATCGCGTCGATCGCTTCAACGACATTGTCGGCCTCACCGCTGATTTCGACGTGCGCAATGGTGCCCAGCAGCTCTGCGAGCGTCTTCCGCACGACGGCTGAATCGTCGGCGAGGGAGACCTTGAGCGGGGG
>JBBRCR010000082.1:0-21489 GCA_038204695.1 Opitutales bacterium | reverse complement strand
TCTCTTTCCTCCCCCTTCTGCCCCCCCTCCGCGTGTTTTTTTTTTGTTTCGTTCTTTCCCCACCCCCCCCCCCCCCCGGGGGGGAGGTGGGACGCCAACTCCGTCCGAAGACCCATGGGCTGCTTACTATATATCCTCTGTTACCGAGAGGCGTTGCGAGCTGGGCAGTCGATGAACCTTTTGTGGGGTTGGCCTTCAGCTTTCCCTCGAGCGACACCGCCCGCGCAGTTGACTACAAGGTGAACAAGGTGTGGCAGGCGACGTTTCGGGACGATGACTACGAAGATGAGGGTTGAAGAGCTCTGGAATGCTATGGAAGCGGATCAATCCACGCTGCCCGGCTGGTTGATACGACTTTCACGACCCGAGATGGATTGCCCGCTTTTCGTTGCACTTCACGGCGGCACCCGCGCCCGCGCAATTCTGCTCCGACTTCCGCCCGGAAGAATTCCGCCGCGGCGGCGCTGGCCACGTTGCCGCGGTCTTGAATCAATAGCCGTTGAGATTGAGGGCGGCGCTCACTTCGGCGTGTTGCTGAAAGAGCCACGTTTCGCGGATGTGTTTGCGACGTTGGCTGAAGATCTAGTTCGGCGTATCACCGGCGCCACCACAGATGAAGAGCAAGCGCAGGCATTTCTCGGCCAGCTTGCGCGCTGGCAAAAATTTCTCGCCGCATCGCTTGATGGCCTCACCGACGAGGCGCAGCGGGGACTTTGGGGCGAGTTGCACGTCTTGCGCGACATGTTGATTCCATCGCTCGGGGTGGCCGCGACCGCGGGTTGGAAAGGGCCGGGAAAGGCTCATCAGGATTTTCAGTTTTCCAGCGGCGCGCTCGAGGTGAAAACCACGGTCGCAAAACAGCCGCAAGTCGTGCGTATTTCGAGCGAACGTCAGCTCGATCCGTCGAACTGGGCGGCGCTGTTCCTGCACGTCGTCGCGCTCAACGTTCGCGAGGGGCGCGGCGAATCCCTGCCCGCCTTGGTGACGGCCGTCCGCTCGGCAATCGCCGCAGACGCCGCCGGCCGGGAATCGTTTGAGGATTCGCTCCTGGCCGCCGGGTATCACGACGCACATGCGCCGCGCTATCTCGGCCGCGGTTATGTGGTGCGTTCCCAGCGAAGCTTTCGGGTGAAGCGCGGGTTTCCCGCCATTGTCGAAGGCGACCTCGCACGCGGAGTCGGCGCTGTCACGTATGGCCTGGCGATCGAGGCGTGCGGGCGTTTCGCCGTCGATGGCGCAAAGATGGTGGCCGCGCTGCGAAATGATTTCCCGCCATGACTCGCGAAGAATTTGCCCTTCACCATCATCAGGAGGTTCTGGCCCGGTGCGCCGATCGGGCCGAATTGCGGGAGGAATCGTTCGCCGAGCTCACCCTGGAGCATCTCAGCGAGGCGAACGAGACGAGCGACACGGAGGTGTGCTGCGGACGGTGGCCGGGAAGAAAAGGTTCACCCGCGGCGAAGTTGAACGGCTTCAGCTTCGCGGGAGACGGCGCGACGCTCGATTTGTTCGTCTGCCGTTATCACGGCACCGGCGGCGTCGAGTCGACGCCACGCGGGGAGATTGTTGAACATTTCGAGTGGCTGCGCGGATTTCTCCAACGCGCCGCGGCCGGTTTTCACCGCGAAATCGAGGAGTCCCACGAGGCGTTCGATCTCGCCCGCCGCATCCACGAACAACGCGATGCCCTCAGCTCGGTGCGGCTCTTCCTGCTCACCGATGGCGTGGCAAAAATGGATCGGGTGCCGCTGCCCGATACGCCGGTGGCCGGACTCGACGTGCGGTACTCGGTCTGGGATCTGGAAAAGCTGTGGCAGTTTCATACGTCGGGGCGGGCCCGTGAAACCGTCACTTTGGATTTCGCCGGGGATTACGGCGCCGCGCTGCCGTGCCTCGGCTACGCCGATGCCACCGGGGAATATCGCACCTTCCTGGCCTACGTGCCGGGGCCGGTCCTGGCGCGCATCTACGGGGATCACGGGCCGCGGCTGCTGGAACGAAACGTCCGATCGTTTCTTCAGGTGCGGGGAAAAATCAACAAGGGCATACAGGAAACGATCGCGACGGAGCCTCATCGGTTTCTCGCCTACAACAACGGACTTTCCGCCACGGCGCGCACCCTCGATATCGAAGATGCGGGCAGCGGGCACTTCCGCCTGCGGCGCGCCACCGATTTCCAAATTGTGAATGGGGGTCAGACCAGCGCCTCGATCTACCACGCATGGAAAAAAGATAAGCGCGATATCTCCCACTTGGTCGTGCAGGTGAAGCTCACGGTTGCGACAGACCCGGAACTGCTCACCGACTTCGTGCCGCTGATTTCTCTCTACGCGAACAGCCAGAACAAGGTGAACACCGCCGATTTTTCGGCGAATGGTCCGTTCCATCGCAAACTCGAGGAGCTGTCGCGCACCATCTGGGCTCCGGCAGGCGGCGGGCTGGAGCGTGGCACCCGGTGGTATTACGAACGCGCACGCGGGTCGTATCTCGACGACAAAGCGCGCGCTGGCACAGACGCGCAGATTCGGGATTGGGAGCACGCGCATCCACTGGCCCAGAAATTCACGAAGACGGATTTGGCGAAATTCGAGAACGCCTGGGATGAGCTGCCGCACTGGGTCTGTCTGGGCGCGGAGAAAAATTTTGGGCGTTGGACGGACCGCCGCGAAGAACATGGCTGGCCGGTCGTGGATGAGGGGTATTTCCAGAAGCTCGTGGCGAAAGCGCTCCTGTTTCGGAGTGCCGAACGCACCGTGAGCGCGCACAACCTGCCGGGGTACCGTGCTCAAATCGTCGCCTATGCTCTCGCCTGCCTCGTCCGCCGCAGCGGACGCCGGCTGCCATTGGGCGATATTTGGCGGGTGCAAGCGGTGCCCGGGAAAATCACCGGCGCGATCGATTCAATCGCTCATGCTGCTCGCGAATATCTGACCCATCCTCCCGGAGGAAAAAACATCACCGAGTGGTGCAAGAAGCCGGATTGTTGGGAGAAGTTTGTCGAGTTCCCGGTCGTGCTGCCCAAGGGGTGGGACGATGTGCTCGGCGAGCCGGAAGAACTGCGGGTGGAAGAGTCAACGAACCCCGCGCGACAGGCGACGATTGCGCAGGTGCGCGGGCTGTCGGCGGAGTATTGGTTCGGTCTTTCCAAGTGGGCCAAAGAACGCAGCCACTTCCAGCCTTGGCAGCGTTCGTTGGCGTTCAGTCTTGGCCGGCTCGCGTCAGGAGGGCGTGCCCCAAGCCCAAAGCAGGCGGCGCAAGCAATTAAAATCATGGAGACTGCAAGAGAACTCGGTTACGCCCCCCGTTGACTATTTACTCCGCTCGCAGCTGAGAATGGTTTGTTCGTAGCGACAGGATCACGCCTCCCTCGAACTCGCGGCCAAATCAATCCCCGCGTCTTGAGAGGCGCGGCCCACGTAAACTGGACGTTCGTGCGAATTTGCAGCCGGACCCGAAGATCGTTTTGTAAGAAACATGGCTGATGTTTTTACCAAGGCCAAGCGCTCGCTCGTAATGTCCCGCATTCGCGGCGCTGGGAACAAGGACACTGAACTGAGGCTTATCTCGATTTTTCGGGCCAACAAGATTTCCGGGTGGCGACGGAGGCATCTCCTCACCGGAAAACCTGATTTTGTTTTTCCGCGCGAAAAAGTTGTCGTGTTTGTTGACGGATGTTTCTGGCATGGCTGCCCATCCCATGCGACCTGGCCAAAGAATAACGCGCAATTTTGGCGGATAAAAATTGTCGGGAATCAAAAACGCGATCGAGTCGTAACGCGCGCGCTCAGAAAAGCTGGATGGCGTGTTGTGCGAATTTGGGAGCATGCGCTCACTGGAAAGCACGAAGCGCGCACCGTCGCGCGGCTCCGTCACCTTCTTGGTCGAACGTTGCACCGAGGACCCAGGGCCGATGGGACTCGAAGATAACGACGAGGGGGCAGAAGACCTCATGCTTTACCATTCCTCTTCAGAGAGTGGCGCCAATGCGCGGCGGCGCTCGGCTATTGTTTTAGGGAAAAAGGTAAATACAGCGTCATGACAAACGCGGTAACTATTTAGCTGGTCACAGAGAGGAAATGCCGACGTCAACGCGCCAACCCTCGCGCAAGGCATCCGCCCCGTATCCCTCTCCTGACTCCTCTGCGCCGCTCCCCGCCTCTGCGGTGCAATGCTGAATGGTTACCAAACGCAGCTCTCCGCATCGCAGCCGCGCCATCGACGCCCTGTGCGACGAACTGAATCGATCACCGGCCTTCTTCCCGGGCTCCCTTCTTCGCCTCCCCTTCTCGGTCGCCACCGTGCCCGGATGCGAAGCCTCGAACCGCGCGCGGCGACGCATCGCGTCGATCGCCTTGAAGCGACCGGCCGAGATCAGCCACGCCCCGTTGCCTGAACGCCCAGGGCCAAAGTCCGCCCTCTGCTTGATCATCTGACCATCGGTCGCGCAAACTGCGCCACAAGATCTCGCGTCGACAGCTCCGCGCGGCAGGGTCATGTCGATTCGCGCGTGACGTTACCATCAAAGTCCCTGTGGGCCGGGATCGTCGGATTGGTCTTGCTCAAGGAGCGGGCGATGGGGTCAGGCTTTAAGTTTTGATTCTGCTGAAAAACCCCAATCGGGCGAGAAATCGGGGTATGCGCGACATGGTTTTGGCATGAGATAATCGATTCTAGGCCGGTTTTCCGGCTGCCATTTTGGCGCACTATATTTTTGGATACGGTTTTTCAGCAGAATCAAGTTTTTCAGTCATGGGAGCACTGCACGTTGAGCCAGACACAAGGGCAGTGCATGCCCGCACCCCAAATGCCTACTGAAAGACTTAAAACCTGACCCCGTCCTCCGGTCTGACCCCGTCCTCCGGTCTTTTCATGAGCACCCTGAAGTAGCGCACCCCAAGGAACGCATGGGAGCAGAGAGCAGATCGAATGTCGGCGCTCTTCGTCGCCTCCCGTTTCACGCGGTTTGCTCCCGCCTTGTTGGATGACGATTCGCTCATTTCCTCCCAATTCGTCGCTCACGCGAAGCCGCGAGGAGCGCGAAGAGAGCCACCCCAAAGCCAAAACAATACTCCCGGAGCGCCGCGATGAACGCGCATCGAACGGCTGTTTGCCGATGCGCTCGCACGCAAGGACCGTTGGTCCGCGCGCCTGGGGTGGCGATGCTGAGTTGAACGCGCGCATTCTGAGATTGCAGCACGGCGATGCCATTCAGTCCCGCCGGTCATGCTTACCGCCGTACTTCGTTCCGCGTACCGATACTTTCAATACGCGGCTTGTTTGCCACCGCCTTGCGCCGTTCTGCCCTCCCTCCGCTCTCTCGCGCGATATCGCAATCTCGCTTTGCATGAGTCCGCGCGCGGGCCATTCCACGCCACGCTGAAGACTCCTGCTGCCCTTGCCGTGCTTGTACGTGAAACCACGGAAGCGGCGCTCGCCCGAGGAATCTTCGCCCGGCACCAGCGCTGTAGAGATGGCCGCCGGCGCGGTTTTATGCCTTGCGGCGCAGTGGCGGTCGCGGTGGCCTGTGCTTCGTCATTTGTCATAGCCCAGTTCGAGGCCAGCCCCGCCCGACCCTCCCACACCCTCCCATGCCACCTTCCGGCTCCCCCACCGGCCCCTTGCATTCGCTCCCCCACCCGATGAACAAACAAAGAAAGCTATCACTCGTCGCGAGCTGCCGCGCGCTGGCAATCTGGTCTGCCCTCACCGCGAACGCAGCTCAACCAAGCATCGCAACCGGGCTCATCACGGGCACGGTGAGCAACACGGCGACCGGCAACTTGCTCGAAGGCGCGCGGGTGGAAATTCCTGCGCTTGGGATGGCCACACTGACCGACAACACCGGGCGTTTCGTCCTTTCCGCGGTGCCGGCGGGCGCGCACCAGATGCTCGTGGCCTATACCGGACTGGACCCGATTCAGCGCGAGGTGAGCGTCGCCGCGGGCGAGCGGGCAAACCAGGATTTCGATCTCACGACCGCAATATATAAAATGGATCAATTCAAGGTGGTCGGTGAGCGCGAGGGCGATGCGTCGGCGATCACCGCGCAGCGCAATGCCGAAAATCTCAAGAACATCGCGGCGACCGATTCGTTCGGTAATCTGTCGAACATGAACGCCGGCGAGGTGGCGATTCGCCTGCCCGGGATCGCCCCGAATCTCGGCGCGGGCGGCGAGATCGGCGGATTTATCATTCGCGGCATGGGGCCCGGATTGAATGTCATCACGATGGACGGTGGCATGGTCACCAGTCAGGGTGCGATGGGTCGCGGGACCAACATCAACAATCTCTCGAGTTCGATGTACGAGCAGATTGAATTGATCAAGGGACACACGCCGGACAAGGGCGCCGATTCCCTCGGGGGCACGATCAACATGAAGAGCCGATCGCCGCTCAGCATGCGCGAGAAACGCCGGATCACCTACAATTTCCTGGCTCGCACGGCACCCTCATTCACGCAGCAGATTCCGCTGCGCGAACAGCGCCGCACGCACGCGCTGGGCAATCTCGCGGCCCAGGAGGTGTTCGACGTTTTTGGTGGCAGCCGCAATCTCGGCGTGGCGCTCAACCTCTTCAGCAGCGAGGTCGCCCTCGGCTGGTTCAACACCACGCGGGACTATCAGAACACGACCAGTCAGCCCGCCTTCCTTTGGGATTACCGCACGTCCGATTTCTACAATCACCGCCGGCAGAAAAGCGTGAATCTCAAGGCGGATTACCGCTACTCGCCGCATACAAAGCTCACCTTCCTGGCGATGTACGTCGATCATTCAGAGATCTACCGCCGCCAGTACGACACGCGGGCCTATACTGGCAGTCAGAACCAGAACACCGCGCCCAACGCCACGACCACGAGCATCGTGCCGGGCTTCACCGACCGCATCACGGTTGTGCGCCCGGCGCCCACCTCGACCATCGATATAACGATGACCGGCCCCAATAATTTCTTCAACCGGCTGCGCCGCGCCAACGTGGGGGCCGAGCACGATTGGGGGAAGTGGCAGGTCGACTACACCGCCCGCTATACACAAACGCATATCAACATCGGCAACGGCGAAGGTGGCGTACTCGTCAACCGGCTCACCGGAGTCGGCTGGATTCTCGATCGCACGCGCTCGGATCTCTATCCGGACTTCATCCCGAACGGCGGCCCGGATTTCACCAATCCCGCGAACTACCGGCCGGCGCCGAACGGCCTCACCAATGCGAACAACGAAAACGACCACGAGGTCACTGATCTGAGCGCGAACGTGCGATATCTGCTGCCGGTGCCGATGCCGGTATTCGTGAAAACCGGCTTCAACTGGCGGGAGCAGGTGGTGGCCGAGAGCAGCCTTTCGCGACGCTGGAACTATACCGGCACCACGGCACTGCCGGCGGACCCCACTCTGGTGATGTGGGATCAAGTGAAAACCGGCCGACCCCTGCCCACCTGGGAGTCCTCCCAGTTTATTCGCGCGCGTGAGGTGATCGACCCCGCGCTCTGGCGGGAGGATCTCTATTTTAGGGAGCAGACGAAGTACACCGGCACACGCGAGGTGACCGAGACAGTCACCGCAGGTTATCTGATGACGCAGGGGCGGCTGGGCACCGGCGGCTGGCAGGGTCGCACCGGCTTCCTCGGTGGTGTCCGTACCGAGACTACGGATACGAAAGGCCGCGGGTGGGTGCGGGCGCGGACCCCCAGTACGGCGGCGCAGCAGGCGGCCGACCCCATCGGCTCAGTGCAACGCGACTACGCCAACAACGCCCGCGCGATTGAAGGGCGTTACACCAAATCCTTCCCGAGCGTTCACCTCAACCACGACGTGACGAACAACCTCAAGGCGCGGCTGAGTTGGTCGACCAGTTTTGGCCGGCCCTCGTTCAACAATGCATTGCCCAATGAGACGGCGAACGAGAACAACCAAACTCTGACGATCAACAACCCAGCGCTCCTGCCGCAAAGTGCCAGGAATTGGGACGCCACACTCGAATACTATTTCGAGCCGGTCGGCGCGTTCTCGGCCGGATGGTTCCACAAAGACATTCGGGACTATATAGTGACTGGCATCGAGTCGGGCACGGTCGCCACGGGCAGCGGTAACGGCTACAACGGCGAGTATGCCGGCTTCACTCTCCTGCGCGCGACGAATGCTGGCACCGCTGTCGTGCAAGGCTGGGAGTTCAGCTACCAGCAGCAGTTGACGTTCCTGCCTGGCGTTTTGAAGGGGCTGAGCGGCATGGCCAATTACACCGTACTCGATACCCATGGCAATTTTGGCGAGGGTGTCAGCCAAGGGACGGGACAGGTGCCGGGGTTCGTTCCACGAATGGGCAACGCCAGTCTTTCGTGGCGCTATCGCTCCTTCAGCACGCGCCTGCTATTTAATTATACGGGGGAATATATCACGAACTACACGGCGGCCAATGTCGGCCGCAACATTTACCGCCGCGAACGGAAGATCGTGAATCTCGGCCTCGCCTGTCAGGTGCGCCCCGCCGTCACGCTCACGCTCGACATCGACAATATCACCAATGAGCCGCAATCGCTTTATCGCGGCATTCCAGACCAGATTCAGCTTATCAGTTATCACGGCACGACGATCAGCGCGGGTGTGAACGGACGATTCTGAGGCGTGTGATGTCGTTTCAGAGCGGCATCCAAATTGCGGCTGCGCGCGAACAAGAGCCGCAGGCGTTGCGTGGCGTCGCGGGTAAACGTTCAGAATTCTGCCGCGAACTCTCGATGACATTGCCCCTCAATTCGGATCGCGGTCGCGGTTTTCTGCGAATCGTTAGTTTTCATCTCGGTGTTCAGGTCGCGGTCTCAGCGCCCGCCTGACCACCCCAGTAAACTTGGTATGAAGGCGGTCGCGCAACCTGCGCCACAAGATCTCGCGTCGACAGCTCCGCGCGGCAGGGTCATGTCGATTCGCGCGTGACGTTACCATCAAAGTCCCTGTGGGCCGGGATCGCCGGATTGGTCTTGCTCAACGCACTCGTTTTCGGGGCCGTCGTGACCTTCGACTTCGTCCGTTGGGACGACAATATTCTCATCACGAACAGTCCCCTGCTGAGCGAGCCCTGGTCCGGTACGCTGATCGCGCGATTTTTCGACCCGGACCAGGCGCTGCGATTCAAGCCGCTGCACTGGGCCATGGCGCGGGGAATCCGCTCCCTCGCCGGTTTCGAGCCGGCCGCATGGCACGCCGCGAGCCTGATCCTCCACGTCGCCGCGACCGTGCTGCTCTATCTGGTGTTGCGCCAGGTGTTCTCCCTCGTGCGGAGCGGCGATGGCCCCACTGGCATGTCGGCCGAATTGGGGCCGCTGTTTGGTGCGGCGCTTTGGTCCGTGCATCCGCTGCGGGCGGAAACGGTGTCGTGGCTCAGCGTGTCGACGTACCCGCTGGCGACCCTGTTTTTGCTCGCCTCGTTCTCATGCTATCTTCGCGCGCACGCCGGGAGAACGCAGGGTTTCTGGTGGCTCGCGACAGCCTGGTTGCTGGCAGTGATGGCCTACGCGAGCTATCCCGTCACGGCGACCTACGGGCTGTGGCTCATCGCCGTGGACAAATGGCTCCTGGCCGGCACCAGCGCGGCCGGCGGCCCCGCCACGATTCGCCCGATCCAATCCAGGAGCTGGATCAAACACGTCTGTTTCCTCGCACCCGCGGCGATGGCCGTGGCGATTACGATGTGGAGCCGAATCGCGCACCCCGGCATCTTCGCGTCCGCACCTGCGATTGACTCCGTGGGGCCTGCCGAGCGTGGCCTCATGGCCCTGGCGTCACTGACGTTTCTTGCGGGCCGCGTGGTGTGGCCTGTCGATCTCACCCCCAACGTGCCGCCGCTGGCGGGCGACATCGTGAACCTCTCGGTGTTGATCATGGCCGGGGTCGCTGTGGCCGCACTGCTCGGCGCGTGGCACGTCCGGCAGAAGCGTCCACTGCTTGCGTTGTGCGGCCTTGGGTTTGCCGCGCTGAGCGTGCCGTGCCTCGGGCTGACGGAGTACCCCACGTGGCCGGTCGACCGCTACACCTATGTCGCGCACCTGCCGCTGGTCGGGGCCGTGGCCGCATGGCCTTGGTGCCACGCGAAAGGAGCGAGGCAGCGGAGGTTGATCGGATGGTTGGCCGTGCTGGTGACAGGCGGGCTGGCGGTGGCGGCACGGGCGCAGTCCAAAATCTGGCGCGACTCCGAGGCGTTGTTCGCGAGCATGGCAACGCATCCAAATTTCCATGACAATCCGCGTCAGGAGGGACACATCTACGTGATGTGGGCGGCCTGCGAAGCGGAGAACGGGCGGCCGGAACAGGCGGTCCAACTGCTCAACCAGGCGCAGGCGGTCTACGTGGCTGCGATGCATCGGGCGATCGGAGCGGGTGCGTATGGCGAAGCGCTGTCCCTGCTGACGCACGTCGAGCGGCACCTGGGCCTGACGCCGGTTCTCCGTCGGGAAAAGGGCGCCTGGCTGCTCCGCGAAAAACGCCCCGTGGAGGCCATGCGGGAACTGCAGGCGGCAGCCGCAGCTTTGCCGGACGATGAGCGGCTGCGTGTACTGATGGCGGAGGCAAACGCGCTCACCGCGGTCGCCGATGCCCCATCCGGTCAGGCGGCGCCGCCACCCTGAAGCGGCTCGACGGCGAGACGGGGACGGTTCGTGCGCAGGCTCAGGGCCAGAGCCAGAAGAACACGAAGCCGGAGCCGGCGGCGTAGAGCGCCGCGTCGAGGAGATATTTCGCGCTCGATGACCAGGGGCGTGCCGTCCAGATCGATTCCTGCATGGTCCCGAAGCCGTGGGCGATGAAGGTGACGGCGCCCACCAGCTTGGCCGCCGCGCGCGCGTGGCTGTGATCCAGTCCCAAGAGGCGCGTCGCCAGGAACGCCGCGACCGCCGCGATGACGAGGGTCCAAAGGAACCACAGGCCGAGATGTTTGCCCATGTTCGGCGCGCCGGTCGGTGCGAGCACGATGTGTCCCACCGGGCCCTCGCGGTATTTCTTCAGCATGATGATCGAGACGACGTCCAACGCCGGTCCCTGCTGGTTCACCTGCTCGAGCAGCCCGCCAATGATCCGTTGCATTTGCGGGGAGTAATTGACCTTGGGCATCAGATGCACCGTGACCCGCTCGGTCCCCATCTCCAGCACCGCGCTGGAGCGCGTCAGCTGCCGGAAGTAATCGTGATCATCGCGGTAATTATCGTACGCTTTCTTGAAGGGCTCCAGCGCCCGGTGGAAAAGTTTGCGCACCGTGACTCTCAGCGTATCCATCAGGCGCTTACTCTGCGGCTCCATTCGCACCATGCTCGCCGCAATCATCGCGTCGATGCGCGACACTTTCGCCTGGTGCTGAGCCGCTCGTGCCTCCAGCTCGCTCAACGCCAGGCTCCACTTGCAAATCTGCTCCCGCCGGGGCCGGCTTCGCCGTGGACCCCAAGCCCGCTTCGAAACGAAGAGTCGCATGAGCACTCGCCCACCAGAACTGGAGCTGGCGCTCGGTGGTTGGGTCGACGTACTGCTCGCTGCCATACGACTCCGGTTCTACGCGAGCGAGCCTCCGGGCAACTTCCACCGTGACCGGCGCATGCTGCTGTCCGCGCTCACCTGGCCGGTGATCTGGCTCGAACGTCGCGGCCTCACATGCTCACCGGAACGTTATCAATCGCTCATCACCGAGCAGATCGCGGCGATTACCGCCCATGGCGATCCCGCTCGATAGGGCGCGTACTTCCCGACCTATTTGCTCAAATGCCTCCAGCACTCGTTTCAACATCGCGGTGATGACCTTTATCAGGAACTGAAACACATCCGAAACGCTCTCGTCCACGTCCTCGCCTCCGTTCACTTCGCCGACCAGCTCAAAGCCGACGCACGGGAACTCGATCTACTGGCCGCGACTCACCGCCTACTCTACGCCCGTCGCGCCCGCCACGGTGCGGATGATGCCGCGCAGCTCACGCTCTTCTAATCGACGCTCCTGCTTACGCCACCCTCGCTGTCCTGCCCTCAATTATCGTGAACAACTCGCCATCAACTACCGCGCTCACGCTCACAGCGACACTGCCGGCGTCGACCGCGTCCGAATTGCCCGCGTCGGCACGGGCGGAATAAGGGGGCGGCCACACGCTTCGCAGCAGCCGGTTAACACCCCATGTTGGTTACCGGCGGGAAGGGCTATTTTGAGGGCGCCCGCGAAAAGGCGGCACCATGATCTTGAATAGCCGAATACGCGGAAATTACGCCGTGGGGATACCGCTAAGTGCCGACGCCCGCTGGCGCGGTGTAAAGGCGAGACCTGCTCGCTACGAGAACGGAAAGGGCTGCGCGCGAAACGCCAGAGGACTGGCTTTTTCCCGCCGCTTCGTCGCCACTGACCCATGAACACCCCAATTGACCGATCGATCTCGGTATGGATGGCAACGACCACCCTGCCGCCGTTTACCAGCCTGACGGCCAACCAGCACGCCGACGTCTGTATTGTGGGCGCAGGCATTGCCGGTCTGACCACGGCTTACCTGCTGGGCCGCGCGGGCAAATCCGTGGTCGTATTGGACGACGGTCCGATTGCTTCAGGGGAGTCCGGGCGGACAACCGCGCACCTGGTCACCGCTTTGGATGCTCGTTATTTCGAGCTGGAACGTTTGCACGGCGAAAAAGGTGCGCATCTCGCCGCCGAGAGCCACGCGGCAGCGATCGATGAGATCGAGCGAATCATTCACGCGGAAAAGATCGACTGCGACTTCGAGCGCGTATCCGGGTACCTGTTCAATCCGCCTGGTGGCTCCCGGCCGCCCGATTTGCTGGAGCGGGAACTAGCCGCCGCCCAACGGGCGGGATTGAGCGACATGGAAATCGTGCCGCGTGGGCCCGCCGGTTCTTTCGACACCGGCCGTGCCCTGCGTTTTCCCCATCAGGCCCAGTTCCATCCTCTGAAATACCTGACCGCGCTCGCCGCGGCCATCGTTCGCGATGGCGGAAGGATTTTCACCAACACCCATGCGACGACCATCAGCGGTGGCAAATCCGCGCACGTCGAAACGGGTAGCGGATGCGTTGTGACGAGCGATGCCATTGTTGTCGCAACCAATGCGCCGGTAAACGACCGCCTGACCCTTCACACCAAACAGGCCGCGTACCGGAGTTTCGTGATCGGAGCGGAGGTGCCATCGGGCTCGGTCCCGAAAGCGCTCTATTGGGACACGGCCGATCCGTATCACTACGTGCGTGTCCAGAGCGCGACGCAAGGAATGGCTTCCCCTGATCTTCTGATCGTCGGAGGCGAGGATCATAAGACAGGGCAAGCCGACGACGCGGAGGCGCGGTACGCTCGGTTGGAGGAGTGGGCACGCCTGCGCTTCCCGATGATGGGGGAAGTGCAGTATCGCTGGTCGGGCCAGATCACGGAGTCGGTCGATGGGCTCGCCTTCATCGGCCGAAATCCGCTGGACCAGGACAATGTCTATGTGGTCACCGGCGATTCCGGTACCGGTATGATGCATGGTACCATCGCTGGTATGCTGATCGCCGACCTGATCGAAGGGCGGGAGAACCCATGGTCGGCGCTCTACGACCCCGGCCGCGTAACGATTGCCGCTGCGAAAACATTTCTCGAAGAAGCCAGCAACGTGGCGGTTCAGTATTTCGACTGGCTGACAGATGGGGACGTGAAGCAAGACGAGCAGGTTTTACCCGGCAACGGTGCGGTCGTCCGGCATGGCCTGCTCAAGGTTGCAGTTTACCGCGATCCTGCCGGCGAGGTGCATGAGTGCTCGGCCATTTGCCCGCATTTGGGCGGCATCGTGAAATGGAACCACGCGGAAAAGACGTGGGACTGTCCCTGCCATGGTTCGCGGTTCGATCAGTTCGGCCAGGTGCTCAACGGCCCGGCCAACACGAATCTCGATCCAATCGCGGCGAGTGCGCACGCCGAAGCGGCTTCACCCTCCCGCAACCCAATCGCAAAATGAAGACCTCAAAATCCTACATCGCCGTCGGCACGGAGAACTCCACCAGCGTCGATCTTTTTTATGAGGACCACGGCACGGGGAAGCCAGTCGTCCTGATCCACGGTTATCCACTGAGCGGCCGGTCCTTTGAAAAGCAGATCCCTGCGCTTCTGGGAGCCGGTCGACGCGTCATCACGTATGACCGCAGGGGATTCGGAAAATCCAGTCAGCCGACATTGGGCTACAACTACGACACCTTTGCCGAGGATTTGCACAAGGTCCTCACGACGCTGGATCTGAAAGAGGTCACCCTGGTCGGCTTTTCGATGGGTGGCGGCGAGGTGGCCCGATACTTGGGCGTCTATGGCGACGAGCGCGTGGAAAAGGCGGTCTTTCTGTCCAGCGTGCCCCCTTTCTTGCTCAAGACACCGGGCAACCCCGCAGGGGTGGATGGCAGCGTCTTTGAAGGTATCCAACAAAGCATTCTCGCCGATCGATTCGCATTCCTCACCGGCTTTTTTTCGAATTTCTACAACCTCGACGTCTTTCTGGGTAAGCGTGTCAGCAGCCAGGTTGTCCAAGACAATTGGAACATCGCGGCGTCTGCTTCACCCCAGGGAACCTTCGATTGCGTCGCGTCGTGGCTGACCGACTTCCGCGAGGATGTCGCCAAGATCAAAGTGCCCACACTGATCGTCCAAGGCGACGCCGACCGGATTCTGCCGATCACCGCCACCGGAATTCCCCTGCATCAGGCGATCAAGGGAAGCCGGTTGGTGGTGGTGGAAGGCGCGCCGCACGGCCTGACCCATACGCACAAGGACAAGCTCAACGCGGACCTGCTGGCGTTCCTCAAGTCGTGACCATGCCAGCGAATCAAGATCTCGATGCCCTCGCCCTGGACCGGACGCTGCTGTCCGCCGAACGGACTTTTTCCGCCTGGATTCGGACCGGTTTGGCGGGAGTGGGCGGCGGTCTGGCGGTTTCGCGCGCCCTGGTTTTTCAAAGTTCAGTGCAGCAGGTGATCGCGGCGGTGGTGGCCGGGCTCCTGGTGATTTGGGGGACCAGTCTCTTCGTTTACTCGATGATTCGCTACCGGCGCACCTGTGGGAGACTGGCGCACGAATGTGGCGCGAAACAATCGCCGTGGGCCTTGTTGGTGATGACGGCGATGCTCCTCATTATTGCCGCGCTGGTATTCGGATTGTGCGTCAGTGGAACCGGTATCGAGTATGGCGAAGGGAACGCTGCCAACTCGCTTACCTCGCCAGCCATCCCGTTGTCGCATGCGACTCCGTAGCCCATTTTGATCCAACCGGATTCATCCTATGGCCATCATCTTCGAGCAGATTCATACCCCCGGCATCGCGCAGCTCTCTTACTTGCTGGGAGATCCCGCGACCGGGGAAGCCGCCGTCATTGATCCCCGGCCGGACGTTGAGGTTTATCTGGAATTGGCCCGCACGCACGGGCTCGGTATTACTCACATCTTCGAGACTCACATTCATGCCGATTTCATGAGTGGCTCGCGCGAACTGCAATTTCGCCAGCCCAATGCGAAGATCTTCGCCAGTCATGAGGGAGGCGCTGACGGTTACGGCTTTGACCATGAGCCGGTGCGGGACGGCGATGGCTTCGAGTTCGGGGACATCATTCTCACGGCCAGACACACCCCGGGCCACACGCCCGAGCATGTCTCCTATCTCATGGCGGAAATCGGACGGGAGGATTCACCGTGGGCGGTATTCAGCGGTGACAGCCTCTTTGTTGATTCTGTGGGACGCCCCGATCTCCTGGGCGACGATGAGACGGAGAAGCTGGCAGAGCAGCTCCACGACACCATCACCGGATTCTATGGCGGGCTGGCGGATGGCGTGGCGGTATTCCCAGGACACGGGGCGGGTTCATCCTGTGGTCCCGACATTGGGGATCTCAAGAGCACCACCATCGGCTACGAAAAGAAGCACAACGCGTTTCTGCGGATGAAGAATCAGAAAGCGTTCATCCGGCAGGTGCTGGAAACGGCGCCGCCGGAACCGTGCTATTACCGGCCGATGAAGCTGATGAACACGAAGGGGCCTGCGATCTTAAGGGGCATACCCCCGGTGCCGGCTCTGCCGGTCGAGGACTTCAAGCAGGCGTTCGAGGCAAAGGCGAATGTGCTGCTGGACACCCGCGCGATGTTGGCGTTTGGCGGCGGCCACATCCCGGGCGCGCTCAACATTGCGGCGCACCCCGAGCTGTCGCCGTGGGCCGGCTGGATGCTGAAGTTCGACGATCCGCTCCTGCTGGTATTGGACAAGGATGATCAACTGGAGGTCGTCGTGCGCCTGCTCTGGCGTGCCGGTTACGTGAAGTTTGCGGGCTATCTGGTGGGTGGAATGAAGCTGTGGAACAACGCCGCGCTACCGCTGCAGGAGGTCCAGCAGATGACCGTTCACGCGGTGCAGGAGGCAGGGGATCGCATGCAGATCCTTGATGTGCGCACGCCCGCCGAGTGGGCCGCCGGTCACATCCCCGGCGCGCGCCATTTCTTTGTGCCGGAGTTGCGGGATAGCATCGGCAAGCTGGATCGCAACCGCACCACGGTCACCTACTGCGACACCGGGTATCGGGCCAGCATTGCGACCAGTGTGCTCCAGCAGGAGGGGTTTGCCGATGTGCGCACCGTGCCTGGAAGCTGGCAGGCCTGGACGAAGGCCGGTTATCCGGTGGAAGGAGGCGAGAAATGAGGGCAACGAGGCGAGCCGCCGGGGGCATCATGGGGGCGCTGTTCCTGCCAACCCTTGCGCAGGCTTTGCCGCAGGAGCTGGATGGCGCCAGTCCGCTGGCGTATCCCGGGCCCGCTTGGTCGCCCTACGTGGTGGGGGCGCTGATCGGAATGCTCTCGTGGCTGACGTTCTACTTCTCCCACAAGGCCCTGAGTGCATCCAGCGCCTACGCCAACATCGCCGGACTGTTGGGAAAGATCGTGGCACCGCGGAGAGTGGCAAAGCTTCCCTATTACCAGGAGAAGCAGCCCCGGTTGAATTGGAGCCTGATGCTGTTGGCGGGGATCTCCATCGGGGCATTCCTGGCGGCCTGGACGGGCAACGAAATCACGGGCCGGTGGCTGCCCCCCATGTGGGCGGCAAGATTTGGGGAAGACACTCTGTGGCTCCGGCTGCTGGCCGCCTTCGCGGGTGGCGGACTGATGGCGTTTGGGGCGCGCCTGGCCGGTGGATGCACCAGCGGCCACGGCATCAGCGGCACGTTGCAGTTGTCCGTCGGCAGTTGGGTGGCCGTCGGTTGCTTTTTCATCAGCGGCATTGTCGTGGCGATGGCGCTATACCGGATCTAAATCATGACAACCAAATCCATGACGAACGCAGTTGCGGGAGCCGGTTTCCGCCAGCTTCTGCTCGGTCTGATTTTCGGCATCGCCTTCGGGTTTCTGCTGCAGAAGGGCGGAGTGGCGAAGTATCACGTTCTCATGGGCGTGCTGCTGCTGGAGGACTTCACCGTCATCAAAGTCATGATGACAGCCGTGCTGGTGGGAATGACCGGGGTTTACGTCATGCACCGCCTGGGGATGGTCGAGTTCCACCTGCCGCACACGCGCTATGGCGCCAATATCATTGGCGGCCTCATCTTCGGCGCCGGTTTTGGCCTGAGCGCGTATTGTCCCGGCACGAACGCCGCGGCCATCGGCCAGGGCAACTTCGATGGTTTCGCGGTGGCCGCCGGTCTGCTGGCGGGTTCGTGGCTCTTCGCGGAGGCCTCGGGGAAGATGAAGGCGACGGTGCAGACGTGGGGAGACCGCGGCAAACTGACGCTGCCGGCCTTGCTCAACCTCCGCCGGGGCACGGTTACCATACTGACCGCCCTCGCCTTGATCGCACTTCTGGTGGTGGTGGAATTGACGGCGCCGCGCTGACCGCAGGCCGGCCGTACTGTTATTTTGATTACGTGACAATGAAGCGAGTCGACTATGGGAAATAGAACGTCGTTAACCATCGTTCAACTGAACGATTGTCATGCCTATATTGACCTGCACCAGGAGCTGTTCTGGCAGGGCGACCAGGCTGTCTATCGGCCGGCGGGAGGTTATGCCCGCATTGCCACCCTGGTGCAGGCGATGCGCGCCGCCAGCCGGGGGCGGATGCTCTTTTGCGATTGCGGAGATACGCTCCACGGCACCTATCCCGCCCTGAAGACGCAGGGGCAGGCATTGATTCCGATCCTGAATGCCTTGGGGCTCGATGCGATGACGGCCCATTGGGACTTTGCGTATGGTCCCGCGACCTTCAAGCAGCGTACCGCGGAACTCAATTATCCGATGCTTGCGATCAATGTTTATGATCAGGCTACGAAGGAGCGGTTTTTCCCACCGTATCGAGTGAAGGAGATGGAGGGGTTGCGGATTGGTCTCGTGGGTATCGCCTCCAATATTGTTGATAAGACCATGCCGCCTTCCTTCAGCGAAGGATTGCGCTTTACCCTGGGTCGGGACGAACTCCCGACGATCATTCAGGTTCTACACACCGAAGCGAAGGTGGATCTGATTGTTCTCATCTCGCATCTCGGTTTTCCACAGGACATGAAACTGCTGTCGGAAGTGCCGGGGATAGACGTTTGTCTCAGCGGTCACACCCACAACCGACTTGCCCAGCCAGTTCTCCAGGGGAAAACGCTGGTAATCCAGTCCGGCTGTCATGGTTCCTTCCTGGGACATTTGGTTTTGGAACTGGAGGGCGGACGGATTGTGAACTATCGGCATCAGCTGGTTGAAGTCACTGCCAATACAATTCCTGATCCCGCCGTCAATGGACTCGTCCATGAGGCGCTCGCGCCTCACCAAGCTGAGCTTTCAACGGTGGTGTGAAACAGCGACTGCGCTTAACCGCGCGACCATGCTGGAAGCGACGATGGACAATTTCCTGTTGCAAGCGCTGTTGGAAAGCACGGGAGCCCAATTGGCATTCTCGAATGGCTGGCGCTTTGGCGCGCCGATCATTCCGGGAGAGGTCACCCTGAACGACCTTTACAACATCATTCCGATGAACCCGCCGATCTCAACCGTTGAGCTGCCAGGTGCGGAATTGGTCGGGATGTTGGAGGAGAATCTGGAACGGACGTTTGCCCACGACCCCTACGACCAGATGGGTGGGTTCGTCAAACGTGGTCTCGGTCTCACCGTTCATCTGAAAATCGAGAATCCGCCTGGGCAGCGCATCCAACGAGTGTTTGTGGGCCATGAAGAGGTACAACTGGCGCGCATTTATCCCACGGCGTTTGTCACCGAACAAGGCGTCGCACGTAGATATGGCCGGGAGCGCAAGCATCATTCCGAGCGCGCAATTGATGCCATGCGGGCATACCTGGCCAGGCATCGACCGCTCCACGCGGAACTTCGCGGATCGTTCGTCGCGGTATGACTGCAAGGAAACTGGATTTTCCGGGGTCGGGCCGGGTGGGGTTTATCCGAACATCTTGAAGGAAAAACATGAAACCAAAGAAAAAGTTCAGCAGCAAAGAGGCCCGTGAAATAGGTGACCAACTTGGAATCGACTGGCGCGATTTTGGTCTCAAGGAATTCCAGCGAGGGCTGGCGGTGGAGCTGGAGCACGGTAGCCATGCTCCGGATACCGACGTCACCCATGATGACCCGCGTGCTACGGGCAAGATCGCCTGGGCGCACCTCAAGGAGTTCCCGGATTATTACACTCGTCTGGACAAGTTGGAGGCTGATGCGGACAAGTTCTGGACAAAACGACGCAGAGGTTTACTCGCGCCCGTCAATAGACGGGTGAAGCGGTGATGAGCCGATTCGTTCAACCATAATCCCGTGCAACTCACGATACCGGCCAACTATGATTGTGCGCTAGTCCCGGAGCTTTCCCGCTATCCGGTGGCGGAAGTCTACGGCAAACTGCCCGGCGATTTGGTGGGTGGAGGCAGGCCGAGTTATATGGGGACTCCGCTCGATATGTCCGCCCTGGGCCGTTACGTGGCTGTGCTTGAACGGCATCGGATCCACTTTAATTACCTCCTGAACAGCTCGTGCCAGGGCAACCACGAGTGGACGCGCTCCTGGCAAAAGCGTTTCATGCGGTTGATCGAGCGGTTAAGCAAAATCGGTATCCGAACGGTCACTGTCTCCACGCCATTTTTGCTGGAAGTCATCAAGACGCGCTTTCCCGAATTCAAAGTGAAAGTCGGCCTCTTTGCCCAGGTCGACACACCGCGACGGGCGCGATTCTGGGAAGACTTGGGCGCAGATGCCATTAATCTGGAAAGCTTCTCGATCAATCGCGACTTCGAGCGGCTCGCCGCGATCCGCGCGGCGGTGCGCTGCGATCTTCAACTGATCGCCAACCATTGCTGTCTGCCCAACTGCCCGATGCAGAGTTATCACCAGAACGGGTTCGCCCACAGCTCTGACGGCTCCCGGACTCTTTTTGTCGATTATTGCTTTCTGCGCTGCTCGCAAATGCGGCTGGAGGATCCGTCCTTGTTTATCAAATCCGGATGGATTCGGCCCGAAGATATTTCACGCTACGAAACGTTGGGTTACACTACGTTTAAACTGATCGAAAGAGGAATGCCCTCGGAGGAGTTGTTGAAACGGGTGGCGGCCTATAGCGACCGGCGGTTTGACGGCAATCTGGCCGAACTGCTTTTGCCCTATTGTTTCAAGCAGCCGGTTCACCGCTCGCGTTTCTGGCTCTGGAGCGCCTTTATCAAGCCGTTGCAGGTGTCGCTCGGCAAGCTTTGGCCCTTGCTGAAACTGATCCGTAGCCAAGGGATGCTTTTCCCAAAACAGCACATGCCCATACAGATTGCCGCCACCCAGATTCCGGCCGATTTTCTGGAAACATTCCGGCACCGCGATTGTGCTTCGAAGGACTGCGGCACTTGCGGTTATTGCGAGGAAATCGGTCGTCGTGCGGTCAGCATCGAGCCCGAGTTCCGCCGAACTTCCCTGGAGCAGTTTCGCGCCGTTCACCGGGCAATGACGTCGGGCGATCTCTGGAAGATCCCGCTGCGTTCAAGTGATGAGCCCGACCCGCACCGGGTTGAGAACGGGAGGGAGCGTCAATGAAGAATACGGTCACAGCGCCAATTCTCAACAGCGGTGCAGGCGCGCCGATCAACCGGTGGGACCATCAAGCCCGCCTGACCTCGGCGACCCGGACTCGTCCGTCCGCCCCTACCGTGCAGAATGTATCGATAATCCAGAACGGAGTGATGGCCAATGAAAGCCAAAGCTGAGGCCAGAGACTTTCCTGTCGTTTGTGTGGGCGGCTCGGCCGGTGGCCTCGACGCGTACATCCGGCTGCTCCGGAATCTGCCCGCCGACCTGGGTGTCGCGATTGTGATCGTCAATCACCTGAGAACGGTTGCCACCCGACTCCACGAGATTCTCCCGCGCTTCACGGCGATGCCGGTTGAGCTGATCACCGAAAGATTGGTCATCCAGTGCAATCACGTGTTCATCATCCCGGAGCAGCGCGATTTGCATGTACTCGATGGTGAGTTCCGTCTGAAGCCGATTTCAAAGCCTCGGGGCTGGCCCG
>JBBRCR010000081.1:0-21515 GCA_038204695.1 Opitutales bacterium | reverse complement strand
TTCGGCCGTCAGAAGGGCCACACCGAGATTTACCGCGGCAGCGAATATACGGTTGATTTTCTCCCCAAGGTGAAGATCGAGGTCGCCGTGGCCGATGAGATTGCCGGCAGGGCCGTCGAGGCGATCGTGAAGTCGGCCAAGACGGGCAAGATTGGTGACGGCAAGGTCTTCGTGGTGCCGCTCGAAGAAGTCGTGCGCATTCGTACCGACGAACGCGGCGAGTCGGCCCTGTAGTCATCGGTTTTTTTCAAGCGCCGGGCTGCCTGAAGCAGCCCGGCGTTTTTTTTGGACGGTAGGGAAACTTCGCGTCCCGGTAGCTGCGATCGTCCTCGAGTGGAGGGCAGTCGCGTTCGCTCTCGCGCACCCTTGCGGCTTAACAACTCCCACCGCGATGGGCTCGTCCGTGCCGCCTGCGTTTTGGGAAAATTACGACGTTCCGCGCAAAATCATGCGAAAATTTTAAAAGCGGCATCGATATTGCTGATGCGGGGTTCGCCTCCCTATGAACCTTCGATCTCGCTTCCGCTCCATCATATTATCCACGGGTCTTGCGCTGCTGGTGAGCGCAGCCGCCTGCCTGCACGCCGCCGCGCCGGCCAAACCTCCGGCGGAGCCCACCCTCGAGCAGCGCGTCGCAGATGTGGAAGCCTATCTTAACAACAGCGCGCGCACGCCGGATGTCGTTTCCAAGGTCGCCGTGGCCGGTCCGGGTCACAACGCCTGGATGATGACGTCGAGCGCGCTCGTGTTGTTCATGACCCTGCCGGGCCTCGCGCTGTTCTACGGCGGCCTGGTGCGCCGGAAAAACGTCCTGTCGGTGCTCGCCCAGTGCCTGGGTATCACCGGAATGGTCACGATTCTCTGGTGGGCGGTGGGCTTCAGCCTGTCGTTCGCGCCGGGCAATCCGTTCATTGGCGGACTCGATTTCATGTTTTTCAAGGGCGTCGACTCCGCGCCGTCGACGCTGCCCTGGGTTTCGCAAAACGTCTTCGCAATATTCCAGCTCACGTTTGCGATCATCACGCCGGCGCTGATCGTCGGCGCCATCGCGGAGCGCATGAAGTTTTCCGCGGTGCTGCTGTTCGTGGCGCTGTGGATGTTTGCCGTGTATTTCCCGCTGGCGCACATGGTGTGGGGCGGTGGTTTCATGGCGGGTGCGGCGGGTACCATCAAAGCGATCGATTTTGCCGGCGGCACGGTCGTGCACATGAGCTCCGGCTGGTCCGCCCTGGTGCTGTGCATCATTCTCGGCCCCCGCCTCGGGTTTGGAAAAACGCCGATGCCTCCGCACAGCATGGTGCTTTGCATGGTGGGCACCGGATTGCTGTGGGTGGGCTGGTACGGTTTCAACGCGGGCAGTGCCGGCGGCGCCGATGGCATCGCGGCCAGCGCCTTCACCACCACCACGCTCGCCGCGGCGGTCGCTTCCTTCACGTGGGGAATGCTTGAATACCTGACCAAGCGGCACGCCTCCGTGCTCGGCTTTTGCTCGGGCGTGGTCGCCGGCCTCGTCGTGATTACCCCGGCCGCCGGTTACGTGACGCCCGGTGGCGCCGTCCTCATCGGCCTCCTCGCGGGCATCGTGCCCTTCATCTTCTGCGTGAAGCTGAAATCGGTCTTCCGGTACGACGACGCGCTCGACACGTTTGGCATCCACGCGGTCGGCGGCACGCTGGGGGCGCTGCTGACGGGCTTCCTCGCAACGTCCAAGGTCAATCCGGCCATCGAGCCGCTGATCAAGACGCTCGTGGTCGAACAGCTGAAGGCGATCGGTTTAACCATCGTCCTTTCGGTGGTGGCCACGGCGGTCATCGCCACGCTCGTGAAAATGACGATTGGACTGCGACCAACGGTGGAAGCGGAACAGGAGGGACTCGACCTGAGCGACCACGGGGAAGAGGGGTACATCTACGAGGCAAAATCCTAAGCTGCGCCCCAACTTCAACCATTACGCTCCATGAAACTCATCATTGCGATTATCAAGCCGTTCAAGCTCGAGGAAGTAAAAGCCGCGCTCGCCGAAGTCGGCATCGACGGCATGACCGCCACGGAGGTCAAGGGCTTCGGGCGCCAGAAAGGCCACACCGAGATATATCGGGGAAGCGAATACACGGTGGACTTCCTGCCCAAGGTCAAACTCGAGATCGCCGCCAACGACGACGTGGTCGCCAAGGCGATCGAGGCGATTGTCAGCTCTGCCAAGACCGGCAAGATCGGAGACGGCAAGATTTTCGTCCTGCCCCTCGATCAGGTCGTGCGCATCCGCACCGACGAGCGCGGTGAGTCGGCGATTTAGCTGGCTTCAGACGTCCTGAAGGGTGAGCGCCAGTCTCCGACTGGCGCTCTTTTTTTTGTCCGCTGCGGCTAGTGTGACGGCGCTCCCGGGCGGTTCGCCGCTTGAAAATGCTCCGCTGCTTCATTCGTCCGGCCGACATGCTGAAGGATCAAGGCGAGATTCAGATGCGCCTCGGCGAACTTCGGATCCAACTGCAGCGCGCGCCGCAGTTGGGCCTCGGCCTCGGCCAGTCGCCCCGCCACCGCCAGCGCGCGACCATATCCCGTGTGAATCTCGGGGGAGTTCGGGGCGAGTTCGAGTGCACGATCGAGGTGTGGCCATGCTTCATCAAAACGGCCGAGCGCCGCCAGCCCGAGCCCCCAGCTCATTTCGGCTGGGCTGTGATCGGGTTGGAGGCGAATGGCCGCGGCAAAATGCGGGAGTGCTTCCGCCATCCGTTCCATTTTGGCGAGCGCCTGTCCGAGGTTGTAGTGGGCGGGCGCCGATTCCGGCTTCAGCCGCAACGCCGTTTCAAATGCCCGCCGCGCGTCTTCGTCGCGGTTCAGCGCCGCAAAGGCGATCCCCAGGTTGGTGTGCGCTTCGCCGTAATCCGGCCGCGTCGCGATGGCGCGCTGCAAGGGTCCGAGCGCTTCCTCGGGCCGGCCACTCAGGGTGAGTGCCCGCCCGAGATTGCTGGCCGCCTCGACGTAGGCCGGCTGCAGGTCGAGGGCGCGGCGCGCATGGGTGATGGCTTCCTCCGGGCGACCAGCATCGGCCAGTGCCGCGCTCAGATTGCTCTGCGCCATCCAGGCCGCGGGATTTTTTGCCACGGTATCGGTGAAGAGCGTGAGATCGCTTCGATAAACGTGGGCCTGTCGCCACGTCATTCCCGCCCCCCCCAGCAACGCGGCCGCGCCGAGGATCAACCGCGTCGTGCCGGGCAATCGGGCCAGGACCGCCCCACCGAGGGCAAGGGCGGCCATGCTCGCGAGGTACTGGAAGTGATCGCCCACGAATGAAAATCGAAAGAAATACACGTCGAAGAAGCCGAGCACGGGAAAGAGCAGCGCCAGAAACGTCGCCAGCCCCCAGAACGCCGCCCGGGCCCAGCCGGCGCTTTCCGCCCGGACGTACAGCCATCCCCCGGCCCCGAGGCTGGCCAGGCCGAACAGCAGAATCGCGACGCTGCCCGCGTCGGTCGCCCAGCGCGGATAAATGAAGATCAGCGGCGCGGGCCAGAGCAGTTTACCGAGGTAAAACCAGGGCACCCGCACGGCGATCGCCGCGCGTTGCGCGAGCGAGTGCGACCATTCGGCACCGGCGGCGCCCGCGCTGTATTTTTGCTCCCAAATCGTCCAGCCGCTGATCGCCAGCGACAGGGCGAAGAAGGGGAGGAGTTCGCCGAGGAGGCCGGCGGGGCGGGGCCGCCTGAGCCCCCACGCACAGAGGATCAGCACCACGGGCAGCATGACGGTGGAGGACTTGCTCAGCACCGCGAGCACGGCGCACAGCAGCGCGGCGGCGTAATTGAGCGAACGATACGCCGGAGTCCGGGGCCTCCCCGCCGGCCCGTATTCGGCCGCGAGCCGTCGCGCGTAATACCAGACGGCCAACAGGAAAAACACGGCCGATTGGGTGTTCTTCAGCTCGGATATCCACGCCACCGATTCGACCTGCACCGGGTGCAACGCCCACGCGGCGGCGCCGAATCCGGCGCCGGGAATCCGGAACTGTCGCAACACCGCCCAGAGCAGCAGGGCGCTGAGGGCATGGCAGAGCACGTTGACGAGATGATAGGGCAGCGGGTTCAGGCCGAACAGTGCATGCAGTATCCAAAATGTTGTCATCGTCAGCGGGAAGTAATTCGCCGCTGGCGTGGTCCAGATTTCCTTCAACCCCGGTGGCCCGATGATCGCCGGATTCGCGGTGACGTGAAGATCGTCGTCCCAGATGAATCCCGCCTGCCACGTGGGGGCGTAGGCGGCGAATACCGCGGCCACGAGCGCGAGCATCATCAACCCGCGTCGCCACGGGGCGCCGTCACGGATGCGGGTCGGGGGACTCGGTGCGACTTTCATGCGGAGGCGCCCAATTGAACCGCGCGGGTGCATGCCGCGGCAAGCGCAGTTCCTCGGATGGGTGATGAACGGGCGGCAAAGTCCGTCCGCGTCGCGCCTGCTCCACCCGCCACGCCGGTCAGGCCGCTTCCCCGTTCAGACCCCGGCGGCCACCGGCTCCGCTCTGAGAGTGCGCCAGCGGGCGAGCACCCGACGTCGGATGTCATCCGGAGCGAGGCCATACGCCGCGCGCAAAACATCCACGTTGCTGCCGTGCTCGACGAACTTGTCGGGCCAGCCGATGCGTTCGACCGCCGTCGTACGCCCGGCATCCTGCAAGGCCTCGAGCACGGCACTGCCGAATCCGCCGGCGAGCACGTGGTCCTCCATCGTAACCAGGAGGGGAATACAAGCCGCATGGCTCAGCAGCAGGGTGCGGTCGAGCGGTTTGACGAACCGCGCGTTGACCACGCCCACCGAGATGTTCTCCTCCGCCTGCAACTGCGCGGCCAGTTTCAGCGCGTCCGGGACCATGTTGCCCAGCGCCCAGATCATGATGTTGGCTCCTGCGCGCAGTACCTGGGCGTGCCCGACCGGCAACGCCGCCGGCTCGTCCTTGATCGGCACGCCCGCGCCGGCGCCACGGGGATAACGGATGAAGCCCGGGCCCGGCAGCCGTAACGCGGTGTGCAGCATGTCGACGAGTTCATCCTCGTCCTTCGGCTGCATGACCGTCGCGTTCGGCACGCACCGCAGATAAGCCAGATCGAAGAGCCCGTGGTGCGTGGGTCCGTCGTTGGGCGACAGTCCGGAGCGATCCAGGCAGAACGTGACCGGCAGGTTCTGCAGCGCCACATCATGAATGACCTGGTCGTAGGCGCGCTGGAGAAAGGTCGAGTAAATCGCACACACCGGCCGAAATCCCTTGGTTGCCATGCCCGCCGCAAAAAGGACCGCGTGCTCCTCCGCGATGCCGACGTCGAAGAACTGCTGCGGGACGCCCGCGGCGAGATGCGAAAGACCGGTGCCGCTCGGCATGGCTCCCGTGATCCCGATGATGTTCGGGTCCACCTTGGCGAATCGGGTCAACGCCTGGCCAAACACATCCTGATAGTTGGGCGGCGCGCCGATGGCTGGCTTTTTGCTTTCGCCGGAGAGCGGATCAAAGGGCCCCGAGCCGTGGAATTTTTCCGGGTGCTCGATCGCCGCCTCCAAGCCCTTGCCTTTCTTCGTCAGCACATGAATGAGCACCGGCACGTCACAGTGTTTGGCGAACTGCAGATTCTTCAGCAGAGCGTCGAGATCATGGCCGTCCACGGGTCCAAGATAGCGGAGACCGAATTTCTCGAACAGCGATGACTCCACGATGAAGTCCTTCGTCTCGCGTTTCCATTTGTGGTACACGCGGTTCATCTCGGCGCCCACCGGAAAGCTCTTGAAGAACTCCTCGATATTGTGGTGCAGCCGGTTGTAGGTGCGGCTCGTGCTGATCCGATTCAGGTAACGCGAGATCGCGCCCACGTTCTTCGCAATCGACCACTCGTTGTCGTTGAGGACGACAATCAGCCGCTTCGTGGCGCTGACGACATTGTTCAGCGCCTCCAGCGTGATGCCGCAGGTGAACGCGGCATCGCCACAGATTGCGATCACGTGCTCATTGGTCCCGCGAAGATCACGAGCCGTCGCCATGCCAAGCGCGGACGACAGCGCGGTGCCGGCGTGCCCCGCGCCAAACGGATCATGCGCGCTTTCGGGACGGTAAAGAAATCCGCTCACGCCACCCGTATGCCGCAGCTTCCGGAAGAAATCCCCGCCGCGGCCGGTGAGCAGCTTGTGCACGTAGCCCTGGTGGGCGACGTCGAAGACAAATTGGTCCCGGGGCGATTCGAAGACGCGGTGAAGTGCCAGCGTCAGTTCGACCACGCCCAGGTTCGGACCGATGTGACCGCCATTGATCGAGGTGACCGCGATCAGTTCTTCGCGAATCTCCTGGGCCAGCTGGGCAAGCTGGTCCGTCCCGAGCGCCCGCAGGTCGGCTGGCTCGCGAATCGTCGGCAGCAACGGCACCGGTGGCGCGGCCGGAGCGTCGTTGATTCCCGGGGCCGCGACGTCGTTCATCACGAGCGGTGGGAGGGGGGCGGGAATGGACTCAGGCTTCACGTTCCGGGGCAAATTTTTCGAAGACGATGCTGCCGTCCTTTTGCTTTTTCAGCTGCTCAATCTTGAGCTCGGCATCCTTGAGGCGCACCTCGCAAACCTTCAGCAGCTTCGTGCCTTCCTCGAATTTTGCCAGCAACTCGGCCAGCGGGACATCGCCCGATTCCATCGATTCGACGATGGCCTCGAGCTTGGCGAGCGCTGTTTCAAAAGAGAGTTTGGCATCGGGAGCTTCCACAAGTTGCCCACGATGGTGGGGCGTAGGGGCATTTCAATTCATCTTTGGGCCGGCAGGTGAAAGGTGATGGCAATGGCAACGCGATCACGGCGGCGGAACTAAAAGACAATTGTTGGAAATTGCGAAACGCCCAACGCTTCCGTCGGCCGGCGGCGAAGGCTGGGTTTTGCCGGGTCCACGTTGAATGGGGACCGGACGCCGTCGGCGAAACGCCCCATTCGTTTGGTCAGGAGGCGGGACCGTCGGCCGGTTTTGGGATTGGGGCGTTCGAAGCCGCATTTCGACGTTTTCATTGGCGCGCGCACCAAAACCCATTCCACTCGGCGGATGCTGCTTGTCCTCTGGATCGTCGCGGCCCTGATTGCTTTGCGACTCATTGCCGACCTGACCCTCTCCGCCCTCAACCGTGCCGAGGTGCGCCGCCACGCGGATGCGCCGCCGCCGGCCGTCGCGGCCATCATGGATCAACCGACCTACGCCAAGGCCGTCGCGTATACGCTCGAGAAGTCGCGCTTTGAGGTGATCACGACGCTGTTCGACACTCTCGTCCTCGTGCTCGTGCTGTTTGGCGGTGTGTTGCCCGTGCTGTATTCGCAGGTGGTCGGGTGGGGCGGGCCGGAGGCGGTGGGGACGCGAACGCTGTTCATTCTCCTCGCCGCGGTGCTGTTGTCGATTCCGAGCCTGCCGTTCGAATGGTGGGAGCAGTTTCGCCTGGAGGGAAAATTCGGTTTTAACAAAAGCACGGCCGCACTTTGGGTGATGGACAAGATCAAGGGCGTCGCCCTGATTTTCGCGATCGGTTTTCCCCTCTTGTGGGCGCTGCTGGCGGTGGTCGCGTGGACCGGTGATTCGTGGTGGCTTTGGGGGTTCGGGCTCGTATTCGGGTTTCAGTTATTGATGGTCGTGCTGTATCCAAAACTGATCCTGCCGCTCTTCAACAAGCTCACGCCGCTCCCCGAGGGCGAACTGCGGAGCCGGTTGATGGCCCTCGGTGAACGCACGGGTTTTCGCGCCAAGACGATTGAAGTCATCGATGGCTCGAAACGGTCGGGTCACTCGAACGCCTACTTCACGGGCTTTGGCCGTTTCCGGCGCATCGTGTTGTTCGACACTTTGATTGCGCAGCTGACCGCCGAGGAACTGGAGGCGGTGCTGGCCCACGAGATCGGGCATTATCGCCGCGGCCACGTGCCCAGGATGATCGCGATGTCGGCTTTGTTTCTTTTCGGCGGCTTCGCCGCGATCGCCTGGCTGGCGCGCAGTCCGTGGTTCAATCTCTCCTTTGGCTTCCCGCCGGGCGAGGTGGCGCCGGCGTTTCTCCTCTTTGGGCTGCTGAGCGGGACCGTGACCTTCTGGTTCTCGCCGTTGATGAATCTCCTGTCTCGAAAATACGAATACGAAGCGGACGCCTTCGCGCGCCAGGCAATGCAGGGCCCCGCGGCGATGATTGGCGCGCTGCGCAAACTGGCGCAGAAAAACCTGTCGAACCTCACGCCCCATCCATGGTTCAGCGGGTTCCACTACTCGCATCCGACGCTCGTGGAACGCGAGGCCGCCCTCGTGCCGCGTTCCTGAACGGCGCGTCTGGCGCCGCCCCTGCGCATGAGCCTGCGACACCTCCCGTTCCGGCGGCCAGCGGCCGTGGGCGCGCTGCTTTCATGGGTGTGTCTCACGCTGGTCCGTGGGGCCGCACCGGCGGAAAAACTCACGCTGGCGACGTATAACATCGAGAACTACGGACCCGCCAATCGGATGACCGAGTCGGGTTACCGGACGGATTATCCGAAGCCGGAGCCGGAGAAGCGGGCGTTGCGGGCCGTTATTCGAAGCCTGGCCGCCGACATTCTCGTGCTCCAGGAGATGGGAGCGCAGCCTTACCTCGACGAACTCCGGCGTGATCTGAAGACCGATGGAGCGGATTATCCGCATGCGGCGCTGGGGCTCGCGACGGATCCGGATCGACACGTCGCGATTCTTTCCCGGCGGCCGCTCCACCAAGTGACGATGCACACTGAACTCGACTTCGCCTATTTCGGCGGGCGGGAAAAGGTGAAGCGCGGGCTGCTCGAAGCCACGGTGCAGACCGACGCGGGCAACCTCACGTTGTTCGCGGTTCATTTGAAGAGCCGGTTCACGGATCGGCCGGAGGATCCGGGATCGGCGATTCGACGCGCGGGCGAGGCCACCGCCATTCGCGACCAGATCTTGCGCCGGTTTCCGCCGGGTACGATTGCGCGCTTTGTGATTCTGGGCGACTGCAATGACGGCAAGGCGAGCAAGCCGGTCGGATTCCTGCAGAAGCGCGGCAAGTCCGAGGTTGCGCGGCTGCTGCCCGCGGCGGATTCGCGCGGCGAGATTTGGACGTATGCCTTTCGCCGGGAGGAAACCTACTCGCGCTTCGATCAAATCTTTGTCTCACCGGCATTGATCGAAGCCGTCGCCAGTCGCGTGGCGCAGGTCTACGACGGTCCCGGCGTGCGCGAGGCAAGCGATCACCGCCCTGTATTCGTAACCTTGATGCTGGAGAAGAATGCTCCTGCGAAGTGAGCATCCGAAGTCGAACGAGTCGCGACCCCGTGGCTGCGAGCAAGAGCGAGTGGACGCGGGTGGTTATCGGTTATTGGTTATGGGTTGTTTCCCGGGTTACCGAGTAACCAAAAACCAATAACCGCCCCCTCAGCGCGGCGTCACGGTCACCGGAATCGCCACCTCGCCGGAGCCGTAGCCCCGGAGAAACAAATTGCCGGTCCCTGGCTTGCCGCCTTCGACATTCACGGTGACCTGCGCCTGACCTTGCGGCACGACGACTTCCGGCATGATGACACTTTCCGGAACATCCGTCGTGACGTCGAGGAGCGTGCCTCCCGCGGGCGCGGGATTCGGTAGCGTGAAGCTCAGCAACTGCTGCTGGCCGGTCCGCAAATTCAGGCTCGTTGGGAAAACCGTGACGGTGCTCGGGTCGATCCGGAACGTGCCGACGGGCGAATTGCCCGCCATGCTCGTGAGCGTCACTTGATAATTTCGATTCGCGGGCATCGCGGGAACAAAAAAGCTGATCGAATTTGGCGATTCGAAGCTGGTCCGGACGGGCGTGCCGTCGAAATTGATCGCATCCTGCTGGGTGAACCCGCGTCCGAGCACGCTCACGCGCGAGCCGACCGGGGCGCGGTTGACCTCCAGCGAGAGCACGTAGCGGCGCACAATCGAAACACGCGCAACGTCGGTGTAAGCCTCCTGGGCGTTCTGCATGTTGTTCCCCTCAATCATGAAATTGACGAGGTAGTAATAGGCCACCTGGTCGCGGCCCGGCGGCAGCTGATACTCGAATTCGTACACCCTTTCGCCGAGGGCGCTCTTCTTCATCGGGTAATGCTGACCATCGACCACGATGTGCGGAACGATGGTCGATTGGATAACCGTGTTCGTGCGCGGCGTAACCCGCAGCATGAACGTGTAGATCTGCGACGGATTCTCCGGAGTCGACGCCGGCGTGAGATTCGTCAGCGTGACGGTTTCGCAACCGGCGAGCACGAAGCTCGCGACAAGGGCGAGCCCCAGAATGATTTTTCTCGCGGGAGAAATTCGGTTGGTGTGCATTTGAATGCTAGAGTGAAAAACCGGGCGGATCAAAACGGGTAGTAATGAGCGACGGACGCATAGCGCAAGCCAAAGGTGACCGGCCGGACCCTCCGTGCGGCCTTTATGTGCATGTGCCTTTCTGTGCTTCGACCTGTGATTTCTGCGCGTTCTATCAGACGCAGCCGACGGCAAACGACGTGCAGCGTTTTCTCGCGGCCATCGAACAGGAAGCGGCCCTGATCGGTTCGCCGCGCCCGCTCGTGACCGTGTTTTGGGGTGGAGGCACCCCCGGCCTGCTCGCCCCGAAGGATCTCGCCCGGCTGGCGGCCGGGGTGCGGAAGTTTGGAGCAGACCAGGCTCGGGAATGGACCATCGAACTCGCACCCGGCTCGGTGACTGAGGCGCGGCTGGCGGTTTTGCGGGAGGCTGGAGTCACGCGCGTTTCCATGGGGGTGCAGAGTTTTCAGCCTGCATTGCTCGACGCGCTGGGGCGGCAGCACTCCCGGCAGCAAATTTACCGCGCGTATGATCGCTTGCGAGCGGCGGGCTTCGCCAGCGTGAACGTGGATCTGATGTTCGCGCTGCCCGGCCAATCCGCCGACGAATGGGCGGCGGACGTGCGCGAGGCGGTGGCCCTCGCGCCGGATCATATCTCGACGTACTGCCTCACGTTCGAGGAGGACACGAAATTGTGGGTCAAGCTTTCGCAAGGCCGCGTGAAGCTCGATCCCGAGCACGAGGCGGCGTTGTACGAGGCGACGTGGTCCCAACTCGGCGCCGCGGGCTATGCGCAGTACGAGATTTCCAACTTCGCGCGAGCCGGCCACGAATGTCTCCACAATGTGAACACATGGCGGATGCACGAATGGATCGGCCTCGGACCGTCCGCGGCGTCGCAATACGGTGGCTGGCGCGGCGCGAATGTCGCCGATCTTGAAAAGTGGCTTCTGCAGATCGCGCGCGGCGAGCGGCTGACCGAGGACCGGGTGGCGCTGACGCCGGCCTTGCTGGCGGAGGACGCGTTGATCTTCGGCCTGCGGATGAATGCGGGCGTCGATCTCGCAACGTGGCGGATGCGCGCCCCCGCAGCGCCGTGGCCGGCGGTCGAGGATACGTTGGCAACTCTCGCTGCGGGCGGGTTGCTCGAACGTCAGGGCGAAATCGTGAAGCTCACCGGCCGAGGCCGGCTGGTCGCCGATTCGGTGGGCGCGGAAATCATGGCGGCGTTTGAGCCGATCATGGAGACTGCATGAACCGCCAGTCTCTCTTAATTATGATCCTTGTTGCCCGATGCCTCAGTCTCCTCGGCCTGCTCCTCCTGGCCGGTTGCCAGACCAGGCTGCCCAAGGATCTCAATCCGACGCTGGCGCGTTTCTATCTCGAGTCGGTGGACGCCACGGGTCTGACCGTGACGTTGCCGCAGAGCGAGGTGCGGCTTTCGCTGAACGCACAACCGGTCATCAGGGAGGCCGACATCGTGAACGTCGATGTGGTGCAGGTGGAACTTGGCCGGTGTCTCGCCTTTCGACTGACGCCGAGCGCGGCCCGTGACTGCTATCGATTGACGGCGTCCCATCAAGGCCGGCGACTCGTGTTGATGATCAACGGCGAGCCGCTTGGTGCCCGCCGCATCGAAGGACCGATCAGTGATGGCCTGGTGTTGGTGTTTGTGGAAGTGCCGGACAGCACGCTCGCGAAACTGGTCTCCGACCTGAAACGCAGCGCCGCGGTCATGCAGCGGGAATTGGCGCGGAAATGATGAAGCTGGCGCGATCGGGCTCGATGGCGGCTGACCGTGCGGCGGGCGGGCGTTTCTGTCTGGGCATTTTTTTCAGCATCGGGCTGTACGCGCAGCGGCCCGAACTCGTCTGGCCCACTCCGAGCACCGCGTGGGCGGAAGGCCAGTCGCCCGGCAGTTTTTTGCAGCATGCCGGTTCGGGCGATCCGCAGTCGGGCGGATTTGGCGGCGTGCGGAGCAACGGCACGCAGTTTCACGAGGGAATCGACATCAAGCCCGTGAAGCGCGATCGCCGCGGCGAGCCGCTCGATCCCGTGTTTGCGGCGCTTCCGGGTGTTGTCCGTCATGTGAATGCGAGCGCGGGGGCGAGCAGCTATGGACGCTATCTGGTGCTCGAACACCCGGATTTCGCCCCGGCGATCTATACGCTTTATGCTCACCTCGCGCGGATCGCGCCGGAGGTGAAAGCGGGCGCCCGCGTTGCGGCCGGGCAGACACTGGGCGTGATGGGGCACAGTTCCGGCGGCTACATGATGCCACGGGATCGCTCGCATCTGCACTTTGAGATCGGTGTTGCGGTGACCCGCAATTTCCAGGCGTGGTACGACTGGAAGCGCTTTGGGAGCCGCAACGAGCACGGCAGGTGGAACGGCATGAACCTGCTCGGGATCGATCCATTGCACTTCTACACCGAATGGCGGCAGCGGCGATTCGACCGCGTGAGCGACTATTTCGCGCGGCTGGAGACGGCCGTGCGCCTGCAAATCGCCACCTATCTCCAGCCCGACTTCGTGGAACGATATCCGGCGTTATTGACCAAACCGGTGGCGGGGCTCGTCGCCGGATGGGACATCCGGTTCAACTGGACGGGCATTCCCTTTTCGTGGACACCGCTCACGGCGGCGGAAGTGGCGGGCCTGCCTCGCGATCAGCCGCGTATCCTGGAAGTGAATGCGGTGGTCGAGCGGCGTGAACGCAGCAAGAGCCTGGCGGTGATGCGTCGTGGGGGCTGGACGCCCGGCAAGGACCTCGAGATTGTGCTGGAACAACTCTTCGCTTCGCAGAGCGGCCGGTAGTTTTCCGGCGCGGCGAAAACGTCAGCTCTGCGGTTTCAGCTCGACGAGCAACCGGCGGAAATCCGGATGCTGCTTCAGCGCCTCCAGGTCGGGATCCTGCTGCATCCAGTCGTAATCCCGGTAACCCAGTTGAATCGCGCGGCGCAATTCACTGAGCGCATCGTTCTTTCTCTTCGAGAGGGCGAGGCTGCAGGCGAGATTGTAGTGGGCCGTGGCGTTCTCCGGCTGCAACTTGACCAGCCGCCGGTCCATTCTCAGCCCATCCGCGATCCGGCCGTGACGCGTGTAGAGCCCGCCCAGGATTTCCACCACGTTGACATAGCTGCCATCGCGGCGGAGCACCGACTCGAAGAAGCCAATCTCGAATTCCGGGTCTCGATTTCTGTCTTTGGACATCGGCAGTGTCGTGGTCTTGTTCTGGAAGAATCAGTTCCGCCGCGGACACGTGCCGGTTTGCCGAAAGGCGTCGCAATGCGCGCTCACCTGAAGGCGTTGGGACACCGGTGTGAGCCCCAGTTTCGATGATACCGTATTGCCATACCACTCCATGAACGGGGCGCTGATTTCGAAGATTTTGTCGCAATCGAGACAGACCACCTGTGCCACCTGCGTGCCCGCACCTTCCATGTTGGGGCGGTAGAATTTTTCGCCGGACCCGATGTCCACTTCCCGCAGCAGCGCGCTTTCCGTCATGATCGGCAGGGTGCGGTAGACGGTTGCGCGCGACACCGAGTCGTCGATCGCGCGCGCATAATCGAGCAGCTGTTCGGCGGTGAAATGTTCCGGCTGGGCGAAGGCGGCATCGAATATCGCCAACCGCTGATTGGTCGCACGAAGTCCTTTTCGTAGCAGAAACGTTCGGAATTTTTCACGCGCCGCGGGGATGCTCACGCGCGCACTGTTTTCCGCGGATGCCGGATCTGTCAACGGGATCGTGCGGTGGGCCTGAGCGGGTCGGCCGGCGGCGGCACCGAGGTCGAGTGTGCGTTCGGGAGGATCGGTGCGTTGAGGCCGAATGAGTCCGCGTTTGTGCACGAAGGCGAAATTGATTCGTCGGAGGCAGAGGCAATTCGAGGGGAATTTTCCGCCTACACCTCTGACTTCGGTCCAAGAGCCTTTTACTCCGAGACACAAATCGCGGTTTCGAGTCCCGTTGGCCGCCCCATTTTGGTGGTGAGGAAGTTACGAAAAACAAGGGCGTCAGTGACAACGGTTAGTGACAACACGGCTACTGAAATTCACGGACGTTCGCTGACGTTTGTCCGGCACCGATTTCTCGGCTGACGGTTTGAGATCCGCGGGCGAAGTGCTTCCACTGGGTCGCTCCCAGACCTTTTCGAGGCGGCGTTCAGCGACGACGTTCAAGAGGTCACCGAGATTGAGCCCGTGGAAGATGACCTCGCGTTCGCCGAACGAGAGCAAAAGCTCGCCGTCTTCCGGCGTAGCGTCGATTAACCGCGCCCAGGGGAGCCCCCGGCGTTTCCCGCTGCGCCATTCAAGCGTGAGCATCCGCGCGTTTGAATTGGCCTCATGGCACGGCACGTATCCCTCGGCTGCGTGACGTTTTTCGATTTCTTCTTTTAGGCTCATAGGTGTTGACGGATTTGTTGATGTTGAGCTTGCCGCCTCGTGAACTCGTGGTGCATCGCGTTGCGGCGGAATTGCTGGTGCCGCATGCGCCGCCATTGAAGTTAACGTTCGGCAAGTTTGCGTTCCGGGGTTTCTTCCAGCGCCAGCTCGCGCGCGCTGCTCCGTTGAATGTTCTCGCGCAGCGCCGTTCTGTCCGGCGTCAACACGATGACGCGCTTTCGGCCGCGGGAAATGCTCACATACCACTGTTGCCGATTCGTCGCGGCGCGATTGCCAGCGTCAGCGACAATCACGGTGTCCGTCGTCTTGCCTTGCGACCCGTAAGACGTGACGGCGTAGCCGCGCACGAGCAGCCGCAGGGAGCGCGCGCGCGTCTTTTGCGGGAAGATCCAGATGCTCCGAGAGTGCTGGCGATTTGCGCCCCGCTCACGACCGAAAACCGCGGATCGGACTACGAGGTGTCGCTCGGAAAACTGAAGTTTCTTGATCTGGAATCGTGGGTGAACGTCCAAGGACGAACGAGTCTCGGCCACGAAAAATTGGTCCGTCGGTTAGGCCGGCTGACGGCTCGGCAGATGGGACAGTTAAAGACGGCGCTACGTTTCGCGCTCGATCTTTGACGCCTTCGGTTTTTTCCACGGAGGCAGCGCGGTAACGTCGGGCAGCTTGGCTAGAGCCGGAAATTTCACAGTTCCTATGAGAAAATCCCACACGCTGGGGTAGTCGCCGGGAGGGGCGCAGGTCTTTGACCGGCGTTCCGCAAGTCGGAGACTGGCTCTACAGGCGAAACGCGCCCACAGGGTGTGCCAATATCGATCCGGATCCTTCACGTTTGCGACGATTTCAAAACCCTGAGTTCTTACAGGAGGGAGCAGAGGGAAATGCAATTGATGGATTGTCTCTGCTACCTCCGCGACCTCCTCTAAAAGGCTTGGGTTTGGTTGCGGCGCTGCCGCGGTGGAAAATTTCCCGGCTAGAGCCTTGCGCTTCGATCCCTCGTCAATGTGCGTATAATGCCGGGAAATCGCCGCGCTCTCATGGCATCCATTCGCTCGCGGCCTCGCCAACCACGCGGGCCGGGGGGAAAAACTTTGCGCCCTTCTGCCGGCCCGGCCGTGATGTCGCCACATGATTGTTGGGATTCATCCGCTCGCCGGGTTTGACAAGCTCCTGCACTACCGTGTGCCGGAGAATCTGCAGGCGAGCGCCAGCGTGGGCACCCTCGTGCGAATTCCGATTGGCCACACGGTGCGGCTCGGGCTCGTGGGCGAAGTCAGCGTGCCGACCGATTTCCCGGTCGAGCGACTGAAGTCGGTCCTGAGCGTCGTGTATCCGTTTCCTGCGCTCACCCCCGACCTGCTGCGACTCGCACGGTGGATGGCCGGCTATTACGCGTGCGGAATCGACAGCATCATCGAAACGATGATTCCGGCGGCCGTGCGCCGCGGTGCCGGATTGAAACAGCAAAAACTGCTCGCTCTTGGGCAGCGGCTGACGGCTGAGGAACTCGCCGCGCTGGAAAAAAAAGCGCCGCAGCAGGCGCGGCTCTACCGCTTCGTCGAACAGCAGTTTCGCCCGCAGCCCAAGGCGCTGGTGTTGTCACGCCTCGGCCAGACCGCCGCGGCCGCCGCGGCGTTGGTGAAACGCGGTGTGCTGCGCGAGGAGTTGCGTCGCATCGAGCGCGTCGCCTATGCCGACGATTATGCGGAGGGCGAACTGGTCGCGGCTTCACCCCACTCCCTCAATGGGGAGCAGCAGCGGGCGGTGGACGCGCTGGCGGTCGACATTGCGGCCGACAAATTCGGGGTCACCCTGCTGCACGGCATCACCGGGTCCGGAAAAACCGAAGTGTACCTTCGCGCGATCGACCTCGCTTTGCGCGCAGGTGGCGGGGTCGTTTTTCTGGTGCCGGAAGTAGCGCTGACGCCGCAGACGGTCGCACGCCTGCGTTCGCGGCTGAACGCCATCGCGATTCCGGCCACCGGCGCTGGTGCGAGTGGCCAGCGCTGCATTGTGTGGCACAGTCATTTGAGCGAAGGCGAGCGGCTCGACGGCTGGCTCGCGCTCGCCACCGGCGAGGCGCGCGTGGTGGTGGGCGCACGCTCGGCCATCTTCGCGCCGGTGCAGAACCTGCGCCTCGTGATCGTGGACGAGGAGCATGAGCCCGCGTACAAGCAGGACGAGACGCCACGTTATCATGGACGCGATGTGGCGGTCGTGCGGGCGAAGCTGAGTGGCGCGCACTGCCTGCTCGGCTCGGCGACGCCGTCGCTGGAGAGTTTTCTCAACGCCCAGGCGGGCAAATACCGCCTGCTGCAACTCACTGAACGCGTCGACTCCCGCAAGCTCCCGCACATCGACATCGTGGACCTGCGCATCGAAGCCATGAAGCAGCGCCACCTGCCGACGCTCTCGGGCCGGCTGGTGGAGGCGATGCAGGATCGCTTTGCGCGTCGCGAGCAGACGATCCTGTTCATCAACCGGCGGGGATATTCCTCGTCGATGCAGTGCAAGAAATGCGGGCATGTGGAGGAATGCCTGCATTGCAGCATCGCCATGACTTACCACCGGACCGATGAGACGCTGCGCTGTCACCTGTGCGGCGACCAGCGACCGGCGCCGCTGCGCTGTCCGCAATGCGCCGCGCCCGACATCCGGTGGCGAGGGCTCGGCACGCAGCGGGTGGAGGAGGCCGTCCGCCGGGTGCTGCCGCGGGCCCGCATCGAGCGAATGGATACCGACTCGATGTCGAAGAAGAACCGGTTTCGGGAGGTGTTGTCGCAGTTTCGCGCCGGCAAGATCGACGTGTTGGTGGGCACGCAGATGATCGGGAAGGGGCTGGATTTCCCGAACGTCACGCTGGTCGGGCTGATCGATGCGGACATGTCGATGCACGTGCCGGATTTTCGCGCGAACGAGCGGACGTTTCAGCTGCTCGTGCAGGTGGCGGGCCGCGCCGGCCGTGGCGATCGGGCGGGGGAGGTGATGGTACAGACCTTCACGCCGCAGGCGGAGGCGATCCAGTTTTCGCGCCATGCGGACTTCGCGGGCTTTGCGGCTTCGGAGCTGAAGGTGCGGCGCGATTTTCACTATCCGCCGTACCGCCATCTGATTCATCACCTCTTTCGGGGGCCCAATCCGGACAAGCTGAAGTTTTTTGCGGAGCAGTGGGCGAAGGCGGTGGAGAAAGACCTCGGCGATCGCGTGGAACTGCGCGGGCCATCGCCGTCACCGATCGAAAAAATCAAGGACGAGTATCGCTGGCAGCTGTGGTACTTCACCCACGCGGTGACGAAAGTCGTGCCCGAGCTTGCCCGGCTTCGGGCCGGCTTCGCCTGGCCCGACGATATCACGCAGGTGCTCGACGTCGATCCGGTGAATCTGGCGTAAGGAGTTCTGAGCTTTTGCCTGTGGGGCGGCGGACTGAGTCCACTCGCTTGGCGCTCGCAGCTACGGATCGGCGTGTTCGCAGCCACGGATTCGCGCTCTCCGTTAGCGGTGCGGGAAATCGCTTCGACGAATTGCAGCCGGTCGCCAACCTCGACCGCAACTTCGATTCGCCTCAACCGTCTTTGCGTTTCCAAGCGGTCGAACCGGCGTGTTGCCGGTGCGGCTTTCCCTTTCCGCCCCATGAAATATTCCTGCCTCGTCGCGCTCCTGCTGCTGGCGGCACCGTCGCCCGGACTGGCCGCGCAATCCGCCGCCAAGCCGAATGTGCTCCTGATCTATCTGGACGACATGGGCTGGGCGCAGCCGTGTGTCTATGGCGGCACGCTTGCGCCTACGCCCGCCATGGACGCGATCGCGCGAAATGGCGTGCGTTTCACCGACGGGTATGTGTCGGCCTGTGTATGCGGTCCCAGTCGCGTCGGGCTGATGACGGGCCGTTATCAGGCGCGGTCGGGTCACGACGCGAATGGCAACAGGGATGGCCGTGAATTGGTGCTGAGCGAAACGACGATGGCGCAACGGATGAAGGCCGCCGGTTATACCACCGGCATCGTGGGCAAGTGGCACCTCGGCGATACGAACGAAAAATTTCTCCCGGTCTCCCGGGGCTTTGACTACTCCGTCGGCACGGTCGGCAATCTCGGCGAAGGTGCGGGCCCATCGTATTACCGCGGCAGGGAGAAACTCGATGAGCTGCCCGGCGCTCCCATCACCTCACCGGTTTATCGCGATGAGGCGTTGAAGTTCATCTCCGCCCACCGCAGGGAGCCGTGGTTCCTTTACCTTGCGTTCAATGCGGTGCACACACCGCACGTGGCTTCGCCGGCATGGCTGGCGAAATTCAGCCAGCTCGAGGGACGGCAGAAAAACTATGCGGCGCTGATTGCCGAGGCGGATGACGCGATTGGGTCGGTCATGGCGAAGGTGCGCGAACTCGAGCTGGAGGAGAACACTCTCGTATTTCTCATCAGCGACAATGGCGGCGCGTCGGCCGATGCGAACCAGGGCGGGTTGCGCGGCCGCAAGTGGTATGTCTGGGAGGGCGGTATCCGGGTTTCTTGGATGGTGCAGTGGAAGGGCCGGATCCCGGCGGGGCAGGTGAGTCATGAGCCGGTGATTCAGCTCGACGTGCTGCCCACTGCGCTCGCCGCGAGCGGCGTGTCGGCCAGGCCCGAGTGGCAGCTCGATGGCGTGAACCTCCTCCCCTTGTTGGAGGGAAAGGTGAATGCGCTGGCCCCGCGTGACCTCTATTTCCGGTTTGGGATTCAGTATGCCGTGAGGTCGGGCGACTGGAAGCTCGTGAAAGCCTCGAGCGACATGGCCCCCATGCTGGTCAATCTGAAAAGTGATCCCGGCGAAAAGACGGACCTCCTCGCGCAACAACCCGAGAAGGCGCGCACGTTGCAGGCCTCGTTCGATCGCTGGAATGCGTCGATGCAGCCACCGCGGTGGGAGGACCGGCGCTGGGACGGGCATGAAAAGCACCAGGAGGACAAGCGCGCCAACCGGGAAAAACAGAAACGAAAGACAAACCAATGAACTGTGACCAGGAACAGCATCATTTTATGGAAATCATGATTCGCATTCGCCCCTTGCTGCTGGCGCTCCTCGCGTGCGCTGGTTTCGGCTTCATCCAACCGGCCATGGCCGCAGCCCCGGCCCGCAAACCAAACGTGCTCATGTTCCTCGTGGACGACATGGGCTGGATGGATTGCGGCGTGTATGGCTCGAAGTACTACGAAACGCCAAACATGGATCGGTTCGCGCAGCGCGCCATGCGGTTCACGGATGCCTACGCGTCACCGCTGTGCTCGCCCACCCGCGCCACGATCTTGTCGGGTAAATATTCGGCCCGGCATGGCGTCACGACCGCGAGCGGCCACATGCCCCCGCAGCCACCGGACCACGTGTTCCTGCCGGAGACCGCTCCGCCGAACCGCCCAGTGATCACGCCGGAGAGCAAGAATTATCTGGATACGGCCGAGTTCACGCTGGCGGAAGCGCTGCGCGCGGCCGGGTGGCGCACGGCGCATGTGGGCAAGTGGCACCTCGGACTGACCGAGCCGCACTGGCCGGAGAAGCACGGGTTTGATTACGCCGTGCATGCGCACCCGGATCCGGGTCCGCCCAGCTATTTTTCGCCGTATGGCTTTCGTGGGCACCAGTCGTACAAGGACGGACCGCCGGGTGAATACATCACCGACCGGCTGACCGATGAAGCCATCACGTTCATCGAAGAGAATCGGGATCGTCCGTTCTTCCTCGATCTGTGGCACCATGGCGTTCACGGGCCGTGGGGGCACAAGGAAGCGTACACGAAACAGTTCATGGCCAAAAAGGATCCCACGGGACGGCAGAGCAACGCCATCATGGCGTCGATGCTCAAGAGCGTAGACGAGAGCTTTGGCCGCGTATTGGCGACGTTGGACCGGCTGAAGCTGACCGATAGTACAATCGTGATCTTCTTCTCGGATAACGGTGGCAACACGCACAGCAACACGCCGGAGGACAGCCGCGCCAAGGTGGTTGGGAAACTGGCGGAGGAGCGAATCAAGGACTGGCGCAAATGGGCGGGCGATGCACCGCCGACGAACAACACGCCGCTGCGCGACGGCAAGGGCACGCTGTATGAAGGCGGCGTGCGGGTGCCGTTGATGTGGGCGTGGGCCGGGGTGATTAAGCCGGGCACGGTGAGTTCGGAGGTGGTGGGAGCCGTGGACCTGTATCCAACAATTATCGACGCCTTGGGCGTGGCGCGTCCGGCGCAACAGAAGCTCGATGGCGTCAGCTACCTGCCGGTGCTGAAGTCAGGGGCGAAGCTCAATCGGACCGCGTATTTCCAGTATTTTCCGCATGGCAATGCCGGTAAAGCGCCGGGCGTCACGGTGCGCTCGGGCGATTTCAAGTTGATCCGCTGGTTCGAGACGAACGCGAAGGCGCCGGAGAAATACGAGCTCTACAACCTGCGCGAGGATCTCAGCGAGTCGAAGAACCTGGCGGAGAATTCGCCGGGGAAGGTGAAGGAGCTCGATGCGATGATTGATGACTTCCTGAAGGACACGGGCGCGACTTTCCCGAAACCAAACCCCGCGTATCGTCCCGGCGCCGCCGGTGATCCCAAGGGCGGGGCGAAAGCAGACGCGGCGAAAAGGAAAAAGCAGAAGGCGGAGTGATTGAATCACGGATACCTACGCCGGCCGGGTTGGTTTTATCCGTGCGCCTCTGGTGAAATCCGTCGCAAAAATTCCCGGTCGCGGTTTCATGGGGAATCCAATGATGAAAACCCCCTTCCATCCGGTCACGGCACCCGGTTGCAGACGTGCCGCCCTGGCGATCTTCGCGGTTCTGGTTGCCT
>JBBRCR010000080.1:0-21682 GCA_038204695.1 Opitutales bacterium | reverse complement strand
CGTAAACGGGGCGCAGGTCCTCGGCGCGCCGGAACACCAGGTCGAGGGCATACTCCGCCTGCATCACCGACCAGTGATAACCTTCGGCGAAACGGGTGCTCGGCGGGCAGTAGCGCCGGGCAAAGGACGCGAGTTTCTGGTGCAGGCCCTGGACCGAGAAGTCGTCGCTCAACTGCTGCGCGCGCGCCCAGTCCTCGAGCTCGACGAAGGCGGTGTCGTCCATCTGGTAGCCGACGTGCGCCTGCCGCAGCCGGTTGGCGAGCCAGTGATGTCCGTTGAAGTAAACTTGCAGGCGATACGGCGCCCAGGTCGGCACGCGCACGTAGCACAGTCCCAGCTCGGGATCGATGAAGTAGAAATAATAGTGCACGCACTTGCCGGAGGCGAACTTCAGGCCGGTCTTCCCGGTTGGTTTGTCATGCCACGGCGAATACTTCGTGCAGCCTTCCATGGCCGAGATAATGTGGACCAAGCCAGGCAGATGGCCGCGTCGCTCCAGGATCTCCGCCACGATGTCTTCCTTCCGGGTCTTGCTGTTGGTCAGATACTGGCTCTTCACCCCGTGCTCGGTGGCGATGCGCTCGGCGTTTTGGCGGATCTGCTCCCGCAGCGGCTCGACGTATTGCTCGAGGTCGAAGCAGCGGATACCTGCCCGGCGCAGCACCCCGGCCATCGCCTCCGGATAAGCGATGGCCGTCAACGTTCCCGACAGCACCAATCGGTCGTAGCATCCGAGCACCCCGATGATCTTGTCCGCATACCGTTCGCGCAAACCGTCCTTCGCACTCATGCGCGAAATATTCCACGGCCGCCGCGGGTTTCAACTCGCCTGGCGCTTACCAATCCGGCGGGGACGGCCTTGCGAATACTCGCTACCGTCCAAAATCACCCCTCGCTCTTGGTTCCGGCTCCGCCGGATTGGGGATAAGCGTCAACGCCAGCGAGGCCCCGCCGCAGATCGTATAGGAACATTTCCGGCCTCCTGCCGCCTCGAATTTCCTGATCCCAGTTTCCAATGTCGCCAGGGTTGAGAGGATAGCAGGATCAATCGGGATTTTATCGATCGCACCAGTGGTGTATATAACGGCAATGTCGTCGGCGTTGATTAAGGTTTCCGTCCCGGCAAGCCTGATGGCGACCCCTTGGGCCACGGCTTCAATCTCATTGGCCGCAAACGTCCTTTGGTCTTTTAAGACAACGAGATGGGTCCTGTAAGTGTCTTCATGGGGCTGGATGTTCGTTAAAAAACTTAGTTGGGTGTGCACTTGATGCACGTGCCCTAAGTTGGTCGATGTCCATGGCTTGAGGCCCGCAATTATATATCTTGTCCGCTTTGACTCTGTTGAGCAATTTCCCGAGCGCGACGACGAACGGTTGGAAGGTTTCGTTCGGCGCTTAGGCGCTGCTCCTCCTTTGGTAAGCGGGCGCATAGTTTTTCCAGACGGTCGACCGTTACTAAACGATGGACGAGCATGGTCGCAACGAAATCCACATCCTTCACTCGGCCGGCGGCGAGCTTCGAGCATGCGAGATCGTCAGGGTGGAGACAAAGCGCAGTACATCCAGGCATGTTTTCACTCTGGTGGACGATAAGCCGTTCTTTCCAGCCATCTGGAAGGGGGCAGGCCTCCGGTGGCAGTCCGTGAGCGTAGTAGCCATGCGTTGACTGGAAAAGAGTTATTTCCCCAATTGCCCCACTGATTTCGTCGACCTTTTCTGGTGCATTAAGTGGGCAGACATCGGCCTCCATCGAAAGGCCCAACGGGTCTGGTGGGTTTGGAAATTGAGCAAGGATGGATTGGCTACCGAGGACGAGAATCGGATTTTCGTTGGTAATTGCTGCCGCCGCCCGAATGATATGTTCGAGTTGGTGAAGCTTCATCTTAGAGTTGTTTGAAAAACGCCAACCGCTCTGCATTGGATAGTAGTCCACCAAAAGGAGTATTTTGGCGCAGTTGGTCGGCGGACTCTGTGCGGGCAAGCAGTTTTTCTCTGATCTGCGCCCAAGGAAGAGTCAGGAGATGCAGCCATTGATTGCGTATACGAGGATCGGCAATTCGGGTCGCGTTTGCGGCCACTCGCTGAAGGAGTGCCGGGTTAGCATCGATTTTCTCGACGCAGAGGCAGACCATAGAGCGAAGCCGGTCGTCGATTTGTTGGTGGGTGATCATTTTAGTTGTGTCCTGGCTCGCTTCCAATCGCCGAGAGACCTTACGCAGGACTGGGGTACAGTCGAGCGCGTGATTTTTACTTCCGGCTATTTGTGTTTTTGGTATGGGCTGATGAATCAGAGCCTGCTCGACCAATCGTGAAAAGAGCACCCCCGTGTTACCGCGGCGGCGGCTTTTGGATGCTTCGATTTCATCCGCGAAGGCAGTCGGTCGGAATCTGCTTCCCAAGGCTCACCGCCTGGCAAAGCCCGGTGAAGAACGATGGCCTCTCGGTCGGACAAACGTTGACCCTGGCGAGCATTGCCCGGGCCTGCCATGCGACGAGCAAACGTGGCTTCGCCGGATGGGCCGCCACCACCACGCTGGGCGAACTGGCCGGGTGCGACCCCGCGCGGCTCACCAGCCAGCATTTCTGGGGCCAGATGGATCAGCTCCCCGTGGAAAGCATCGCGCGTATCGAAACCGCCATTACGCAGCGGCTGCTGCCCGAGCTCGAGCTGCTTTTGGACACGCTGCTCTTCGACGCCACCAACTTTTTCACCTTCATCGCCTCCACCAACGAGCGGTGCGAGCTGCCGGCGCGCGGTCACAACAAGCAGAAACGCGACGACCTGCGCCAGGTCGGTGTCGCGCTGTTGTGCTCCCGGCAAACCGGCCTGCCACTTTTTCATCAGACCTACGGCGGCGCCATGGCCGATGCCACCTGCTTCGCCGAGTTGCTCCCGGTCATGCGCCAGCGGCTGCTGGAGCTGCACCGCGATGTGGCGGCGCTGACCATCGTGTTCGTCAAGGGCAACGTCTCCCGCGCCAACCAAAAGCTCGTCGACGGCTCGCAACTGCACTATGTCACGGGCCTGACCCGCGGCCAGCCAGCACACGCTGGTGGAAAAGGCCAACCCGTTGCTCGCGTCCGTGGTGCTCGCCAGCGGCGAAACGGTGTCCTGCCGGAGAGCGAACGACAGCCCTTCCGAAAATGGCTATTCCATTCAACGCGACCCGTAATCACGGGAGGGCCATTGATCAATCGAGATGCGCCGCAGCCGGAGCAAAACCGCTTGTCGCACTCTGCCGCTCGACTCAACCTTTGGCGGATACGTTCCAAACTGGACTACAGTCGGTTCGTTGTTGGCGATCACGGCTGTGATGTCTCGCTCGCCCAAAAGGTGCTTTTGGGCGACGAGCAACTCACCCCGAGCAGCAACACCTACTCCGAGGCCGAGACGCGCGACACGTTCATCGACCTCCTGCTGAAGGAAGCGGGCTGGTCGCTCGCTCAGGCGCAGGACCGCGAATTCGAAGTCAGCGGCATGCCCAACGCCCAGAAGAAGGGCTTCGTCGACTACGTGCTTTTGGGGCGACGACGGGAAACCGCTCGCGCTGGTGGAAGCCAAACGGACGAAGAAGAGTGCGCACATCGGGCAGCAGCAGGCGAAACTGTACGCCGATTACCCTTCACCCACGCGAACCGCCTCGGGTTTTGGCGGTCTGAGCGCGTTCCACCCCAAGGAGTCCGCGCGCCTGTGCGCTCCCTTCCCGTGAGTTCCCCCAAAAAGCCGCCCTCTCCCTCGCGCATCCTCGACCCATTGCGCCGCGCGCCGGGCCAGAAGGTCAAGGTGGCCGTCACCGACATCGACGGCGTCCTCCGCGGAAAATACCTGCACAAAGACAAGTTTCTCTCCGCCGCCGCCGAGCCGCCGGAGGGCGGTTTCGGGTTCTGCGATGTCGTGTTTGGGTGGGACATGCAGGACGCCGTTTACGACAACGCGAAACTTGTCGGGTGGCACAAAGGATTCCCCGACGCGCTGGTCCGCCCCGATTTGCGCACTCAGCGGCAGGTCCCGTGGGACGACAACGTGCCGTTTTTCCTGGGGGATTTCTGGTGGCGCGGGCCGGATGGCAAGGCGCGAGTGGAGGAGCCTTACCCGCTGTGCCCGCGCCAGGTATTAAAAAAGGTGCTACGGCGGGCGGAGCAACGCGGCTTTCGCCCCATGTGCGGGATGGAGTTCGAGTGGTTTAATTTTTCCGAGACGCCGCAGAGCTGGTCGGACAAGAATCACGTCAACCCGCAGCCGCTCACGCCCGGCGCGTTCGGCTACTCGCTGCTGCGGGCGAGCCATGGTCAGGCGTTTTTTCGGGCGCTGATGGACGAGCTGCCGCGATTCGGGATTCCCATCGAGGGACTGCATACCGAGACGGGACCAGGCGTGTACGAGGTGGCGATCGCGTTTGCCGAGGCGCTCGAGACGGCGGATCGCTCCACGTTGTTCAAGACGGCCACGAAGGAAATCGGACTGCGGTTCGGCATCATGGCGAGCTTCATGGCGAAATGGAGCCCGGCTTATCCCGGATGCAGCGGGCATATCCATCAGAGTTTGTCGGATGGGAAAAAGAATCTGTTTCACGATCCGCGCGGGCGCCACGCCATGAGCAAGCTCTTCGAGAGCTACGTCGCGGGGCAGCTGGCGTGCATGCTGGATTTCGGCCCGATGATCTGGCCGACGGTGAACAGCTACAAGCGGCTGGTGGACGGATTCTGGGCCCCGGTGAAACCGACCTGGGCGGTCGATAATCGCACCGTGAGTTTTCGCGTGATTCCGGGCTCGGCGAAATCGAGCCGGTTGGAAACGCGCTGCCCGGGTTCAGACGTGAATCCTTATCTGGCGATGGCGGCGGTGATCGCCGCGGGGATGCACGGCGTGGAAAAGGGGCTGAAGCTCGAGGTGCCGCCGATCCAGGGCACGAACGGGGGGGCCGAGCACATTCCGCGTGCGCCGCGCACGCTGATCGAGACGACGCGAGTCTTCCAGCAGTCGGCGATCGCGCGCGACTGGCTCGGCGATGACTTCGTCGATCATTTCGTCGCGACCCGCGAATGGGAATGGCGCCAGTGGCTGGACGCGGTGACCGACTGGGAGCTGAAGCGGTATTTCGAAATCATCTAGCGAGAAATCCAACTGCATCGATGCGAACGAGCCTGCGAATGGACTCCAGGGGGCCGTGCCCATGACGATTCAACGCTTTTCATTTCCGACGCAGATTCACTTCGGCCCGGGCGCACGGACGCTCGTCGCTGAGCATCTGAAATCGGCGGCGGTCAAGCGGCCGCTCATCGTCACCGACAAGGGGGTCGCGGCGCTGCCGATGACCGCCAGCCTGATGGGCGATCTGCAAGCCGCGGGTCTCGTGCCGGCCGTTTTCGGCGGCGTAGCGGGAAATCCGACGGCGAGCCAGGTGCGCAGCGGCGCCGAAACGTATCGCGAACACCGTGCGGATGCGGTGATTGGGCTCGGGGGTGGGGCCGCCCTCGACGTGGCGAAGGCCGTGGCGCTGATGGCAGTGCATCCCGGCGACATTCTGGATTACGCGTGGGACAACCCGGCCGGCGTGCGCGTGGCGCACCCGCTGCCTTGGTTCATCGCGCTGCCCACGACCGCCGGCACGGGATCTGAAGTGGGGCGTTCGGCGGTGATTTCGCACGATGAGACCCACGTTAAAAAAATCGTGTTTTCGCCCGCGCTGCTGGCGAGGACCGTGTTCGCCGATCCGGAATTGACGCTGGAACTGCCCGCCAGCATCACCGCGGCGACGGGCATGGATGCGCTGGCGCACAACGTGGAGAGTTACCTTTCACCCGCGTATCATCCGCTCTGTGACGGCATCGCCCTGGAAGGCGCGAGGATTGCGGGGCGGGCGCTCGCGAGCGCCGTGCACGACGGAGGCAATCTGACGGCGCGTTCGGACATGCTGATGGCCTCGATGATGGGGGCAGTCGCGTTTCAAAAGGATCTGGGGGCGGTGCATTCGTGTGCCCACTCGCTCGGCACGGTGCTCAACCTGCACCACGGGCTCGCCATTGGCATCATGCTGGACCACGTGATGCGGTTCAACGCGGCGGCGTCCGAGGTGAAGCTGGCCGAGCTGGCGCGGGTGACGATGAAAGGGAACAGCGCCGACGATTTCATCGCGTGGCTCACGGGGTTGAAGGCGGACATCGGAATTCCGGCGCAGCTTGGCGCGGTCGGCGCAAAACCGGAGCACGTCGGGAAACTGGTCGAGCTGGCGATGGCGGATGGCTGTCACCAAACGAACCCGCGTCCGTGCACGGCGGAGGATTTCCGGAAGATTTTTGAACGGGCGCTGTAGGTCCGCGATATTCCACGAACAGATGTCGCCGAGACTCGAAGTTAACCGCGAATGAACGCAAATGAACGCGAACTCGATGGACTGCGTGCTTAGCATCTCCGGTCATGCGCGCTGCCCGTGGCTGCGAGCGTCAGCGAGTGGATGTTCAAAGGGCGATCGCGATCAAAAGGTACGTTCGATTTGAACCTTTGGGGGTGATTCGTGTGTTGAGTGGCCCCCCATCCTCCATGCCGGCGCTCAACGTCATCAATCCCGCCAACGGCAGGAAAATCGCCTCGCTCGACGCGGACGACGCGCGGAGCGTGCGGCAAAAGTTCGAGGCGGCGCGCGCGGCCCAACCCGCGTGGGCCGAGCGGCCGCTGCGCGAGCGAATCGAGATCATTCGTCGCTTCAGCGCCGTCATCGTCCGCGACGCGGAGGACCTCGCACTCACGCTGACCACCGAGACCGGCAAGCCAATCACTCAATCGCGAAACGAGCTGAAAGGGCTGCTGCCGCGATTGGATTTTTTCCTGAAGGAGACGCCCGGTGCGCTGCGGACCCAAACCGTGTTCAAGGATCACAGGGCGCGGCTGGTGGAGAAGTTTTCGTGGGAGCCGCTCGGCGTCGTGGCGAACATCTCGGCGTGGAACTACCCGTATTTCGTCGGCGGCAACGTGTTCATTCCCGCCCTGCTCACCGGCAATGCGGTCCTCTACAAGCCGTCCGAGTTTGCGGCGTGCACCGGTCTCGCGATTGCGCAACGGCTGCAGGAGAGCGGAGTGCCGGCGGGCGTCTTTGCGGCCCTCATCGGCCCGGGCGAAGTGGGCGCGGCCCTGCTGCGGCAGCCGGTCGATGGCGTGTTCTTCACCGGTTCGTACGCGACCGGGCGGCGGATCGCCCGCGCGGTCGCCGGCCGGATGATCAAGCTGCAACTCGAGCTCGGTGGAAAGGATCCGGTTTACGTGTGCGACGATGTCGACCTTGCCACCGCGGCGGCCAGCACGGCCGACGGCGCGTTCTACAACAACGGCCAGAGCTGCTGCTCCGTCGAGCGCATCTACGTGCACGAAACCATCCACGGCGAGTTCGTGAATGCATTTCTGGATACGGTCCGTGGCTTCAAGATCGGCGATCCGCGGCGTGACACGACGTACATCGGCCCGCTGACGCGGCCGGCTCAACTCGACGTGCTGGATGCGCAGCTGGCCGACGCGCGGGAAAAGGGCGCCACGGTCCTCCTGGGCGGCGGGCGGTTGCGGCAACCGCTGAACAGCTACGCGCCGACCGTGCTCGTGGACGTGAATCACCGGATGCACGTGATGCGGGAGGAAAGCTTCGGGCCCGTGATCGGCATCATGGCCGTGAAAGACGACACCGAGGCCCTGCGGTTGATGAACGACACGAAGTACGGTTTGACCGCCGGCGTGTACACGCGCGACGAGCAGCGGGCCCGGCGGATCCTCGCACAGGTGAAAAGCGGTTCGGCGTATTGGAATTGTTGCGACCGCGTGAGTCCCCGGCTGCCGTGGTCGGGTGTCGGTCATTCCGGCATGGGGCTCACGCTCTCGCGCCATGGAATCCAGACCTTCTGCCGGCCGAAAGCGTGGCATTTGCGGGAAGGGTAAGAGGCGTCGGTTGACGCGGCGCCGTTCCTTCATCTGCCCGCGCGGCCAACGGCTCTTCCGGCCTGGCCGCGGAGATTTGGCTGGTCCCTCGTTTTTCGGCAGCCTTACTCGTCCTCCCATCGCATGAACCCACCGGAACTTGCCGCCTTTCTGAAGAGCCGTGTCCGCACGGTGCGCGACTGGCCGAAGCCCCAGGTCAACTTCCGGGACGTCACGACCCTGTTTGGCGATCCCGACGCGTTTCGCGCCATCATCAAGGCGTTTGCCCGCGAGAGCACGCGACTCCAGGTCAACCGTATTGCTGCCGTGGATGCGCGCGGCTTCATCCTGGGCGGGGCCGTGGCCTATGAAACGCACACGCCGTTCGTGGTCGTGCGGAAGAAGGGCAAGCTGCCGTTCAAGACCGTGTCAGCGGACTACGCGCTCGAGTACGGCTCGGCCACGATCGAGATTCACGCCGATGCGTGTCACCGCGGTGATCGCGTCCTCATTGTGGACGACTTGATCGCCACCGGCGGCACGCTGCTGGCGGCGACCGGACTGTTTTGCTCGCTCGGTGCCGAGGTGGTGTCGGTCGCGGCCGTCATCGACCTGCCGGAACTCGGCGGTTCGGCGCGGCTTCGCGCGGAAGGAATGCCCGTCCATACGTTGTGCGAATTTTCCGAAGATGAGTAAGCCATCGACGCCGCTCACGATCTGGTGCAACGCGAAATTTTCCGAGGCGGACACGGACCTGCTCGTGCAGGGCACCCGTGAGCACAAGCTGGTGTTTTCCTCCGAGGCATCGGCATCGGTCCTGGTGGCGGGCCGGACTGATCCGCTGTTGCCATCGGCCGACGTGGCGTTCGGGCAGCCGGATGCCGTGCAATGCCTCGTGTGCCCGCGGCTGCGCTGGGTGGAGGTGACCACGGCGGGTTACACGCGCTATGACACCGCGGAATTTCGAGAAGGTTTCCAGGCGCGCGGGGCGCATTTTTCCAATGTATCGCAGGTCTTCGCCGATCCGTGCGCGCAGCACGTGCTCGCGATGATGCTGGCCCTTGGCCGCCGGCTGCCCGACTCGCATCGCGACCAGTTGACGGATCATTCCTGGCATTATGCGGAGCGCCGGTATGAATCCCGGCTGCTGACCGGCCAGACGGTGCTGATGCTCGGGTTTGGCGCGATTGGCCGCCGGCTCGCGGAATTGCTCGCGCCGTTCGGACTGAACCTCATCGCGGTGCGCCGGCAGATCCGGAGCGAGCGGGGGGTGCGAATCATTCCCGAGGAGCACGTGAGCAGCGCGCTGGCGGAGGCGGATCACGTGGTCAACATCCTGCCCGACAATGCCAGCACGCTCAATTACGTGAACGCGCGCCGGCTTTCCTGCCTCAAACGCGGAGCCCGTTTCTACAACGTGGGCCGGGGCACCACCGTCGACGAACGCGCCCTGCTCGAGGCCCTCCGCTCAGGCCGGGTGGGCGAGGCTTGTCTCGATGTGTTCGAGACGGAGCCGCTGCCGGTCGAGCATCCGTTCTGGACCACGCCCAACTGCCTGATCACGCCCCACACCGCCGGTGGTCGCCAGGATCAGGATACGGCGATCGTGAAACACTTTCTCACCAACCTGGACGCGTTCATCCGCGGTGCGACGCTGGTCGATCAGATCGTGTAGCGACCCCTGCTTCAGATCCATGGGATACAAATTTTCCCAGCGCGGCGCGGCTGCATGGCCGCATCGGCTGCTGGCTCGCGGGATCAAACCTTCACGACCTTTGTGCCCGCGATGAGATCGTGAATGCACCGGCGATCCGGACGAAAGATGAAACATGCATCGACGATCGTGAAAATGAAGCCGATGTAAGGCACCAATCCAAGAATGCCCGGCACCACCGCGCGCAAAAGCACGGCGCCGACGAATCCGGGATTCGCCTCGTCCGCGAATCGCACGATGCGCACCCCGAGCAGCCGTTTACCGAGCGTCTGGCCGCGTGTGGTCAGCATCCACACCTGTACGATGATCAACACGAGGCAGCCGGCCAGGAGGAGCCCGCCCCCCAGCGCGAGCCGCGTCGTGTCGATGTTTTCGAAATCACGCTGGCCGGAGACGATTGACTGAACAACCGAGAGCCCGAGCAGCATGAAACCAGGCAGGCAGGCGATGAATCCAAAAATGTTGTCGACGAACCATGCGGCCAGTCGGGTGGGGCGTTCCGCCAGCACGGTGCCGGAGGGCCCGCTCGCGCCCATCACGGGTGGCGTCAGCTCGGCTCCGGGTACAAATTCAGCAAAATCGGCCAGCCGGCGCCACTCTTCCGAACCAAGCGCCTTGGCCTTGGTTTCGAGGTTGGCGCGACCCGCCGTAATCCAGGCGCGAACCTGATCTGCGTTGACCGGACCGTATTCTTTCCCGTCGCCGCCGATGATGATGAACATGCAATACGAGAAGAAGCCGCGGGGTGTCCGTCAACTGTGCGAAGGGACCAAAGGACAAAGGACGGACCCCAGAAGACAAGGGGACTAAAAGACCAGGAGACCGCGGGGAACGGAGCATCGGCGTGCGGTTCGTGATTCGAGGTAGCGCCGTGTCTCCGACCGGCGAAATTCCCGCCGGAACAGCATCACGTGTTTCGATTGGGACGATACGCTGGTCGGAGACACGGCGCCACTTAATCCGAGGACCGTACGATGGCGCGCGGCGCATCTGCCGGTTGGCGGCGTGAGTGGCACGGGCGTCCCGCCCGTGAATTACGTGACGTGTAGCAATATTGGGCGGGACGCCCATGCCACTTCAGAACTCCGCCACCGACAACTCGGAGATGCGCTCCGATGGCGCGCGGCGACCGGGCTTCACTCGCCGTACTTGAATCGGTAGTGCGCTTGCTGTCCGCGATGGAGCTTTTTCCAATGGGCTTTGTGCGCTCGCTTAAGGCCACTGTCCGTCCGACGGGCGGCGTAAGCCTGTTCGCGCTGGAGCTTTTGGAAACTTTCCCAGCGCTCTTCAGCGAGTGAGCCGCCGGCCAGCGCTGCTTCGACCGCACACCCCGGCTCCCCGTGATGAGCGCAATCCGAGAATCGGCAGCGCGCGGCGATCGCTGCGATGTCGGCGAATGTGCTGTCGAGTCCCTCGGCGCCGGTGTCCCAAAGTTGCAGTTCGCGCATGCCGGGCGTGTCGATCACCAGCACGCCGGACGGCGCAACCACGAGTTCGCGGTGCGTCGTGGTATGCCGGCCTTTGCCCACCGCGCTGCTGATGCGGGCGGTGGCCTGCCGCTCCGTGTGAACGATGCGGTTGATGAGCGTGGATTTTCCGACGCCCGACGAGCCGAGCAGCGCCACGGTCTGGCCTGCGTCCAGCCACGGCGACAGCGGCGCGAGGCAATGCGTGTCCTCCAACGCGCTGACGGTCACGACGGGTGCGCCCATCGCGATCGATTCGACCTCGAGCTGCGCGGCCGTCGGGTCGCCATGCAGATCGGATTTGTTGAGCACGATAACTGGCTGCGCGCCGCTGTCGCAGGCGGCGGCCAGGTAGCGTTCGATTCGCCGCAGGTTGTAATTTTGATCGAGCGACGTGACAAGGAAGAGCACATCGATATTGGCGGCGATGACTTGCTCATCGTCCCGGCCACCAGCGGCGCAGCGGGAGAACTTGGTTTTCCGCGGGAGCACGGCATGGATGTCGGCGTGCGCTTCGCCCGGCCGCGGTTGCACTGCAACCCAATCGCCGACGGCGGGCAATTCGTCGCGGGTGAGAGCGTCGTGCAGGAGCCGTCCCGTGCAGGTCGCGCGACACGCGCCCTGTGCGGTGAGGAGTTCATAGCTGTTCTTGTGCTCGAGCGCGATGCGCGCTGGCTCGAGCCCGGCGGTGGCATGCGGTTCGAAATGGCGGGCGAAGAAATCGTCCCAGCCGAGGGAGCGGAGTGACATGGGAGTGGCGGAGTGCGGAGGACGGACGAGGGATGACAGATAGCGGACGACGGAGGACGGACGGCGGACAGAGGACAGAGGACAGATGACGGAGGACGGACGGCGGAGGACGGACGGCGGACAGAGGACAGAGGACAGAGGACCGAACGACGGAGAACGGATGCTGAAAACGAGAACCCGCGGGAGGCCGGGGCACAAAAAAGGCCGCCCGAACCGGGCGGCCTGATGCTTTGAGAAGAAGCGTGCGCGTTAATCGCGCAGAGCAGAGCCAACCGGCGGGAGCGAGTCGTGGGAGGTGACAGTCTCGTTCATGATGGTTTCGGGTTGGCGGTTAAGGGAGAGCCTCGACGGAGGCGACGGCCGGAAACAAGGCACGGCTCGTCGGCGGAGTCAAATTCGCAAATGGCGGTGGCGCGCGGCGACCCGGCGGTGTCACCCGCCGGCGAGCACCCGGGCAAAGACGGCGGAATCGACGTTGCTGCCGGTGCACACGACGCCGATGCGTTGCCCTGCGAGCCGGGGGCCCTCCTGGAGGACCGCAGCGAGTGCGGCGGCCGCCGCGCCTTCGGCGACATTATGCGTATCCGAGAAATAGATGCGCATGGCCGCCTCGACCTCCTCGTCGGTCACGCGGACCACGGCGGCGGTGCCGCGGAGAATGTGGTGGAGCGCGTCGGGATGGGGCGTGGAGCAGGCCAGACCGTCGGCGATGCGCGTGGCGGCCGGGTGGGAGACCAGCTGGCGCGCGGCGAACGACAGCGCAATCGCGGGCGCGCGGTCGGAGGCGACTCCGATGATTCTCGTCGACAGACCGAGTGCATCGCGGGCGGCCATCATGGCACAGATGCCGGAACCGAGGCCGATCGGCACGTACACGGCGTCGAGGGGTGGCGTGGGACGGAGAAATGAAAGTGCGGATACGGCATTGCCCCGCACCAGGTCGGCGTGAAAGGAGGGCACGGCATGCAGCGCGTGTTCGGCGGCGAGTTCGGTGGACCGCACGAGGGCGGCTTGAAAGTCCTCGCCGTGCTCAATCAATTCGGCCCCCAGCGCCCGCATCGCGCGGTTTTTCTCGGGGCTGTTGCCGCGCGGCACCACGATGAGACACCGTAGCGCGTGTCGGCGGGCCGCGAACGCCACGGCCTGGCCGAAATTTCCGCGCGTGGCGGCGATGACTCCCCGCACCTGGGGCTCCCGCTCGAGCCGTCGGGCAACGTAAGCGAGTGCCCCGCGAATTTTGAAGGAGCCTACGGCGGTGTGGTTGTCGTGCTGGACCCAGAGTTCGCAGCCGGCGCGTGCGTTCAGCAACGGCCACGAGTAGCGGGGCGTGGGCGGCACCACCGGCTCGAGGAGAGCGGCGGCGGATTCGATCTCGGTGAGCGTCGGCAGCAGCGGCATTGGCAGTACGGTGTCGGCGGCGGCGCCTCGGGCAAGAGACAGGGCGCTGCGGCGGGCGGTTTTTGGTTATTGGTTATCTGTTATCGGATATCAATCGACTGGCCTCCGCCCTCTGTCGTCCGCGGTCGGCCGTCCGAACATCACGCTGGCAACTCGATCCTCCGGGCGCCGGGTTCGGGATGCTGCCGGTAAAACAAGGCCGTGCGGCCGATTGTGCCCACGAACAAACAGCGTCCCTCCCCGGCAATGCGGGCGCAAAGCGCGGCGCGTTCATCACGGTCCGCGGCGGGGAAGCGCAGTTTCACGAGTTCGTGGGCGTGCAGAAGTTTTTCAAGTTCGGCGAGCAACGCCGGGGTGAGCCCGCTCCGGCCGACGAGCAACGTGGGCGCGAGGGTCTGGCCGCGGGCCCGCAGAAACGATTTTTGCGCGCCTGTAATGGGAAGCGGATACATCTCACGAAGAAATGCATCGAACCGCCCTGCAAAGGCAAGGAATGCGCCGCGTCTGCCATTTGATGCGACGGTGCTCCATCAGACTGGTCATAAAATCCAGCATGCTGACGCGAGCTCATGATGCTCTGCTCACCGGAGTGGCGGCGCCGAGGTGCAGGGCGTGGCCAAGTGGAAGTTCCGGCCCGGTTTCCGCGGTGGTCGCCGCGTGAACACCCGGATGCAGGTGCCGATCGTATTCAAGATTGTCGACGGCGCGTGACGCAGGTTCGAGGTGGCCCGGGCGTCCCGCCCGTGGATTGCTTTTCGTACAGAGGTATGGCGTCCGGTCCGTGTCAATCGGAGCAATGGTTGGCCTTTTTTCCCGAACTCCCGATCGCCGCTGCGATTACCCGAAGGTGTCCGGTGGCAGCTCGGTCCAGGTGCCGGCGGAAAGATCGCCGAGCGTCAGCGAACCGAAGTGGGTGCGGTGCAGCGTGAGTACGATGGCACCGGCGGCGGCGAACATCCGGCGCACCTGGTGATAACGCCCCTCGGTCAGCGTTACTTCCGCTTCGCGCGGCGATAGCAATCGAAGCGTTGCGGGCGCACACGGGTTGACCTCGCCCGTCAGCAGCAACGTTCCGCTGCCGAACTGCGCCACCAGCTCGTCGGGCAAATCCGTGTCAACGGTGGCCTGATACACTTTTGGCACCTTGTGTTTGGGCAAAGTCAACCGGTGGACGAGCTCCGCTCGGTCCGTGAGCAGCAGCAAGCCGCTCGTGGCCTTGTCGAGCCGGCCCACCGTCGTGATCTGCGGGTTGCGCCGCCGCCAGCGTTCCGGCAGCAGCGAGTAAACGTTCGGTCCCTCGCGCTCGTCGTGCGAACACACGAGGCCGACCGCTTTGTGCATCATCAGCAGCAACGGCTCAGGATGGTCGAGCGGTTCGCCATCGACGGTCACGTCAACCGGGTTTGCCTTTTGCCCCACGTCGTCGGCGAGCTCGCCGCGGACGGCCACCCTTCCGTCGTCAATCCAGCCCCGGGCTTCGCGGCGGCTGCAGTAACCGAGGTTGGCCAGCATCTGATCGAGACGGCGCATCCAAATCAACTAGTCGTGAACAGAGGGAAAAGGAAAGCCGGTCGTGAGTCCGAAATACTTTGCGCCGGACCCGGCGCTTTGGCGCGATGGCCGCTTTCGCCACGATGGCTGTTTGGTTTTTATTTTTTATCGGATTGCTGCTGGCTGCGCTGGCCTTGCTCAACGTGTTCCCCGCGCCGGCGTGGCTGGATTGGCGGCTTGGCGTGCTCACCGGTGAATATGGTCATTGGCTCGCCCTCGTGCCGCTGGCGTTCGCGGCGCTCGCGTGGCCGCTGCGCGCCCATTCAGTCGCCGCGACTTTCGGCACGTTAATCACCACGGGCCTCGCGCTCGGGTTGCTGTTGCGGCCGGCCATCGAGGCCGCGTTGCTCGCCCGCACGCTTCCCGGTGAGCTTGCGCGTGCGTTCGGTCGGGCGGACATCAGGGCGGCGCCGTTCTCATTCCGGCAGCTCATGGGCCGCCGACCACCGCTGGCGCCGTTCCGAACGTTCACTTTCGCGCCGGGACTCGAACTCGATTTCCATGCTCCCGCGGATGGTGCGGAGAAGCCGGCCCCGTGTGTGATCGTGATTCATGGTGGTGGCTGGAACGGCGGCGATCGCACGCAGGTGCCGCAACTGAACCATTGGCTCGCGCAACGAGGCTTTGCGGTGGCGGCAATCTCGTACCGGCTGGCCCCCGCGTTCCTCTGGCCGGCGCCACGCGATGATACCCTGCTGGCGATCGCGTTTCTGAAGGCGCACGCCTCCGAAATGGGGATCGATCCGGAGCGGCTCGTGCTGCTCGGACGGTCCGCGGGCGGGCAGATCGCGGAAGCGGTGGGATACGGCGCGAACGATCCGGCCATCCGGGGCGTCGTGGGACTGTACGCGCCGTCGGATTTGAATTTCGGATACGCGCATGCGCGCGAGGACGACGCAATCGGCTCGCCGCAGCTGATGCGTCAGTTCCTCGGCGGTACGCCCGCGACGGCGCGGGCAAACTACGACAGCGCCAGTGCGATGGAGCACGTGAACCGCCACAGTCCGCCCACGCTCCTGTTGCACGGTCAGCTGGACCCGCTGGTGTGGCACCGCCACAGCGTGCGGCTGTCGGCGCAACTCGCCGGGCTGGGCGTGCCCTGCGCCTTCGTCTCGCTGCCGTGGGCGACCCATGGATTTGAATACAATCTCAACGGCCCCGGCGGTCAGCTCACGACGTTTGCCCTGGAATGGTTCCTCCGCGCGCGACTGAAGTGAACGCGTGGGCGGGGAGCAGCGAGCTCAGGTGCGGGTTGTAGCCGCCACCGCCGCGCGGGGAACGGAACGGCTTCTCCACTGCTTCGCGATCCGCGCGAGTTCGAGCAGGACGAGCGGCACGAAGATCCACAGGACCTGCACCGGGAAGATTTTTCGCGCCGCGGATTGATGATACGCAATTAGCGCCGCCGCCACGTACGCGAGCCGGTGCAGATTCTTCCACGTCCTGCCGCCGAGCCAGCGAATGAAGGCGTGCAGGCTCGTGATCGCCAGGACCAGCAGGATCGTGAACGCGATCATGCCGGTGAGCAAAAACGGCTTCTTGACGTCGGTCGCGAGCGTCGCCCCGAGCGTCGCGAAGCCGCCTTCATACAGAAGGTGCACCGTGAAATGCAGCGCCCCATAGGCGAACGCGCTCACGCCGACGAGCCTCCGGTGGCGATTCAGCGCGAGGGCAATATCCCAGCGGGGAAACAACACGCGCAGCGGCGTGAAGGTCAGGACCACCGCGAGCAGGACCGACGCCGTGAATCCCAGGTGCAGCAACACAAACTTCAGCGGATCCGCGAGCGTGCTTGGATCCTGTTTCACGAACAATGGCCACACCGGCCACAGGCCGGGCAGGATGATGGCCGTCCACACGCAGGCTTTGGAACGGAGGAGCGGGGCGACAGACATGGGTGCGTGAACGAGGGCCCGCTGGACGAGGAGTGCAGGCGTGACTCCCGCCCTTCCAGCTCAGAAAAATTTTCGCAGGTCCATTCCCTTGTAGAGGCCGGCGACCTGTTTCTCGTAGCCGTTAAACATGAGAGTTTTTTGCCGGCTGCCGAGCAACCCACCGCCGCCGATCACCCGTTCGCTTGCCTGCGACCAGCGCGGATGATCGACGGTGGGATTCACGTTCGCGTAAAATCCGTATTCGTTCGCCGCCATGATTTGCCAGGTGTTGCGCGGCTGCCGCGCGACAAAGTCGATCTTCACGATCGATTTGCCGCACTTGAAACCATACTTCCACGGCACCACCAGACGCAGAGGCGCGCCGTTTTGGTTCGGAATGGGTTTCCCGTAAATTCCCGTGGCCATGAACGCGAGTTCGTGGTTCGCCTCGTCGAGCCGCAGCCCCTCCACGTACGGCCAGTCCAGCGAGTCGCGCCGCTGGCCGGGCATGCTTTTCGGATCGAGCAGTGTCGTGAACGTCACGAACTTCGCCTCCGGTTTCGGATCGGCAAACGTGATCAGCTTCGAAAGCGGGAATCCATCCCACGGAATCACCATCGACCACGCCTCGACGCAGCGGAGCCGGTAGACGCGCTGCTCCGCGCCGCCCATTTTGCCGACCAGATCGTTCGCATCGATCTTCACCGGGTTGCGCACCAGCCCGGTGATGGTCACCGTCCACGGCTCGGTCTTCCAGCCCTTGTTGGCGTTTGGCTTCGGGTCGGCTTTCTCGCTCCCGAATTCGTAGAAATTGTTGTAGCTCGTGATGAGTTCGTAGGGCGTCGGCTTGAGTGCAGCGTCACGAAAATCTGGATTCACCTTCGTGGGAAATCCGGCGGTGGTGGCGAACGCAGGCCGCGGAGCGAGAGCGCCGCTGGCCAGTCCGGCCATGCCGAGGCCGATGGTTTTCAGAAAATCGCGCCGGGGACGCAGATCATAATCACGTTCCGGCGTAGCGGCGGACTCGGGGAGTTCCCAATCCTGGGGTGAACGAATGAGCATGGCGTGGGTACTTGGAATTTTGGGGTTGGGTGGGTGGGACGGCTAAATATTCGCGAGCCCGCCCGAATTGCCAGTGAGGAACGAACTTCGTGGTAGCCAGCGCCGTGGCTGCGAGAGCGCCAGCGAGTGGATGGGGTCTTCTGCGTCTTCCAGGTCTTCCCAGTCTTCTGCGTCTTCCCCCAGCCTCTCGCTGGCGCGCGCAGCCACTCAGCGATGTCGGGGGGGAATCAGCTACCACGTTCCGCGCAGTCCAAACACCGCGAGTCGCGGTGGGCCCACGTTCACCACCCCATCCGAAGTGCGGCCGGTCTCGATTCGCGCGTGACCGATGTTTTCCACGTTGAGAAAGAGCTCGAGGTGTTTTCCCAGCGCTCGCGCGAGGCCAAGATCCGCCACGACCACCTCGCCAAGCACGAGCTGATTTTCATCGTCCTCGAACTGCCGGCCGATCCAGCGGACCCGCGGCGTAAACAAAATCTCCGCGGGCCCCAGCCAGCTCATCGCGACGGACGCACTCTGCCGCGGCACCTGCGCGACGCGTCGGCCCACCAAGCCCGGCGCGGCCGCCGCCCGCCGAACCGTCGCGTCGTTGGACAAATAATCCACGGCGGCGGAGAGCGTTTTCAGAGGCGTCCAGCGCGCGGAGAACTCGGCTCCCTGCACACGCGTGCGTTCGAGGTTCAGACGCTGCCGGCCGACTCCGCCCGCCGCCACGAACCCGACAATCGGAAACGTGCCGGGTCCGCGCGCGATCGTCACATTGCCCACGGCGTCGCGAAGATCGTTCCAGAAGGCGGTGGCGCCGAGTGTCAGCTGCGGGGATCCGGCCGTGCGCCGCGTGCCGGTTGATGGCATGGTGGCGGGGCTGCGCCATTCCGCGCCCAACTCCGCGCTGGTCGCGCTTTCGGTGTCGAGCGCGGCATTCGCTTCCGTGACATTGGGACCGACGCGGAACGGTCGATACAATTCATTCAACGTCGGGCGGCGGAACGAGTGCTGCGCATTGCCGCGAAAACGCCACGCCTTCACTCCGGTCCACACGAAGCCGGCCGTCGGGCTGACCTCGGCATCGGAGCGATCGGCATAACGATCGGCGCGCAGCACGGCGCCGGTGAGCCGGTCGATTTCCTGACGGTGCCCATTCGTATCGCGCCAGACGTCGAGCCGGGCGCCGAGTGTCGCGCGCAAATCGGGGGACACCGGCTGCTCGTGCAGCGCGAATAATCCGGCGAAAACCTGCCGGCCGCCCGCCACGCGCTGACGCGTGAACCCACCGTTGGCGAACGTGAAATTTTCGCGCGTTTCGCCGCGGACGAACCGCAGATCGGTGCCCCCGGTTGTTCGCGCGCCGCCGGCGTGGCGCCACGCGCCGGACCAGGCGGTGCCCGCGGCGACGGACGGAACGGCGAATTGATCGCTGGCGGGGGTTTCCGCGGTCCGGGTGGCGTTCACCGCGCTGAACGTACTCGCGAACGACTGATCCTGCGCGTAGGCGACGACGTTCCAGGCGAAGTCCTCCGCCGGCTGGCCAGCCAGGGCGAGCGAGGCAAATTTCTCGCGCGATCCATTTTGCTGATACGGCGTGCCGTTGCCCCGCTTCTCTTCATACCCGCGCACCGTCGCGGTGAATTCCGCTTTGTTTCCAATGGCGTGACGCCACCGACCCGTGAGCCACCGGTGGCGGCTCCACGCAGGAATATCGATCGACCCCCGGCGTTCCGGCGCGACCAGCGTGAAACCGTCAGTCGAAAATCCGCGGCCGAGCAACTGCACGAGACCATTGTCCACGGGCCGGTTGAGCACGAACTCGGCGCTCCGCGTGCCGTAATCACCGAGCAGCGCGGAAAATCGCGCCGTGCCGCGCGCGCCCCACGTCATCGGCGTGGGCGGCCGATCGATAATCACCGGTTCTGACTTAATCGGAGCGCTGAGAATCTGAATGGCGCCGCCGAGCGCGGCGTTGCCCCACGCCGTGGCGCCCCCGCCAGGGACGACCTCCACTTTGTACACGCCCTCGCGCGGGACTTTTGTCCACGCCACCCAGCCGCCGAACGGATCGTTCAGCGGCACGCCGTCGAGCAGGAGGAGTGAACGGCTGGCGCCACTGGGGCCGAGCCCGCGCAGCGAAACGCCTTGCGCGGTGGGGTTCGCGATCAGGCTGTCGCTGCGGCGAAACAGACTGAATCCGGGGACGCTCCGCAACGCCCCATCGAGACTGAGCGACGGGGCGTGGCGAATGGCGTCACCATCAAATGACCGCACGCTGGCCGCCACGCGTTCCGGTGGTTCAGGCGTGCGCGATGCCGTCACCACCACGCTGCCCATGACATTTGGCTGGAGGTTGGGTGGCGGTCCCATGGTGAGACCGAGGAACGGCAGCTGCCACGGTGGAATATCCGGCGCCACGGCCTGATACGGGCGGGTGGTGACGGTTACCGTGTCAAGTGATCCGACCTGATCGGAATTCGCCGGCGATCCTGCCGGTGACGCGACCAGTGCGGCGCCGAGCTGGGCTATTACGAACGCGAGAAGACCGCGGGTGCGTGAAGAGTTGCTGGTGCAGTAAGACGTGCGGCGCACGAGGTCCATAGTCACGACGAACGGAACATACCCGGGCGCTTCACGCCACCTCTGTCTGATCATCCGTGGCGGCGAGTGCCGGCGAGCATGCCGGCGAGTGGAAATGCTCGAGTTCGTGCCGAATACGGGAGCCTCCACTTGCTGGCGATCGCAGCCACGGGCGAAGCGAAATCTGCGCTGGCCCGGGTTTGACCGATGCGCGATGGCTCTGCTCCGAGGGGGCGAATTTCCCTTCCGCCCGGTGATTACGATTTGAATCCCGCCATTATATGCTCGGCAACGACGCCGGGTTTTGGAATGGGTGAACTTCCGCGCGAGGCGCGGGCATATATGTCACTTTGGGAATACAAGGTCATCACCAGCGGCAAAGGCGGCTTTGCGACGCCCGCTTTGCTGGAAAAATTTCTGAACGATCTGGGCCGCGACGAATGGGAGATCGTTACGTTTCAAGCGCAGCCGGATAATTTCCTGGCTTTTACCGGGTTGGCCCGCCGTCCGACCCAACGGGACTGGACGCTCGAGGATGCCGCGGCCGCCGCCGCGAAAGTGGAGGCGGAAAAGTTGCGGGCGGAGTTCGAGGCGAAATTCAAGGCCGCGACCTCGCCCGCCCCGGCGGAGGAGCGCGCGTCGGATTTCCTCCACGAGAAGATGGCGCCGGACGATGGATTCCGAAAGCCAATCGACACATCGCGGGACGACGACCAGGACGCGGACGACGAGGAGAAGGACGATTGGGACAAGCTGACCGCTGCCGAGACCGACGAGTTGCCCACGTTTTTCGAAGCCATCAAACCGCACATGCGCCGCAATCAACGCGGCGTGGGGATGTCGGTGGGTGTCGATTATCTCGCCAAGAAATGGGATCAGTCGGAGGAGGATCTCAAATCAGCGCTCGCGGAATGCGGCTTTGGGATTCCAGAGGATGAGGACGCGAAGCCGGAATACCTCGAGTACGATGGTGATCTTTACTGGGTGAACGTAAACCGGCGCGGCGAGCTTTGGATAAACACCAAGGAAAAGCCGCGTCCCGTGTTCCGGCCGGTGAAGGCGCAAAAGGTGGTCGTGGAAGAGGAGCCGAAAGCGGAATCGAGGCGCGCGGAGGCTCGCGAGCAAAGGTCCCAGGAGCGCCGGCCAAGACCCGAGGGAGCCCCTGAGGTGTCAGGGACGGAGGCACAGCGTGCGGAGGAAGGGCTGTCCGCCGGCGGCGGCGCGGCCGAAGTTGCAGAACTCACTCCAGAATCCGAGACGCCGGACCTGTCTGCAACCAGCAGCCCGCCAGCCGAGCCGTCGGCGGGGGCCGCGGCGGGCCCAAACCCATACCCCCCCCCCCAAAACGAACATGCGGCTGGGACCGCGCGCTTGTAGTAGTTACGGCCGCCCCAGCGTC
>JBBRCR010000079.1:0-21907 GCA_038204695.1 Opitutales bacterium | reverse complement strand
CTTGTAGGCGGCCTCGGCGAGGCTCACGAGGTGGACGGTCGAGATGTTGGCGGCGAACATCGCCAGCCCGATGACGGGCCAGCCGAGCGTGTTGCCGGCGAGGAAGTAGTGGCCGCCCTCGCCGCCGCGTTCGCCCTTGCGCCGCAGGAACCCGGCGGCGATGCCAAGGCTGACGACGGCCAGCAGGTAGAGTGCGATGATGGTCCAATCGAGAGAGGTCATGCCCGGAGAACTGGTTGACGTCATGGAGGAGAAAGGGGGCGGGCTGGATGTTCTATTCTCGATCCGTCTTGTCTGAACCCCAACGTTTCATAATTCGGCAGGCGCCCCGGCTCCAGACCCTCGACACAGAGGACACCGAGACCAAGTCGGAGGACACGGAGGATCTCGAGGTATTCGCCCGCGAATTCAGCCTCTGTGACCTCTGGCTCGGCCTCTGTGCGCTCTGTGACAAGGTTTGGGGATTTGGTTGCGGCTGCGCCGCGCTGGGCAATCTTTGGCTCTGCAATACGACCTCCTGAGTCTGTGGGATGCTGAGAAGTCGCAGGATCCGGTGATGCTTCCGTCACCGGCCGCGCTTCTTCGGCCCCGCGTCTTTTTGGGGAAAGCGCCGGACTTCGACGTCGTTGGGCCGGGGCGCTCCCGGAGTGCTGCGACCAAGGGTGATGAGTGCTTCGAATTCGGCCCGCATGGCCGCGACTTGCGCTGGGTGGGCGGCAGCCACGTTGCGCGCTTCGCCAAGGTCGGTCTTGAGATCGTAGAGCTCGACGTCCGTGCCAGCTTTGGGATCAGGGGCGAGGACGAGCTTCCAGTCACCGGAGCGGTAACCCGGCACACCATTGACGGCGCAACTGACGGCGTTCTTCCGGATCGGCGCGGTGCTCCCGCGCAGCAGCGGCAGAAGGCTGAAGCTGTCCTCGCCGGCGTCGGCTGGGAGCTTCGTGCCGACGACCTCGGCGAGCGTGGCGATCAGGTCGGCGTGGTGGACGAGTTGGCCGCAGGTGCTGCCCGGTTTCACCACACCGGGCCAGCGGACGATGAACGGCACGCGGTGGCCGCCCTCGTACATCGAGGTCTTGTAGCCGCGCAGCGGTCCGCTGGGGAAGTGCCCCTGCCGCTCCATTTCCGGCACGCCGATATAGGCGGCGCAGCCGTTGTCGGAGGTGAAGAGCACAAGGGTGCGGTCGGCCACGCCACTCTGCTCGATCGCCGCGAGCACGCGGCCGATGGCGGCGTCGGTTTCCATCACGAGATCGGCGAAGGGGATGAGACCGCTCCGGCCGCGCCACTCCGCATTCACCGCGAGCGGCGTGTGCGGGGTGGTGAGCGGCAGGTAGAGCAGGAACGGCTCCGCCCGCTGCGCGGACTCGGTGATGAAGCGCACCGCGCGGTCACGCAGCGCGGGCAGGATCGGTTCGAGCGTCCACTGGTCGAGCGCCGGCCCCTGGAGGCTGGCCTGGTGGTTTTGCAGGAGCGGCGCGGGGAGAAACGTGGACGGCACTCCCAACGTGCGGTTGTCCTCAATAAAACAATACGGCGGCCAGTTCGGGACGTCGGTGCCGAAGTAGGTGTCGAAGCCGCGGGTGGTCGGTCCGCCGGGTATGGTCTGCGCAAACACTTCTCGCCAGGCGGCGCGGTGAGCGTCGGTGGCGGGCCCCGCGTTTTTCGGCACATTGCGGAACAGGGCGTCGTTTTGCGGCGGGATCGGCCAGTCCCATCCGAGGTGCCATTTGCCGATGGCGGCGGTGCGGTAGCCGTGCTGCTTCGTGAGAGAGGCGATGGTGAGCCGGGCCGGTGCGATCAACGGTTCGCCGAACACGCCGACGATACCGGTCTGCAGCCGGGTGCGCCAGTGGTAGCGGCCGGTGAGGAGCGCGTAGCGGGAGGGCGAACAGACGCCCGACGACGAGTGTCCGTCGGTGAAGCGCATGCCCTGCGCGGCGAGACGATCGATGTGCGGCGTGGGGATCTTCCCGCGCTCGGGGTTGTAGCACTGCACGTCGCCGTAGCCGAGGTCGTCGGCGAGGATGACGACGATGTTGGGCTTCTGCGCGGAGGCGGAGGCGCCGATCGCGATCGTCGGCGCGAGGAGGAGGGTGGCGAGGACGATCCGGGCGGCGGAAGGGTGGCGGACGTGTCGGGTCATGGAGTGTGGGGCGGCGGAGGCGGGGCCGTCAGGGCGGAGCGAGTGGAGGAGGGAGAGGAGCGGTGATCAGAAGCTGCCCTTGACACCGATAGTCCAGAGGGAACCGAAATCCTGGCGTTGGCGGAGCTGAGCATGCGCGGGCGTGCGGGGGCCGGTGATTTCGACGTCGTCGACGGGTTTGTTGATGTTGCGTAGGTTGGCGAAGAGCGCGAGACGCCGCGTGATCGAGTATTCGCTGGAGACGTCGATGTAGGAGCGTTTCGAGCCCCAGGTGTACGTTCCAGTTTCGATGCTGCGGCCGTTGACAACGCTGCGGCGCTGGCGTCCGAGGTAGTTCCAGTTCAGGCGGGCGTTGTACTTGGGCCGGGAAAGGCTGATGCCCCAACTGCCGCTCTTCGGGAAGTAACCGGCAAACTCCGCCGCGCCGTCGCCCGTGGCGCGTTGGGCGCTGCCGTTGGCGTAGAACTGCACGCCGCGCGCCCAGTGGGGAAGGAAGGTGAGGGCCTGGCGATAGTTCACGTTGTAGCCCTCCATCCGCACGCGAGTGGAAAGATTGTACTGGGTGACGACGTCGTACGGATCGTAGACCGTTGGGTCGAGGCCGTAGAAGCCGAGAAACTCCGGGGTGGCGTTGAGCACCGTGTTGCCGAAGAAATTTTCGAAATCGCGGCGGAAGGCGCCGACGGAGATTTGCCCCACGCGCTCGAAGTAGTACTCAAGCGACACCTTGGTGCTACGTGCCTGCCACGCTTTGATGCCGACATTGTTGACCGAGATTCGGTTGGTATTGCTCGGCGAAGATTCGATATCGGGGAGCGTGAGCCCGCCGGAGTACTGGTTGAAACTGGGCCGGCCCAGCGACTGATACCAGGCGGCACGGGCGAGGAGGTTTTCACGGACCTGATAGGCCGCGTTCACGCTGGGGAGGAGGCGGAGGTATTCCTTTTCGGCGCGCTGGCCACGGTCAATATAGGTGAGCTGCGAGTTCCCGAGCGTGTCGCTCGCGATGGTGATGGGGCGGCCGTTGGGGCCGAGGATCACGCGACCGGAGGCGTCGCGGCGGAAGTTGCGGGTCGGATCCGTGAGCGGACCCTCGGCCTTGATGTTGGTCTGCTCGGCTCGCACGCCCCCCGTCAGCCGGAGACGGCTGTCGAGCAGGCGGATGTCGCCACGCAGGTAGACCGCGGAGATAAGCTCCTCGGAGTGCTTGGAGTTGGTGATCTGGGAGCGGTACTGGGCGTTCTGATCGAGGGAAAAGCGGTCGGGGTTGGCTTGATAGAATTTCCACAATCCCTCGTTGCTCAGCCACTGAATCTGCGGAAAGCCGTAGGGCCCGGTGCGCGTGGAAAAGTCGCGATCGAGAAAAATGCCGGCGCTGTCATCGCTTCCGACCGGCGTGGTGCTGGCACGGCCGTCGGCGCCCAGGTAAGTGAGGGAAGACGTGAGCGTGCGGTAGTCGCTCATGCTTTGGCGAAGGTCGAAACCCGCCTTCACCGAGAGCGGCCAGCGGCCGCCAAAGTCGCGGCGGACGTTGCCGAACGCGGTGCGGTGCCGGCTGACGGAGCGCCCCAGGTTGCTGCCGGCGGTGCTGAGCGCGTAGTTGGATAAATTGTACGGATCGATCACAGCACCGGTGGTGCCGTCGGCCACGGAAATCCGCCTCGGACGTAGGTAGAAGATGTCGTCGAACGAGACCGTCACACCGGTGCGGCGGACGAGCGACTGGGCGAGGTAGCCCTTGTCGGCGTCGCGGAACTGGTTGGTGGCTTGCGAAAGCCCGAAGCCGGACTCGAGTTTCCAAATCGGCCCGTCGTGGCGGAAGGTGACGCTCGGCATCACGGTGCGGCTGAGGCGGTCCCGGGCAGTGTTGCTTTGGCGGACCTCGCCGGCGCCGGCGAAGCCGTGGGTGAAGGTCGGCGAAAACTCGCCCGGCAGCACGCGGTTCACCAGAAAGGTCATGTTCCGCTGATTGTAGTACGAGTGAAACGTGCCGTATTGAAATGAGAAGGACAGGCGGTCGACCGGGGTGAGCCGGTAGTCGATCGTGAGGCCGAGGGACCTGCGGTCGCGGCCGGTCGTGCTGTCGCGCACGAGGTAATCGGTAAGGTAGGGCCGATCCGGCGTGGTGTCGGGCAGGGTGCCGCCATTGGTGGCGGCACCGGCGCCGCGCCACGTGTTGGTCATGGTCGGCTCCGAAGAATACTGAGAGGAGGCGCCGCCCGAGAGCGTGAAGCCGAACGCCTTGCTCACGGGGACGATCGAGGTGAATTCGAAACCGGGCTGGACCTTGCGGGTGCGTTCGGCGCGCGGCCCGGGCGTCTTGTGAAAGTCGCGGGCGTTGTCGCGCATGATGACGTAAGTGCTGCCGGTGAACACCGGCCGGGAACGTTCGAACGCGCTGCGCGGAACGAGATTGATGGTGCCGGCGAGCGCCGAGCCGGGGGACTCGGGGGTGGGAGAAAAGACGGCCTCGACGCGCGACATGTTATTAATCGAGACGGAATTCAGCTCCACGTTGCGGCCTACGCCGGAGACCTCAGGTGTGGCGAGACTGAAGCCGCCGACGCTGACCGGCACGTTTGCCGAGGACACGCCGTCGATCGAGACCTCGCGCGGGTCGCCGCCGCGGTAGCTCATCGTGATCCCAGGCAGAAGCTTCAGGAATTCGCCGATGTTGCCGTCGGGCACGAGGCCAAACTCGTCGGCGGCGACGACGTTGACGATGTTGGGGGCGAAGCGCTGCTCGTTGATCGCGATGGCCGCGCCATCCATCTCTCGCGAGTCGGAGACGACGAAGGAACCGAGCGTGACGACCTCGCCCGGCGTCCTGGCGCGAGTCGGGGCGGCGAGCGCGATGTCCTTTTCGGCTGCGGTCCCGGGAGCGGGCGTCACGGTGACCTGCTGCAGCTCGAAACCGGTGTAGAAGACCTCGAGTACGACGGTGCCCGCCGGCACGTGGTCGAGGCGGTAGGTGCCGGTTTCATCGGTGAAGGCGATCAGGTTGGTGCCTCTGACGGAGACGCGGGCGTTGTTGAGGTACTGGCCGGTGGTGGCGTAGCTCACGCGGCCGGAGAGGCTGGCGGAGGCCGGTTCTGCGGCGGACGCAGCGGCGGGGGACTCGCAGGCGAGCAGGAGGAATCCAAGGTAAAGAAATGACCAACGTGGGGCGGAGTTCATAAGAACAGAGGCGTGGCGCTGACCGATGGGTGGAAGTCGCGACCGGGCCGGCGGCGAAGCGATGACTTGGCCGCGATTGCGCTCGCGCGATTATTTTTCCAGCAACTCGATCTCCGCAATCGTCGGACCGTCGGTCGCGTCGAGGAGGTCGAGCCGGAATTCGCGGGCGGTGACGGGCGGGAAAGTGCGCTCGAATTGGCGCCCGATATTCGTGCCGGCGAACACCGTTTTCCATTCGCCGTCCGCGCGATATTGCAGTTCGAAGCGCTGCACCCGTTGGGCGCCCGCCTCGACGATGCGCACGCGGGAAACGGTGACGGTCTTTTCGAAGTCGCGGGCGATCCACGCCTGCTTCGTGTCGGGGTTGGTGGCCCAACGGGTGTGGGAATCGCCATCGAAAGCGTTCGGCGGGCTGAAGTCGCCGCCCTGGTTCGTGTGGACCTCTGAGGCGGTGGCCTTGGCCGGGCGGTTAATGACAATCGCTGGGATCTCCATCGCCGAACCGGCGAGTTCGAGCTTCACGATGGTGTCAATGGCGGCGCGGGCCTCGGGGGCGACGGTGACGACAAGGTTGGCGCCGACCTGACGTGCGGTGGCGCGGCCGCCGCCGAGGACGGAGGCGGATTTTACGGCGCGAGGCAGCGCGGGCAGTAGGAGTGAGTCCGTTTCCCAGTTGAAGACGTGGAGGTAAATGGTGTTGCCCCGGCGGGTGCTGGCGAACTTCTGCGTCGGATGCCACGGGCCGCCGCGCGTACCGTAGATGCTCTCGCCGTTCTTCCCGAGCCAGGCGCCCATCTCCTTGAGGCGCTCGACCTGCCGCGGCTCGATGCGGCCGTCGGGCATCGGGCCGACGTTGAAGAGCAGGTTGCCGTCGCCGCCGACGCAACGCACGAGCGTCTGGAGACATTGCTCGAGCGACTTCATCGTGTCGTCGGGTTTCCAGGCCCACTGCCTGCCGATGGTGATGCAACTCTCCCATGGGCGGTGGTCCTGGTATTTACCGACGCGCTGCTCGGGGGTGTCGAAATCCTCGGGCAGGCCGCCGTTGCGGTTGTTGATCAGCAGATGCGGCTGCAGCTGGCGCGCCATGCGGTTGATCGCCACGGCGTCGTAGTCCTCGGCGGTCCCGCTGAGGCCGTCGAACCAGAGGAGGTCGACGCGGCCGTAGTTGGTCAGGAGCTCGCGCACCTGGGTCTTGAGGTAGGCGAGGTAGCGGCCGTGGCGGTCGGGCGTGAAGGCATCAGGGTGGTGCCAGTCGGGTTGGGAATAATAGAGGCCGAACTTGAAGTTGGCGGCGTGGGCGGCGTCGGCGAGTTCGCGGACGATGTCGCGGCGGAAGGGGCTGAGCGGGCTGGTGATCTTGTAGTCGCTGGCCTGGGTGTCGAACATGCTGAAGCCGTCGTGGTGCCGGCTGGTGAAGACGAGGTACTTCATGCCGGCAGCCTGCGCGATCGCGATCCACTCGCGGGCGTTGAATTGGGTCGGGTTGAATTCCTTGTAGAGGTTGTCGTAGACCTCGGCCGGCACCTGAGTGCCGGGGCCGCGGCGATTGCCGCGGCGTTCGCCGGCGCGCGACCAGCCGATCTCGGTGCCCTTGAGACTGACGGGGCCCCAGTGGATGAAGAGGCCGAAGCGATCGGCGCGCCAGGATTCGAGGGACGGATTCGCCGTGACGGCGGGTCCCGCGGCGGACGCGGGCGAGGTGAGGCCAAGGAGCAGCGCGCAGGGCAGCAGGTGGCGGAGAGGAGTTTTCATGAGCGGTCGAAGGGGGAGGTGCGGCGGCGAAGTTCAGCCATCCTGGAGCGCGCCCATCTTAGCAGGGGTGTCGTTCGCAAATCGACGGCGTAGGAAATTACACAACGGTTCGCGCATGCAGCGACGACCGCCGCCGCTACCGGCACTCCTCGGGCTGCAAACAGATCGGTACCTCCGTTGATCAATGAAAGGCGATGCGCTGGCCGGGCTCGGTTTTGTATTCGGCCGCCCTTGCGCCGTAGCGCAGCTTCAGTGGATTGCCCAGCCGCGAGACGATGTCCGCCTGCACGAGCCGGCCGTCCTTCCACGTCAAATCCACCACGAAGCCGCCCCGCGCAACGAGCCCGCGCGCCGCGCCGGTTTTCCACGCTTTGGGTAGCGCCGGGAGCAGATGAACTTCGCCGTCGTGGCTTTGGAGCAACAGCTCCGTCATGGCGGCGGCCGCGCCGAAATTCCCGTCCAATTGGACTGAGTTCCCCAGCAGGTTGGGTGTGCTCTTCCTGCCGACGAGATTGGTGAGTTCCTCCAGGGCGGTGTGGCCATCAAAGATGCGGGCATACAGGCAGGCCCGCCAGGCGTGGGACCAACCGGAGGAGCCGGGCCCCCGGTTGATCAACGAAACTTTGGCGGCCTCGTAGAGGACGGGCGTCCTTTTCGGCGTAATCTGTGCGCCGGGATAAAGGCCGACCAGATGTGACAGGTGCCGGTGGTGAGGTTCGATCTCCACCACCTCCATGCCCCATTCGAGGATCTGGCCCTTGGTTCCGATGCGCGGAGTTTCCAAATTCACGAGGGTGGCCTGGACCTGCCGGGTGAAGTCATTGTCGATCCCCAGAATGGCCGCCGCCTCCAGGTAGTCGCTCAGGGCCTGCCAAAAGATACTCAGATCGTAGGCGGTCGCGGGTCCAAGCCCAAGTTCGCCCTCTCTCCCCGCCTTCGCCGCCTCGCTGGTGAGCGCGTAGCCGACTTCGTGGGACGCGCTCGCCTTGCCGACCCACTTGCCGGTCTTGGGATCCTTGACGACCCAACTCAAAATGAACTCGCAGCATTCTTTCAAGATCGGCTCCGCGGTCTCGCGCAAGAAGGCCTGGTCCCCGGTGAAACGGTAGTGCTCCATCAGATGGAACGCGGTCCATTGGGCGCATACCACGCTTCCACCCCAGCGGACTCTGGCGGCGGTCGTGAGGCATCGGCCCCAGGGGTTGGTTGCGTGGGGGGTGCAAAACCCCTTGGCCCCATAGGCCCGGGCCATGAGGCGACCCTCGGGGCGAAGCATATCGAGCAACCAAAAGAGCGGCTCCTCGCACTCGGGAATGCCCGTCATCCCGGCGAGCCAGTAATTCATCTGCATATTGATATTCAGGTGATAGTCGGCCTCCCAGGCGTTGGCCATTTTTTCGGCCCAGAGCCCCTGAAGATTGGCCGGCAGCGTTCCGGGACGTGAAGACGAGGCCAGCAGGTAACGGCCATATTGGAAGTAAAGCTCCAGCAGATCGGGATCGCTGCCCTCTTTGGTCAGGCGCTTGATGCGTTCGTTGGTCGGAAGCTTCCGCACGGCCGCCGGACTGGTCCCGACCTCGATGTCACAACGATACATCAGGGCGGAGAGGTCGCTGGTCGCGCCCGCCAGTATCTTCGGCCAGGGTTTGGCGGCGGCTTGGGCGAGAGCCGCATCGGCGGATTTCTGCCAACCGTCGGGCAGGGGCGTTCGCGGGCTCTTCTGGTCAAAGTCGGTGACACACGTGATGAGCAGGGTCACCGCGTTGGCCTTGCGCACCTGCAAGCGGTTTCCCGTCCCCCGCACCGATCCGCCCTCGGGACGAACCTGCACGAGCGTCCGAAAACTGGTCGCGGGAACCGCGTCGTTCCCGGTGTTTCGGTTGTGTTGCTCGAGTTCCAGGGTGTCGTTCCCGGTGGCGAGCGCGGAGGAGTTGTTTTTGGTGGGCCGGGTCAGGCTCACATCGAAACTCAGCCCCGCCGGCACCGTGGTTTCCAACCGGATGGCGAGGCAGTTGTCCACGGCGGAAGCGAGCACCTGTTCGGTGACGATCGAGCCATCGGCCAGCACCTGCCTGGCCGTGGCCAGACCTGTCGCCAGGTCGAGTTGCCGGTGGTAGCCGCCCGTTTCCGCCGCGGGCGAATCGACATGCTCGATCGCAAGATCGCCCATCGTCTGGTAGGAACCGACCTTCCCCACCTTGCTCATGATCACCTTGTCCTGATAGAGCGCATCGGCCTCGGAAAATTTCCCTGCTTCAACCAATTTCTGAACTCGAGCGATGTAATCCTTCGTCTCGTCAGGATGCCGGACCAGCGGATCGATGGCCCAGATGGAATCCTCGTTCAGCTGGATGCGGTCCCTGGGAAACGCGCCGAAAACCATCGCGCCGAGCCGGCCGTTGCCGACCGGCAGCGCCTCGGTCCACGCATGCGCCGGCGAGTCATACCAGAGCACCCGCTGTTCCGGCCACGCTTTGGTCGTGTCGGCCGCGCGGGAGTTGGCGCCGAGCACGCCCAGCAATGAGAAAACAACAAGGGAGGATTTCATGGCATGGACGAGTGGCTGCGATTCGATCTTAACGAGGATCGGCGCTCGTCGACAACAGGACGTCGCCGCCGGGTGAGTGAAGGCGGTTCATATTCCACGGAAGCGCATGAATGAATGAAAGGAAACTGGAGCTCGAGGAAGGTGGGGCCGGACGCGGCGGAACGAAGAGGTGCGGGCATGATAGCATCACCGTCGTTCTCAAATTGACGGCGTAGGATTTTACACAGACGCTCCGGCATGCATCGTCGGCCGCCACTCTTCCGTGATCGGGGGCCAACCTGCTTGGCGGATGCGCACGAGCCGCTGCTGGCGTCGATTCGTGCGGGGAAGATCGATTTTCATGCGCTCGGCCGCGGGCACTATCCGGGTGATCGCCTGGCGCCGGGCCAGTTGCTTGGATTGCTCAGCCTTGGGTATTGGGATGCCCGTGGGGATCAGGACTGGGGCATGGATTTTCATCGCAACGAAGGGATCGAAATCTGCCTGCTTGAAACCGGCTCGATGCGTTTCGCCGTCGATCAGGAGAGCTATCCCCTGGGTCCCGGCGCCCTCACGATCACGCGGCCCTGGCAGGCGCACCGGCAGGGCAATCCGCGCATCGCGGCCGGTCGGCTGCACTGGGCCACTATTGCGGTCGGCGCGCAGCGCCCGGACGAGAGCTGGCGCTGGCCCCGCTGGAACCTGCTGGCGCCCGCCGACACCGCGGAGCTGACCCGGCGCCTGCGCATGACGGAGTCGCCGGTGTGGCGGGCGTCGCCCGAGGTGGTGCGCAGCTTTCAGCGGATGGGGGCGGCGATTGCGGGGGCGGCGGGAGATCGTCGCATTTCGCGGGTTGCGATCGGTTTGAACGAACTGTTGCTGGGTCTGTTGGACCTGTTGCGGGCGGAGAACCGCGCCGAGCAACCGCGGCTGGCCAGTCCCGAGCATTCGGTGGAGCTTTTCCTGGCCGACCTCCGGACCAATCTCCACCGCCTCGCGCAGGAGTGGACGCTTGCCGGCATGGCGGCGGCGTGCGGCATGGGCACCACCCAATTCAGCCGGTTGTGCCGGCGGCTGACGAACGACAGCCCGCTGCGCTATCTCAACCTCGTTCGGCTGGCGGCGGCGGCCCGCCTGTTGCGGGGAGAGCCGGCACGCACGGTCACCGACATCGCGTTTGGCTGTGGATTTGGCTCCAGCCAGTATTTCGCCAACCAGTTCCGCGGCCACTACGGGCAGACGCCGAGTGAGTTTCGGCAGCGGTAGCCCGTCCGCGTTTTACCGCTTGCCACGGGCACCGTCGTTTCCAGAGGCGGCCGGTCCGGACTTGATTGCGAACTGCAGGTTGAAACTCGGTGTGCCCTTGAAGGGATCCTGTTCGCCGGCGGCGGCCAGCAGGCAGATCGGATTGTCCGCATCGTCAAAGAGCAGTTGCGGCCGATCGAGATTAGCGAGGGTGTGTTTCTGGCCGCCGGTGTCGGTGTATTCGCGCAACGACACGACGTTGTGCGCGGCGGGGCGCCAGTCACCCCAGCCTTGCTCGGACGTGATGAGGGCGAGCGCGCCCCGCTGCGGGGAGAGGCCGCGCTCGGTGCGCGAAAAATCCTTCACGATGGCGTAGTAGCGATCGCGGGATTTGTCGTACCAGAAATACGGATCCTCGGCATCGAAGCGCGCCTCGGTGAGGGCGGGGCCGATGAGGGCGAAGGGGCCGTCGGGCTTTTCCGCGGCGGCGACATAATGCACCATAAAACCGCCCGTTGGCGCGCTGCGCGCTTTGAACATCATCAGAAAACGACCATCGCGACCTTGGGTGACGCCGGGATTCACCGCGCGGCAGAAGGTGTTTTTGTTGTCGGGCGCCATCAGCGGTTTGGCGGAGCGAGTGAAGCGGCCGGCGATCAAGTCGTTCACGGAGGCTGCAACCACGACGCCGATGCGCTGGCCGTCGGCGTAGCGCATCCACGCGTCGGTGTGTTCCACGGGGCGATTGGCGATGTAGTAGAGGTAGATTTTCCCGCCGAAGCGTTTTACATGCGGGTTATGCGCGTTGAACTGATCCCAGCGACCGGGATCGCCCGTGCCGCGGAGCACGCTGCCGAGCGGGCGAAACGGCCCCGTGGGCGCGTCGGACACGGCGGCGGCGATCTCACAATATTTGATCCAGCCGCGCATGTCTTTGTGGCGCTCGGCATCCTCGGGCGCGCGGCCCTCGCTGCCGGTCTTCCAGCGCGAGTAGAATATATAGTATCTGCCGTCTTCGCCGCGGATGCCGGTGCCGCACCAGACGTAGTAGCCGCGTCGCGGAAAATATTTTCCGGGGCGATGGCGCTAAGGCGGCCGGTGAAGTCGAGGGTGTCGGACGCCCCGACGGCATGCGCCGACGGCAGAAACGCCGCGAGGGCCAATGCACAGAGCAGGAAGGAGGGTTTCACTTTTCGAGCAATTCGATTTCGGAGATCGTCGGACCGGAGGTGGCGTCGAGGATGTTGAGGCGAAATTCGCGCGCGGTTACGGCGGGGAAGGTCTTGGTGAAGGCGCGACCGATTTTCTCGCCGGTAAAAATCGTCTTCCACGCGCCGCCCTCGCGATATTGCAGCTCGAACTTTTGCACGCGCTGGCCACCCCCCCCTTCGTCGATGCGCACGCCACCGACCGTCACCGTCTTCTCCATGTCGCGCGCAATCCAAGCCTGCTTCGTGCCGGGATCAGCTGACCAACGGGTCGCGGGGTCGTGATCGAACGCGGAGCCGGGACCGAAATCGGCGGCGATGGTGTTAACGCTGGATGCGGTGGCTTGCACCCGCGGCGTGAAGGAAATCTCGGGGATGTCCATGGCGGAGCTGGCGAGTTCGATCTTCACGATCGTGTCGATGGCGTCGCGGTCCGCAGGATCGACGGCGACCGAGAGCTTGCCGTTTTGCTGGCGCACCGTGGCGCGACCGCCACCGAGCAGAGCGGCGGACTTTACGGCCCGCGGCAGATCCGGCAGTTCGAGGGCGTCCTTTTCCCAGCGAAAGACGTGGAGATAGATCGTGCTGCCCTTGCGCGTGCTTGCGGCGTTCTTGGTCGGGTGCCACGGGCCGCCGCGCGTGCCGTAGATGCTCTCGCCGTTTTTCGCGAGCCACGCCCCCATCTCCTTCAAACGATCGACTTGGCGCGGCTCGATGCGGCCGTCGGGCATGGGACCGACGTTGAAGAGGAGATTGCCGTCGCCACCGACGCAGCGGACGAGGGTTTGGAGGCACTCTTCGAGTGACTTCATCGTGTCGTCGGGTTTCCAGGCCCACTGCTTGCAGATCGTGATGCAACTCTCCCATGGGCGGTTATCCTGATATTTGCCGACGCGCTGCTCGGGCGTGTCGAAATCCTCCGGCAGGCCGTTGCGGTTGTTGATGAGGAGGTGCGGCTGAAGTTCGCGGGCCATCCGGTTGATCGCGACAGCATCGTAGTCTTCGGCCTTCTTGCCGAGACCGTCGAACCAGAGGATGTCCACGCGGCCGTAGTCGGTGAGGATTTCCCGGACCTGCGCCTTCAGGTAGGCGAGGTAGTTGGCGTGCCGGTCGGAGGTGAACGCGTCCGGGTGCTGCCAGTTGGGCTGCGAATAATAGAGGCCAAATCTCAGGCCGGCGGCGTGGCAGGCGTCGGCGAGTTCCTTGACGACATCGCGGCGGAAGGGGCTGAGCGGGTTCGTGATTTTGTAATCGTTCGCCTGCGTATCGAACATGCTGAAGCCGTCGTGGTGCCGGCTGGTGAAGACGAGATACTTCATGCCTGCCGCCTGCGCGATCGCGACCCACGCGCGGGCGTCGAACTGGACCGGGTTGAATTCCTTGTAGAGGTTGTCGTAGACGTCGGCCGGCACGAGCGTGCCTGGTCCACGGTAACCGCGGCGTTCGCCCGCGCGCGACCAGCCGATCTCGGTGCCCTTGAGCGAGACCGGCCCCCAGTGGATGAAGAGGCCGAAGCGATCGGCGCGCCACGATTCGAGCGCGGGCTTGCGAGGCGCTTCGGCAGCAGTTCCTAGATTGGCGATGAGGAGTCCAAACGAAGCGAGGAGTCGGCTAAGGTGCGTTTTCATATGCGAGGAATTTTGGGCGGACAGGATGCCGTTGATGCGGCTCTAAAACGACGCTTTGACGCCCACGGTATAGTTGGCCCCGAAGGCGGCTTCTTGTTGGAGGCGCGCCCAGTTAGGGAGATGCGCGGTCTCGCGGGAGTTGGTGCGGGCGGCGTTGAATATATTGGTGCCGGAGGCGAAGAGAGACCAGCGTTTCGCGAGCCGGTATTCCATCGTAGCATCGAAGAGGCTGCGCTCCTCGACGAAGAGCTGGCCCGCTTCGCCGCCGAGGGTGGTGGTGGAGCCGTCGATGCGGCCCTCGAAATTCCAGCCGAAGCCGAGGCGCAGTTTTGTGTTTTGGTAGCTCAACATCGTGGATGCTTTTTGACGGTGCATGGAGCCCCAGCCGCCGCGTTGTCCGTCGGGATCGTTGAGACTCAGCGAACCGCGCAGGCTGAATCCGCCGGCCCAGCGCGGCAGCACGGGATCGAGCGAATGCCGGAACTCGAATTCCCAGCCGGAAACGATCGCCTTGCCACTGTTGAACGACGTGCTCGCAGCCCAGCCGACATATTCCGGTTCGAGACCGACCGAGGCCGCCTCGGCGGCTGTCTCCAAAAGCTCGGTGCGGGAGGTCACGAAATCGCTGATAAACTTCCGATAGTAACCGACGGCGACGTAGCCGCTCTTCAGGTAGTATTCGAGGCGGCCGTCGTAGTTGTCGGCCGTCCACGGTTTCAGGAAAGGATTGCGAATCGTGACGGTGCCGAGGGTGCCGAGCGAGGGATCGGTGTTGTTGCTGGCGCTAACCGTCGTGGATGGGAGGAGGCTGGTGGTGAAATCCGGCCGGGCTTGAGTGCTGGCGTAGGCAGCCTTGAAGGCGAAATTTTCCGTCACGTTCCACGACGCGTGTAAACTCGGGAAATAGCCGTCGCTCATGCCGTGCCCCTTGGCGCCGTTGCGATGGTAGATGAGTTGCGCTTCGGCCAGGCTGCCGACGGCGCCGGCTTCGGGTTTGCGCACGCGCTGGCCGTTGACGAGGACGAAGGAGCCGTTGGCGTTGCGCTGAAACACGTCGGTCGGCGTTTGCAGGAAACCGAGTCCGTCGCCCTCGGAGCGCTCCAATCGGACACCGCCGATCAGGCTCACGCGGTTGGCGAAGAGCCGGGTGTCGCCCATGAGGTAGAGCGCCTTCACGGTCTCGGTGAGTTTGTTCACGCTTGCGGCGCTCCGGCGATAGGAGATCGCGTCTTCGTAGCGGAAATATTCCGGGTGAGCTTTGAAGAGGTTGTAGTATTTCGTCATGCTCAAGTGTTCGACCGGAGGATAACCGTATTCGGCGTCGGGTGCCTTGGCGTAGTGGTCGGCAGCGATGACGCCCGCCTTGTCGTCGGCGGAGTTTGGCACGCCGTCGGGACCGAGGTAGGTCCATGTGTTGAGGTCCATTTTCTTGCGGTCGCGTTTTTCCATTTTGTAGTTCGCGCCGAGTTCGAGGCCGACGGGGATGCGGGTCCCGAAGTCGCGTCTGACCTTGAGGTAGGCGGTCTGCACGTCGCCCTGAATCAGGCGTGGGCGCGAAGTGGCGGCGCGGAGCGAGTAGTTGGCGGCGCTACTCCAGTCGACGGGCGCGCCGGTGCTGTCGAACACTTCGTAGCGGCCCGGCGCGCGCCAGTTGAGGTCGAGAAAATTGACCGTGACGTTGGTGATGGCGGGATTGCGGCCTTCCTGGTCCGAGGGCGAGGAGAAGAAACCGTTTTCGGTGTCTTTGAATTCAGAGATTGAGCGGGACGCGTTGGCGGCGCCTTCCACCTGCCAGGGGCCGCGACGCCATTTGGCGATCAGGCCGGCGTTGGTGTTGGTGGCGTATTCGTCGCGCCACGCTTCGAGCTGGTTGACGTAGGTCAGGGCACCGGTGCCGCGCGCTCCGAGCACCTTGGTGCTGTCGTTGAAAACGGTGGCGCCAGTGTTGACCTGAAACCGGACGTCGGCGCGATGCAAGGAGTTCAGCCGCGTGTAGGAAACGAACGGCGTGAGGGTGAGCGTCGGCACGGGGCGCCAGTCGACGCGCAGGCTCAGGGGGATGCGTTCGCGCCGCGAATAGGACTGGTGCAGGAGCGAGTTGTTCATCGCCGGGTTGAAGATGCTCGGCTGGCCGGGTTGCGGATTGGCCAGACTGGCAGCGGTGCCGTAATTGTAGGTCGGCACGGCGTAGTGCCAGGGCATCATCACATCGCTGTAGCCGATGCCGAGCGTGTAACCCAAATTCTTCGTGATGGGATCGACGATGCTGAGATCGAAACTGGGGCGGACCTTGCGCGTGTTCTCGTCGCCGGGGCCGCCGGTTTTCCGGAGAGTGACGTCGTAGCTGTTGGTGTTGAACGAGAGTTTGAGGCCGATTTCGCGCTTGGCGTATTCAAACGCGGTGCGTCGGACCATGTTGACGGAGCCGCCCATGGCATTGGCGCTGTCGGAGGGGAGCGGCACCTTGCGCACCTCGATGCGGGCAATGCCGACCGTGCTCGACTGGGTGAGGCGCGGGGCGCGGGTGTTCTCGCGCTCATCGGCGAAGACGGAAGCCTCGGAGAGTCCGTCGGACGTCACTTCGGTTTTGTCGGAGCTGAGGCCGCGCACGGTGAGGCGGATGATGTCGCTGCCCTGATATTCGATGCCGACCCCCGGCAGGTATTTCACGAACTCGCCGATGTTGTTCCCGGTGATCTCGCCGAGGGAATCGGTGGAGGTGACGTTTTTCAGGTTGCGCGAATAGCGCTGCTCGTTGGCGGCGATGGATTCGGCGTCGAGCTCGCGGGCTGCGTTCACCCGAAATTCGTCGAGGCGCACGATGCCGCCGGCGGTGCCGCCGAGAGTAAGGTCAAGTTCGGTCCGCTGACCCGCGACGACCGTCACGGTCTTTTCTTGCGGCGCGAGATCCGTGAAGGAAATGACGAGGGTCACGGTGCCGGGCGGAACGCCGTCTAGGATATAGGTGCCGGCCGAATCGGTGAAGGCTTGCAGCGTCGTGCCTTTCACGGCGACGCGGGCGTTGTTTACGAAGCGCGCCGTCGACTGGTTGAAAACGCGGCCGGTGATGCTCGCGCCCGAGGCGGACTCAGCGGCACGCGCAGCGGCCGGTGCGATGCCTTGCGCAAGGAGGGTCGCCGTTTGGGACCCCACCAGGACGAGGGCGGACAGGGATAGGGTGATATAACGATGACGGAGGGGGCTCATAGATCGTGAGGGGCTGTGGGCGGTGACAATGCAGGGGGATTTCGGGGTGGCCGCGATTCCACACACTGGCTCGGAGGGGTGGTGAAAGGCGCCATTCTATCAGCACTGTCGTTCACGATTTGACCGCGTAGGATTTTGCACAAACATCCTTGGGCATGAAACGCCGGCCCCACCGCTACCTCGGCGATAACCAACTTCCTCGCTTGGACGCGCACCGGCCGCTGCTGGCGTCGATTCGCGCGGGCAAGATCGCGTTTCACGGTCTCGGGCGCGGGCATTATCCGGGGGAGCGGATGGCGCCGGGCGAGCTCCCGGGCCTGCTGAGTCTCGGGTATTGGGATGCCCGCGGGGATCAGGACTGGGGCATGAATTTTCACCGCAACGAGGGCATCGAGATCTGCCTGCTCGAGACGGGCGCGATGCGCTTCACGGTCGACCATCGCAGTTATCCGCTCGGTCCCGGCGACCTCACCATCACGCGGCCGTGGCAGGCGCACCGGCAGGGCGATCCGCGGATCGCGGCCGGCCGCCTGCACTGGGCGACCATTGCGGTGGGCGCATTGCGTCCGGACCAGGCGTGGCGTTGGCCGCGCTGGAATCTGCTGGCTCCGGCGGATACGGCGGAGCTGACGCGACGGCTGCGCCTGACGGAATCCCCGGTGTGGCGCGCCTCGCCGGAAATTGTGCGGAGCTTCCGCCGGATGGCGGCGGCGGTGGCGGAGGAGACAGGCGACCGGCGGCTCTCGCAGGTGGCCGTGGGACTGAATGAACTGTTGCTGGGCGTGCTCGATCTTCTGCGAAGCGAGAACCGCGCCGAGCAGTCGCGGCTGGCGAGCCCTGAACACTCGGTCGAGTTGTTCTTGAAGGACCTCGACAGCAATCTCAACAGCCTCGCGCAGGAGTGGACGCTCGCGGAGATGGCCGCCGCGTGCGGGATGGGCACAACCCGCTTCAGCCTGTTGTGCCGGCGACTGACCAACGACAGTCCGTTGGGCTACCTCAACTGGGCGCGGCTGGAGGCAGCGGCCCGGCTGTTGCGGGCCGAGCCCGGCAGGAGCGTGACGGACATCGCGTTCGCCTGCGGCTTCGCCTCGAGCCAGTACTTCGCGAACCAGTTTCGCCGTCGCTTCCGGCGCACGCCCAGCGCGTACCGGGAGATGTCGTCCGGCGTCTGAGGTCCATTGGGGGTTTGGAACGTTTGGGTCGCCGTCACGACTTCGTCGTTGTTGGTCAGCATGGCCCGACCGTGGCGCATCCAGTTTCCCGGCGCCCTGCGCACCGCCGCCCAACACCGGTGGATTGCCGGAGCGCTCAACATGGGTTGTGCGCGTCGGTCCGCGTCTCCGTATCCCGGAAAATTAACTTGTAGCGCCTTGACCCCGTTGAGTGCTCCGCGTTCGGAGTACCGATCAACGTTCAGCTCTTAGCCGCGAATTTTTCACACTCAAAACCAATCCAAGGCATGGTCACAGAGGACACAGAGCGCAGACACGGAGACGGCAGGAGGCCACAAGGTGTTCGATGCCGCGCAGGCAATTGATCGGGCTTTGCCCAGGAAAGTTTCCTCTCGGTGAACTCTGGGTCGGAGCTCGGTGAACTCTGTGACCCAAGAGATCGGTTGATTCAAGTGCGCCCCTATTCTTCTGGTTCGCGTTTTCTTGCGGCGATTTCAAAACCCTGAGTTCTTACAGGAGGCCGCAGAGGGAGCACGGGAAAGGGAACCCGCCGCAGGGTGCTCCGAGTCGCGGCCTTGAATTCGCGTTTATTAGCGTGAAAGTTCCAGGCCGCGCTAAATCCGCACGCTGGCGCGGCCGCGGCGCCACCTATCGCGACGAGCCCCGGCGGAACTCTCTATAGGAGATCGCTCACCAGCGACCAGGGAGCGCGCATCGGACGCGATCGCAGCCGGTTCGCCATCTCGTCGCCGACGAATTCCTCCTTGACCGGATCCCAGCGCAGCTTGCGTCCGAGCGTCATCGCGATTTGACCGATGTTGCAGACCGTGGCGGTGCGATGAGCCGTTTCCACATCGGCGATCGCCCGTGTCCGCGTGCGCATCGCCTCGAAGAAGTTGTCGTAGTGATTGTTGCTCGAGGGAACTTGCACCCGCTTGTTCGGCGCCTGCATTTCGCGCAGCAAGTTCGGATCGGAGGCGCTCATTTTCGAGTAGCCAATATCGAGCCAGCCCCGTTCGCCGAAGAACCGCGAGGTGTTGTTGCCGCTCACCCCCAGGTCGGTGCGGCAGTACATCGGCACCCCGTTCGCATAGCGGAAGGTCACATCAATCCGCGTCGGCGTGGTGAACAAGCCGGAGGTGGGGAAGTCCCCGTTCCCCTCGACCTCGACGGGCCCGCTGTTGTCCATGTCGAGCACCCACTGTCCTATATCAAGACAGTGCGCCCCCAGGTTCGTCATCTGGCCGGACGCATTATCGGCAATGAAGCGGAAATTATAGTGGCAGCCAAAGAACGTATAGGGACGCCAGGGCGAGGGGCCGAGCCACATGTCCCAATCGAGGCCCTCGGGCACGGGCTCGGGCTGCCAGGTGGCGCCGACGTGGCGGTTGTTCGCCCCGATCAGGCACTCGACGTATTCGAGCTTGCCGAGACCGCCGCTGCGCACGAATTCGACCAGATCATGATACCGCTTCATGGAGCGCTGCCAGGTGCCGTGCTGCACCACGCGATTATATTTCCGGGCCTCGCTGACCAGCGCCCGGCCCTCGGCGATCGTCAGCGTCAGCGGCTTTTCGATATAGAGATCCTTCCCATTGCGGATCGCATCGATGGCGTTCAGCGCGTGCCAGTGATCGGGCGTGCCAATGAGAATCGCATCGATGTCGGAGCGGCGGTTGAGCTCCCGAAAATCGGCGTAGGCTTTGCAGTCGTTGGTGCCGTACTCGCGATTGATGCGTTCGGCCGCGGTCTCGCGCCGCTCGCGATCGACGTCGCAAACGCCGAGGATGCGCACGCTATCGGCATAGCCGAGCAAGGTATCGAGATGAGCGGTGCCAATGTTGCCGGCCCCGATCAGGCCCATGGTGATTTTGTTGCTGGGGGCGCTTCGCCCAAAGAGACGGGACGGCACCACATTCGGGACCGCGAGAGCGGCCGTCGCGAGGGACGAACGCTGAAGAAATTTGCGACGGGTGAGGGACGGCGGCGTGAAGGGCATATTGATCTCCGATCCTGGGCTTTGGTTGATCATGGGGCGGTTTGGCTTTCCGGTGCGCGTCAGGAGGTGGCAAGGCGTTCGAGCGCCCGAGCGGCGGTGCCGCGAACGATCGCTGGTTCGGCGGGGTTATCCTTCAATGCGGCGAGAGCCGGGCGGGCCGCCGAATCACCGCGGGCCGCGATACTGCCGATGAGGCCGGCTTTGGCCTGGGCGGAAAGGGACGCCAGCGCGTCACGCAGCGCGGCACTGGCTTCAGGGCCCGGAATGACCTCGAGGGCCGCGCGCGCGGCATCCGCCGTCTTCGCTTCCCGCAGCAAGGCGGCGACCGCCGGTACGCTCTTGGCCGAGCCCACCAGTCCCAGCATCTTGCAGAGAAAGGCACGGCCTGCCTCGGTGCAGCGGGGGAGCGCGAGCGTGGTGAGGAGTTGCTCCTCGACTTTGGCCCAGTTTGAGGGGGAGGTCTGCACCACCAGTTTTTCCACGGTCGAAGCGAAGCTGCGATCGCCACCATACTCGAGCGCGGCGCAGAACTTCCACGGATCGGGTGTCTCGGCCGTGCGGTTGAGATAGGATGAACCTCGGACGGAGCGTTCGGGTCCCAACGGTTGAACAGGTTGCGGTGAGTTCGCTTTTTTGGAGGCCATAAATTGGTTAGCCCAACGTTCACTGGGCGCGCCGTAGGAGTGCAACGTCAACGGGTGGGAGTTTGCCGGCGAGGGGTGGGATCGAAGTCACACCGTGTGGTGCCCGGTACCCCGAAATGGAGGCTATGAGTCCTCGAACCGTCAGGCGGTCGGCAGTGTTCTTGGGCAGGGTCGGATGCGAGACCCAATTCAATGCGCTGCGGACGCGTCCGTTCCAGACCGACATGAAGCAAGTGAATCTCCAGGTCGCTCGCAGTCAATGCGCGCGAGTCGGGCTGCGGGGTAGGCGGCGGTGAGTTCGCATCAATCACAAGCGTCCCGCCCGGCTGACGCGCAAGCGTGGTGATATTCCAACGAGGCACTGCCTCACGGGAAGCCACGAGAGCACCCGAACGCGAGGGAAACCGAAGCGGTCGGGCGAGCGGCAGCGGCAGTCGTAGTGGTCTCATCGTAGCGATTGAAAACGGGCGAACCGCCCCCGGAGGGAGCCTGTGAGTAGCGAAGGGGACAACCGGGGAGAGAGTCGTGCACGTTGGCGAGACGCGGGGGAGAAACCGCCCCTGACAAGCGTCTTAACCCGCCAGCAGCACATCGCAGCAATGGCCAGGAAATACGCGGGGAGCCCGCTCACCACCCTGAGTCATCAACTGGACATGCTATGGATGCGAGAGGCCTATGCGAGAGTCCGCCGGGACAGTGCCCCGGGAGTGGACGGCCAGACGGTCGCCGACTATGGCGAAAATCTGGAAGCGAACCTACAGAGCCTGTTGGAGCGCGCGAAGAGCGGCACCTACCGGGCACCGTTGGTGAAGCGAGTCCATTTTCCGAAAAGCGAAACGGAAACGCGTCCCATTGGGATGCCGACCGTGGAGAACAAGGTGCTGGAACGGGCGGTCGCGATGCTGTTGGAGCCGGTCTACGAACGCGAGTTCTTCGACAGCTCCTTTGGTTTCCGGCCGGGGCGTTCGCCCCATCAGGCCCTCGATGCCGTGCGGTCCGCGGTGATGCGGATGGGCGGTGGCTGGGTTTTGGACGTGGATGTGCGAAAATACTTCGACACGATTGACCATGCGCAGCTGTTGAGGCTGGTGGCCCGGCGGGTGAGCGATGGGAGCATCCTGAAACTGGTGAAACAGTTTTTGCAGGCTCCGGTCCTCGAACGCACTGGGCGCAAGCAGCGCATCCTGCCCAACCGG
>JBBRCR010000078.1:0-21974 GCA_038204695.1 Opitutales bacterium | reverse complement strand
ACCGGCAGATAGGTCACCCGCGCGCCTTCGCGCTCCAGCGCGCGGCAATGCGCCAGCACGGATGAGTGCTCAACGGCCGACGTGATGACGTGCTTCTTTCGTGTGTCCGCCTTCAGTGCCGCGTTGAGCGCGGCGTTGTTGCTCTCGGTCGCGCACGAGGTGAAGAGCACTTCCCACGGCTGCGCGCCCAACAGCTCTGCGACCTGCTCCCGCGCCGTTTCCACCACCTTTCTCATCCTGGCCCCAAATCCATAGGCGCTGGAAGGATTGCCCCAATCGTCGGTGAGAAATGGGAGAAGAACTTCACGCACCTCAGCTCGCACCGGCGTCGTCGCGTTGTAATCGAGATAAATCACCTTGGCGTTCGTTTACACAAACAGGCAGCGTGCGCAATTCAAGGGCGTCACCGTTTCACGACGCCAATCCCCGGCCGATCCGGCAACGTGATTTTTCCATCCACGATCGTCGCGCCGTCGAAGCAGTCGTTCTTGATCAACACGGCGCCGTCGAGGTCGGCCCAGTCGACGAGCGGCGAGAGCTGCGCCGCCGCCGAAATCGCACACGAAGTCTCGGTCATGCAGCCGAGCATGGTTTTCAGGCCGAGCGCACGCGCCAGCAGGATCATCTTGTGCGCCTCACGCAGGCCGGTGCATTTCATCAGCATGATGTTGATGCCATCGAACACGCCGCGGAGCTTCGCGACGTCGGCGAGCCGCTGGCAGCTCTCGTCGGCGATCAGCGGCAGCGGACTGCGCTCGCGTAGCCACGCCGTGTCGTCGAGCTGCTCCTTCGGCATCGGCTGCTCGATGAACACCACGCCGCAGTGCGACGACGGCTGCGCACCGCCGCCCAACGACAATTGGAATTCACACGATCCGGGTTTCTAATTGTCGCTGCGCACCGCCACCAAACACCGGTGGATTGCCAAGCGCTCAACATGGGTTGTGCCGCCTCGGTCCGCGTCTACGGATCCCGGAAAATTAACTTGTAGCGCCCTGACCCCGTGGAGGGCGCTGCTCGATCCAAAGAATGCCTTAGAAGAGCGGCCCGCGGTCGTCGGGACCGAGCATCGCGCGACGCCGCATGGTTGGCCTTGGCCCCCTCCCTTATTTTTCCGGAAGATGTTCCCGCCGCTTCCGGAAGAATTTCCATGGCGAAACAGGTTAGACTCCCGGTGCATGATCGAGCCAGCTGCCGCGTCGGTCCTCCCCGACCTCTAAAGCAAGCGCGGGATTGCGCTGGAGCCACAGAAACCAACTGATCAAACTTGGGCAGCATATTGCGGCGGCTACGCGCACCAAGCGCCGCGATGCTCACGGCCGAATATCGAACTCCTATTCCGTTATGGCATCTATTCATACGCCCCGGCAAACCCCCCGTTGCCACGCCCTCCGCCTCGTGTGCCGCGCGGCTTTGGTCGGTTCAGTTCTGGCTTCGGCTTCCGTCGCGCTTCCCCAGTCGGCGACGCAATCGCCGACCGAGCCGGCAGCCGCGGACATCATCGAACTTTCGCCGTTCATCACCACCGCCGCGACGGATAAGGGGTATGTGGCCACCAGTTCGCTGGCGGGGAGTCGCGTGAACACGCCGCTGAAGGACATCGCTGCCCAAATCGACGTGATGACGCTCGAGTTCCTAACTGACATCGCGGCCACGAATCTCGAGGAGGCGGTGGCGTTCAGCACGAACAACGGTGGCCCCAACGAGCAGAATGTTTCGGCCAATGATGGAATTCTCGATAGCCGGGCCGGTGGTCGCGCGCGGGGTTTTGGTACAATCACGCAGTCGGCTGATTTCTACCAGACCAACCTGCCGAGCGAGTTCTACAACATCGAGCGAGTCACCATCGCCAACGGTCCACAGTCGATTCTCTTCGGCCTCGGCAACGCCGGTGGCGTCATCGACATTTCGACCAAGCGCGCCCTGATGCGCAACCGCCACGAGGTGACGTTTCGAGCGGACAATCATGGTTCGTTTCGCAGCACGCTCGACCTGAACCGGGAGGTCGTTCCCGGGAAATTCGCGCTGCGGCTGGCCGCGGTCCGCAACGACGGGAAGCATTACGTGGAAGACGCGTACAACCGGCAGAAGCGTCTTTTTGCCACGCTGACGTGGAAGCCCTTCAGCCGGACCAGCGTTCGACTCAGCGCGGAGAAGACGAGCCAGCGGGCCTCGAACGCGAGCAACTATCTGGCGATGGATTTCGCCACGGGGGAAGGCCTGCACTGGGGCCGCGTCGAACCGCGACAGGTGGTGCTTGCAACCACGTTCACCTATTGAGCAGCGTCAGCCGGAACTCACGCCGGCGGCCACTCGCTGGTCGACCAATATACTGCCGCTTCGAACCGGTTGATCTTGTCCCTCGGAACTGCTTCCTGCACCTGACCAGCGGAATAATGAAAAACCTCGTCCTGCCGCTCCTGCTGTTCGTCCCTCTCGCCATGCCGCGCCCGGCCGCCGCCGCGCCCAATATTATAATGGTCTTTATCGATGACATGGGGTGGGGAGACCTTTCGTGTTTTGGCAACACCCATGCACGGACGCCGCACATCGATCGACTCGCGGCCGAGGGCATCCGTTACTCTCAGTTCTATGTCAACTCGCCCCTCTGCTCCCCCTCGCGGGTGGCGCTGTCCACCGGACAATACCCGCAACGCTGGCGCATCACCTCGTTCCTGAACAACCGCGCTGACAACGAGCGTCGCGGCATGGCGCAGTGGCTCGATCCCAAGGCACCGATGCTCGCCCGCCATCTCAAGCAGAACGGTTATGCGACCGGCCACTTCGGCAAGTGGCACATGGGCGGCCAGCGCGATGTCGGCGAGGCGCCGCTGATTCAGGAATATGGTTTCGATGAATCGCTCACGAATTTCGAGGGGCTCGGTCCACGCCTGCTCGGCTTGGGCTATTCCCACGATGGCCAGCCTCCGCGCCGGAGCACCTACGGCTCCGACAAACTCGGTCGCGGCCCGATCATCTGGTATGATGTCGCTCACATCACCGCCGGCTATACCGGGGCCGCGATGTTGTTTATAGACAAAGCCGCCGCCGATGGCCGGCCGTTCTACGTCAACCTGTGGCCCGGCGATGTACATTCACCGTTCTTTCCGCTGGCCGCCAAGCGCGGCGACGGCAGCAAGAAAGCGCGGTATCACGGCGTGCTGGAGACGATGGACGAGCAGCTCGGGGTGTTGTTCGAACACATTCGCAATGTACCCAGGCTGCGGGACAACACGCTCATTCTTCTGTGTTCCGACAATGGTCCCGAACCGGGCGCGGGCTCCGCCGGGTCCTTCCGCGGGACGAAGGGCACGCTCTATGAAGGCGGCATCCGTTCACCGCTCATCGTCTGGGGACCTTCTTTCATCGGCGCCAACAAAGCCGGCCAGTACAATGAAACCTCCATCCTGGCGGCGTTCGATCTGGCGCCGTCGCTGTTGCGGTTCGCTGGCACCAAGCCGCCGGCGGGGGTCGTGTTCGATGGCGAAGATGTGGTCGACACCTTGCTCGGCAAGAGCGACGCGTCGCGCCAGGCGGCCATCTGTTGGCGGCGGCCGCCCGATCGGAAATCGATTGCCCCTTTCGATTTGTCCCCGCAGCCCGATCTTGCGATTCGCGATGGCGATTGGAAATTGCTGTGCGAGTACGACGGCTCGAAACCGCAGCTCTATAATCTCGCCCGGGATCGGAACGAGACGACCAACGTTGCCGCGCAACAGGCAGAGGTCGTTGGTCAGCTGACCGGGAAGGTGGTCGCCTGGCACCGTTCCCTGCCGCCAGACAACGGCCCGGCGCTCGGTGCGCCGCCAACCGGCGCCGGGAAGCAGGCGGTGAAGTGAAAAACGAACTCGTTCCCCGCGGGCGGGAGGGTTACTCGACCGCCTTCAGCGAAGGCCGCGGCGGCTTTGTCGCGCCCAAGGACCGGGGCATTACACGATGAAGAAAGACGTTCGGGTTCGCAACGGCGGGAGCGGCGGGCCAGCTTTCGCCTCTTCGGGGGTGACCTGGCGTCACCCCGTAATCGCTCGAGTTCTCGTGGTTCCCTATATGCAGGCAACGCGAAGTGCCATGGCGGTCGTGCTGGCGATCCTCTGCCTGCCCTTTTGTTTCGGCGGAAAAAAGGGGGAGGCCGGGGCTGGCCCCGGGCAGGTGTTGTCCTATGACAACAGGGAGGGAATCGTGCCCAACATGGCCGACCCTTTCATTCTGCAGAGCGGCGGGAAATATTATTTGTATGGGACGGACGGAACCGGGGATGTCCATCTGGGCTTTAAGGTTTATGAATCGACCGACTTGGTGAATTGGGGTCCGCCCGCGGGGGTTCATGCCGGAGGACGGGCGTTGGAAAGACAAAACTCCTGGGGGACGCGAAGCTTTTGGGGGGCCGAAGTATATGAGCGGAACGGGAAGTTCTACATGTATTACACGGTCGAGGAGCATCTGGCGATCGCGACCAGCGACTCACCGCTGGGGCCGTTTGTTCAGCCGCAAAAGAAGCCGCTGCTGCCCCAGAGGGGAATAGACCCGCACTTGTTTGTGGATGAGGATGGAAAAGCCTACCTGTATTATGTGAGTTTTGAAAATCGGTCGAACGACATCTATGTTGTGGAGATGAACGATGATTGGCTGACGCCGAGGGACAGCACCAAGACTCGTTGCATCTGGTATACGCAGCCATGGGAAAATGCCGATCCCAAGTATGCCAGATGGCCGGTCACCGAAGGTTCGGCCGGGTTGAAGCACAAGGGCGTCTATTATCTTTGTTATACGGGCAATCATTACCTGAGCCAGAAATACGCGGTTGGTTACGCGACCGCTTCTTCGCCGTTCGGCCCCTGGACAAAGCATGAAGGCAATCCGATCCTGCAGGGAACGGAGCATTTGACGGGCACGGGCCATTGCTCTTTCGTGCGAGCTCCAAACGGAGAGCTGATCATGGTGTATCACAGTCACAAGAACGTCGGCACTCCTAACCCGAGAAAAATGGCCATGGACCGGTGTGAGTTCGTGGCTAATCCAGATAAATCGAAGCCCGATGGGTTGAAGGTCAAGGGGCCCACGGACACACGCCAGATTGTCCCTTGGAAATCGCTGGGCGACCCCTGACAGATGCCGATGAAATGCGGCCAGGCAAAATGCGGCGGTGCACCATGGCACCGGCGAGTCGGAAAAGTCGGACCGCGAGGTTCAGGGTGGCGAGTTCAAACCCCGTAATATACATGAAGCCTGTGATGACAGATTTGGAACGATGGTCGTTGCTCCTGCTACTCGTTTTCGCTGGCGAGCTGAGCAGCTCCGGCGCGGGGGCGGAAACCGCATCGGCGGTCAACCCGATCGCCTTCGTGCAGCGACAGATTGTCGTCGATGGCAACGTGACGGACTGGGATGCGATTGTCCCCCAGGTGGTGCGCGGTGCAGACCGGCTGTGGTTTGGCCAGGGCATGACCCGGGATAAATGGGACGGCGATGCCGATCTCAGCTACCAGTGGCGGGGGGCGTGGTTCGACCAGCGTCTTTTCTTCCTGTTCGAAATCACCGACGACCGGGTCATCCCGGCGGGCCAGCCGTCGTCTTACCTCTGCGATGCGGTCGAGATATACCTCGATTACGATTATCGACGGGGACAGCGCGTGAAGATTATGGATGGCCGCGCCGATTGGTTTGCGCGGTGCGATCCACGCGAGCTGATGGGTTACGAGCTGCATTTTCTTCCGGTCGAGCCGACGCGGGTTTATCTCGATCACGCTGACAAGTATGCGCTCGAAAAGCCGCAGACGGCGCGTTTCAAGCGCGATTGGGCTGGCACGACGGCCTTTCGCAAAACCAAGACGGGCTACATCCTGGAGGTCGGTTTCCGTGTTCCCGGGGTTGCCTTGCGCAACGGAAAGCGGCTCGGCGTGGAGATCGGCATCTGCGATGACGATGGCCCCGGTCGCGAGAGCATCATGATGTGGACGGGCACCAAGGCCGATTTCTGGCTCACGATGGACGATTACGGCACGGTGGTGCTGGCAGGTGCGGATGAGGCCTTACCTCCACGCGCATCAAAGCCACCGCGTAAATCGTGACGGGCTCCCCGGGTGCGCGAAGTCGTCTCACGCACGCATGCGTCGGCGGAATGTCTGCGGCGGCTCCCTGGCCATGCGGGCGAACGCCTCGTAGAAGCTGCTCAACGACCCGAAGCCGCTCGCCAGAGCGACGTCGATGATTTTCTCGTCGGTGGTGAGCAACAGCCGCTGAGCGTGAGTGAGCCGATATTGCAGTAGATAATCGTGAATGGTCACGCCGCAGTACCGTTGAAAAAGCGGCATCGCATAATTTGGATGGAGATCGGCCGCGGCGGAGACATCGGCGACGGTTATGCTTTCCTGGAACCGTTCGGCCATAAACCGCGCCATGTGCTCGATTCGTTCCAATCCGCCGACGGTTCCCCTCGGGAGTGTACGTGACTTCCGATCGCTGGCGGTAGCGGCTTGCTCCGCCATCCAAAGGAAACATGCATGGAGTTCCAGCAGCAGCCGCTCGTGTCGGCCGGGAGTCGCCTCCTCGAGTTCCTCGACCCAGGCTCGGACCGGAAAGCGCCCGTCGCTGCCGGCGGGCGCCGCCCACCAGCGGCCTTCCATCAAGCCGCGAATAAATCTGCTCGGCAGCGCCCAACTCCACACCCATGCGAGGGGCACGGTAATCCACGCCATCACGCTGGTGGCTTCCGCCGCGACCAGGCTGTGTGGCGTCGAGCCCCAAAACATGGTCAGTCGCCGCGGCATCAGCTGCCGCATCGCCCCACGGTGAAGATAGGTGACTTTCCCGGAAAAGAGGAAATTGATCTCCATTTCGTGATGGTGATGAATGCGTCCAATCGGCTCGGGGGGAGACAGCAGCTGGGCGTTCAACCCAAACGATTCGAAGCGGACGTCGGACATATCCCTTATTTTTCCGGAAAACTATGTTCCGCCTTCCGGAAGAAATCCAAGTGCAATCCAGCCTAGACTACCGGCTGATGCTCGAGCCAGCCGCGCCCCCGCCCCTCACGTTTCCAGATCAACTCGGCCGGGTGCGCGCCACGCTGCGCGCGCAGGAGCCGCAACTGCGGGCCGTTGCCGATCTCTTCGCCGCGGCGATTGGAGGAGGCGGGCTCGTGCATGTCTATGCGAACGGCCATTCGCGCCTCGCCGTCGAGGAGCTGTGCATCCGGATGGGTGCACTCACCGGGTTTCATCCCCTCCTGCAGGCTGGCCTGACCACGTTCACTGATGTGGTCGGTCCGAATGGCATTCGGCTCAATCAGGCGATTGAACAGGTGGAGGGTCTGGGCGCGAAATTGCTGGACGAGTTCGACGTGGGGCCCGGCGAACCATTGATGGCCATTTCCGCCACGGGACAGACGGTGACCGTGACGGGAGTGACGGGCACTTATCCGATCTGCCCACTCTCCTCGATTGGCGCGCTCAGCGTGATCCGGTGCCTCAACGAGCCCATCCTCCGCGCGTGCGATCAGCGCGGCATCCGGCACCACGTGTTGCGCAACATTCATCTAAATGACACGCGCGACACCTACGACCTATGGCTGCGCGATCAGCGGCAGCGCTACGCCGCATCGGCCCGGTGTTGGAAAGACCAAACACGTTTCAGATCGGGGTGCGCGAGACGCGACGCGTCCACGGTCTGTATCGTCTCACCAAGGACGATGTCCTTTCCGCCCGGCAATTCGACGACCAGATCGGCCTGTGCGGCGCCCCGATCGAGGATCATCACGAAGGTGCGGATACGAAATGGCTCTACCTGCCCGAGGGAGAATGCGTCGGCATTCCGTATCGCACCCTGGTGCCGGCGAAAACCGACAATGTGCTGGTGGCGGGCCGTTGTTTTTCCGCCACGCACGTCTATTCGCTGCTCTCGGCAAAAGATCACGGCTATCGAACCAGCGAGATGATGTATAAGTGGATCAAGGACGGGATTGAGCCCCCGCTCGAAACCCGCACGATCGGCACGCTAATCACGCGCGGAACTTTTCGACAGGTGCTGAAAGAACAAGGCATCCGCGATTGACCCTCGCCCGACGTGCCACGCCGCGCTTATTTCCAACCCATCCAACGCCCCAATGACACAAATCATAAACCGGTCCACCATGCGATCCACGAACCTTAACCGCCCGCTCTTGATTGTCGCCCTCCTGCTCGGCTCGAGCGACATGGCGTTTTGCGCCACGCCTGCCGCACGGCTTCAGCCCGTGCGATCGGACTCGGGCCAATGGGGAGTGGCGGTGTCAAACGCCGGTCTCGCCAGTGCTTCCCGGCAGCAACCGGTGGAGATTGAGTTCTGGGGGGAATCCGGCCGGATCACCCAGGCGCTGGCCGGTTACGACGAGGTGGCGGTGACACCGAAAGGTTTTGTCGGGAAAGCGACTGTGAGCGGCCCCAATGGCTCGCGATTTGCCGTGGTGGACGAATGGCAACAGGACGAATCGGTTCTGCGGCTGGCGCGGAAGCTGACGGTGTCGGGGAACGCCACCGAGGGGTTCATGTCCGGATTTCAGTTCGACTTCACCCACCCGCGCTCCTGGACCGACGCAGAGTGGTTTGCTCCCGGAACGATTTATGGCGGTTTCGAACACCTCACGGCGACTGCGATTGGCGGCAAGGCGCATTACGAACCGGGCAACTATACGGTGCGCATCCGGGAAGATCGTCTGCCGGCGCCGCTATTCCTCGCACAGTTCAGCGACAATTCCTCGATCGCGGTGCTGAATCCCGCGCCGAAAGGCGGCACCACGGCCGCTGACAGCATGGATGTCCGCGCCATCCCGCTGACCAATTCAGCCTTCCAGTTCGGCGCGATCGGCGGCCAGGAACGCGCCGGAAAACTGTCCGTCGGCTACTGGTTTCCCGGCAGCGAGGGTCAGGTGACTTACGCCGGCAATACCTATCCTGGCGGGCAGCTGCACGAGTGGCGGCGCCGATATCATCCCATTCAGGACGGCTGGGTTCAGCAGTATGAAATTCGATTTCGGATTGGCGCCGCGCAACCGTTCGCGGCCGCCATGGCCTCGGCGTGGCGCTGGGCGTGGCAGACATTGCATCCGGCAATCGCGCCCCATGATATAACCGTCGTCCGCCGGGCGCTGACCGATATCCTGTCGGCAACGGTCATCGAAAAAGACGGCCGGAGCGGCATTCCGCTTTCGATCAGTGCGGTGACTCACGACATGCAGACTGCGGATCGCCGGGCGGTGATGGGTTTCTGCGGCAAGAATCTGGAAGCGGTGAATTACTTCCTGCAAGAGGCAGCGCTCGAACAGACTCCTCGTTCCGAGGCCATGCGGGCAAAGGCGCTGGCGATCGCGGCAAGTTTTGTGAAATTGAAAATGTCTCCGCCGCAAGGCGAAGGCTTCAACCTGGACGATGGCACGCCCATTTCCGTGCGGGAGCGGAAGGACGGAATGATGTATCTCCGCTCCTTCGGCGATGATCTGAAGATGCTGTTGCATGCCTATAGGCGGGAGAAGGCGCTCGGGCGAGACCACCCCGAATGGCTGGCCTGGTGCGGTGAGTTCACCGACTGGTTGCTGCCGCAGCAGCAAAGCAATGGCGGATTCCCGCGTTCGTGGAAGGCCGGCTCGGCGCAAATTGGGTCGGCCTCGCCCAACGCGAGCTTCAACGCGATCCCGTTATTGGTGGGGATGCACGAGTTTACCGGCGCGCGGAAGTATCTGGAGGCCGCCACTCGCGCGGGAGACTTCTGCTGGAGCAATGGCCAGTCGCGTGGGCGGTTCGTGGGGGGCACGATCGATAACCCCGATGTGCTCGATAAAGAAGCCGCCACGATTTCGTTGGAAGCCTACCTTGCACTATATGAAGCGACGCGCGATCGGAAGTGGCTCGTGTGCGCGCAAGGAGCCGCGCACTTTGCTGAAACTTGGATCTATATCTGGAATGTGCCCATGCCGGCCGATGACCTCGCTGCGGATCGCCATTGGAAGTCCGGCGCTTCGACCATCGGGGTGCAGTTAATCGCCACGGGCCATTCTCTCGTCGATCAATATATGAGCTTTGATGCCGATGAATTTGCCAAGCTCTTCAAATATACCGGCGATGCTCACTATTACGAAGTCGCCCGACTTTTGCTGCACAGCACCAAGAGCATGCTCGCGCTCCCGGGACGCACGTTCGATCTGGGCGAGTCTGGCTGGCAGCAGGAGCACTGGAGCCTGGCGCCGCGCCGCGGCCGCGGTTTGCACCGGCGCTGGCTTCCCTGGGTCAGCACCAGCCACCTGAACGGTATTTTCGGCCTGATGAATTTCGATCAGGAACTCTTCGGCCAACTCAGTCGGGCGGAAGAAATCAAATAAGCCTCATCCATGTCCACGTTGGATCGATTAACAGCCCTGGCGCTGTTCGGAGCGGCTCTGTGCACGCCGTCGTTGGCGACCGCGGCCGATGCCTCGCGCCCCAATATCATTCTTATATTGGCGGACGATCTCGGGTTTTCCGACCTCGGTTGCTATGGTGGAGAAATTGCCACGCCGAATCTCGATCGGCTGGCGGCGGAAGGTGTGCGACTCACGCAATTCTACAACACGGCGCGCTGCTGTCCGTCGCGCGCGTCGCTGCTCACCGGGCTGCACCCGCACCAGGCCGGGATTGGCGACATGGTCGATGAATATGCGCGCAACGTGCGCGAACAACTGGCCAGCCCGGCTTATGCGGATCGGATGAGCGTGCAGACGCCGACCATCGCCGAGGTCCTGCGCGCGTCCGGGTATCGCACGGGGATGGCTGGCAAATGGCATCTTGGATATGAGCATCCGAACTGGCCGTCGGATCGTGGCTTCGAGCGCTCCTTCACGGTGCTCGAGGGCGCGATGAACTATTATGGTCTCGGCATGCAGCACACGGGTAAGCTCGTGAATGCGCCGATGGCGCTGAATGATCAGCCCTTCACGCCGCCGCGCGATGGATTTTTTTCCACGGATGCGTTCAGCGATTTCGCCGTCAGCTTCATCAACGAACAGCGGGGAGCCGCGCAGCCGTTTTTCTTCTACCTGCCTTTCAACGCCCCGCACTGGCCCCTGCACGCGCCGCCGGAGGATATCGCCAAATATCGCGGCAAGTATCGCGACGGCTGGGACGCTGTTCGCCAGCGTCGCCATCGAAGATTGATCGACCTCGGTCTGATCGATCCGAAAAGCGAAATGGCACCCCGCCCGCCGGCGGTGCCCGCTTGGGCCTCGGTTCCGGCGGAGCAGAAGGACGACTGGGACCTGCGCATGGCCATCTATGCCGCGCAAATCGATCGCATGGATCGCGGCATCGGCCGCGTGTTCGCGAGCCTGCGTGCGATCGACGCCGAGCGTAACACGCTCGTCATTTTTCTCTCGGACAACGGGGGCGCGCCTGAAATGCCGCGGCGGAGTCTTCCGGGCGCGACGCTGGGCACGCGTGAATCCTTCGAGAGTTATGGCATCCGCGGAGCGCACGTGAGCAACACGCCGTTCCGGCTGCACAAAATCTTCGTGCACGAAGGAGGCATTTCCACGCCTTTCATTGCGCGCTGGCCTGAGCGGTTGCGCGCGGGCTCGTTCAGCCGTGAGGTCGGATTCCTGCCCGACCTCATGGCGACGTGCATCGATGTCGGCCGGGCCGCGTTCCCCGGGACTTTCGGCGGACGCGCGACTTTGCCGCCGGAAGGCGTGAGCTTGTTACCCGCTTTGCAGGGCAAGTCGCTCGCTCCGCGGACGCTTTTCTGGGAGCACGAAGGCAATCGCGCCGTGCGTCAGGGCCAGTGGAAGTTAGTCGCGCGGCATCAAGGCGACTGGGAACTCTACGACATCGAACACGACCGGGCCGAGTTGCATGATCTCAGCCGGCAACAACCCGAAAAAGCAGCCGCGCTGAGCTCGCTGCATGCCGAATGGGCGAAACGCTGCGGCGTCCTCCCGTGGCCGGTGCCGCGAAAGTAGTCCGAACTCCCACCAGGCGAAGAACGCGAGACATGGAAGAACGCAAGACTCGGAAGACCACAGAATCTTCCCCGTCTTCCCCGTCTTCCCCGTCTTCCCATCTTCCCCGTCTTCCAACGACGAGGAACTGGCAATGATGAAGGTCATCTACGACAGCGGCTGGCGCGGTGCCATTGGCGTCCTGTCGCACCGGGTGGAATTCGATGCGGCGGAAACACTGCGCAAAAATCTGGAAGGCTACGACCGGCTGCTCGCCCGGCTGAAGAATCCCCCGCCGGCGAAAGCGCCCGCGCAGGCCGCCCCCAAGGCCGCTGCTGCAGTCAGGTTTGAAATTTCCCGGCCTAAGACTGCAGGAGCTTGAGCACGCTTTGCGGGCTTTGGTTCGCCTGCGCCAGCATCGCGGTGCCGGACTGCACGAGAATGTTGAACTTGGCGTACTGGGTCGATTCGCGCGCCACGTCCACATCCCGGATCCGCGAAATCGCCGATGAGAGATTCTCCGACTCGACCTGCAGCGTGGTGGACGCGAGTTCCAGCCGCGACTGTGCCGCACCCAGCGTCGCGCGCTCGTTCGCCACCTGCTGGATGGCGCCGGTGATCGCATCAATCGCATTCGGATCGTCCGCTTCGACCGCGTAATTGCCATCTGCGTCAAGGGCGATGAGCGGCTGCATCGCACCCGCGCGCAGGTTCGATTCGGCAATCGTCATGTCCTGGCCCACGGCCTGGCCAATCGTGACCACCAAGCCCGCGACGTTCGGACCGAAAAGGGTGATGCCGTTGAATGCTCCGAGCGGCACCGCCACCTCGGGCACCCCGATTTCCGCCGCCGTTCCGCCGATGGTGGCGCGCAACTGGTCCTGCAGGGCGCGGAATTCACGCTGGTAGAGTGCGACGTCGCTGTCGTTTTTCGTCACGTCCTTCGCGAGGATGCCGAGTTCGCTCATGCGGGAGAGAATCTTCGTCATGCCGCCCATGAAGCCATCGGCGGTCTGCACAAAGGAGATCGCGTTCTGCACGTTGGTGGACGCGGCCTGCACGCGCAGGTTTTGCGCATCGAGTTTCTCCGCCACCGCGAGACCCGCGGCGTCGTCGGAGGGATTGACGATTTTCGAGCCGGACGAAAGCCGGTTGAGCGAGCGACCGAGCATTTCCTGGCTGCGGTTCAGATTACGGGCCGCGGCGATCGCCTGCGTATTCGTATTGATGACACTCATAGGAGAGAGGAGTCGGACGTGGAGGGGAGGAAGGCGGACATTCCTGCAACGGGAGTCGGTTCGCCGCGGTGGCTGGGCGAAACCGCCGGCACTGGCTTCAAAGGGAGTGCCGGAAGTGGGCTGGAGCGGGCATGCCGCACGGCGGCAGCCTGATTACTGGCGGCGATATCCGTGAGCACCTCCTTGCGGAAGATGGCCACCTCCCGTGGAGCGGCGATGCCGATCTTGACCACATCACCCTCGATCCGGGTGATGCGAATCTCAATGGAATCGCCGATGAGGATCGCCTCGTTGACCTTGCGCGATAGGACAAGCATGGCGGTCAGGCAGAGCGCTCGAGCACGAGCGCCTGCGGATTTTCGGCCAGGATGTGATGCGCGTTGTAACGCGAGTAGTTCGCGATGACCAGTTGCCGCCCCACCCGCGTGCGGCGGTTGACCACGATCGGGCCAATCAGGTTGACCGTCGCTTCAACCGGATCCTGGCGCCGCAGGGTCACGATGTTGAGGATCATCGCGTCGGCGGCGCTCGTGAGGCCGAGTCGCTCCGCATCGCACTCGAAGAGTTCCGGCTCGTAGTCGAGGACGATGCCGCCCGGCTCCATCACGATGAAGTGCAAGTGATCCGTCGGGCCGTGCAGCTTCATCCAGAGGAAGGGCAGATGGTCCGGCAGATACAGCAGCTCCGCGCGTTGATATTCACCAAAGCCGATCAGCCCCTGCGGCAGCAGGAGTTCATTGGCCGGGGCGTCAAAGTCGGTTGGAACGAGTTCAGGGGAGACTTTCATCAGAATGGGAGGGTGAAACAAGAAGCGCGCGGAGGCGCCGGGTTACTGGAGATAATCGAGCAGCGAGAGGCGCATGATCGACGCGCCGGACTGGAGCGCCGCCTGGTACGCCAGCTGGGCCTGGTTGAGTTTGACGATGGTGGACGGAAGATCGGCGTCGGTTTCCGCCGAGACGCGTCCCTCCAGATGGTCGGCGCGATCGCGCTGCTCGGCGCGGCTGGCCTCGATGCGCGTCTGGACGCCGCCATGTTCCGCCAGCGCCGCCACGATGCGGTCCTCGCTGTTCACCATGCGCGTTCGCAATCCCGAGATCACCGCGGTGTCCCCGCCCGCGAGGGCATCACGCAACTCGATGACTTCGTTGAAAAAATCGCGCAACGCCAGCGCCGTCTCCGGCGACGCGTTCGCCGCGATGCTGGCATTCTCCGACAAGGGGATGGGAGCGCTTTCGCCATTTCCAACGAAGGCCAGCGAAGTGACTTTGCCCGCCGCATCGCGCTCGACGACAAACGGCGGCTGATCCACCGCGGTGCCCGCAAACAGGTGGTCCGAACCGAAGCGGGCATTCGCCAGTTGCACGCCCTGTTCGACCAGTTGATCGAGCTCCGCCGCATACGCCTTCCCCGCCGACGGGCTGATCACGCCGGCGCCCAGCGTGGCAATTTCGCTCGCGCGATCCGAGAGCCGCTTGATCTGCTGCAGGCTGGCAAACGACGCCTGGCTCACCGCCAGGGCGCGGTCGGCATTCCGGAGGTATTGCCCGATGCGACGTTGCTCCCCGGTGAGATCAATCACGCGCGCAACCGCACTCGGATCATCCTCCGGCTGCGTGATCCGCTGTCCGGTGGCGACCTGCGTCTGCAGCTTCGCCTGGCGCGATGCGAGCGTCTGAATCTGCCGGACGATATTTTCCGAAAGTAGTTGGTTCGTGATTCTCATCGTCGATTTTCAGTCGCTTCACTCACGCCCCAGGCGGTTGACCACCAGATCCAGAAGTTCATCCATCACGTTGAAAACGCGGGACGACGCCTGAAACGCCCGCTGGTACTTCATCAAGTCGGCAATTTCCTCGTCCATCGATGTGCCGCTGACCGCATCGCGCTGCGTCCGCACGATCTGCTCGATGGCGTTCTGGTCGTCGGCGCGGGCGTTCGCACCGGCGAGCGCCTGGCCAAGCCGGCTCACCGTCCGGCCGTAGGCCTGCGCCACGGTGCCGTCGATCCCGTCGCCGCCGGCGATGGAAAAAACCTTCTGGGCAATCGCGCCCAACGCCAGGGCGATGCGATTGTCGCCCGCGGCACTGCTCTCGCCGGCGCGCAGATTCGCCGCGGTCAGGCCCGGGCGCAGCGCCAGGCTGGCCGCCGTGATGCCGCTCGCCACGAAGAAGTCGTCGCCCGCACCGTCCGGGTTGTAGGCCTGGTTCACGGCGATCACGAGTTGCCGGGCCAGCGCGTCGAGTTCGTCGCGGGTGGACTGGAGCGTGCCATCGCGCGCGGCCAGCGATCCGGCGATCGATCCGGCGGAAAGGTTCAACCCGACCGGCGGTACTCCGCCCGTCAGCTGCTGTCCATCGAAGATCACCGGACCAAACGCGGTCGTCCCATCCACGAGAATCACCTCCTGGCCCGAGGTATCGCGCACGACCACCTGAAGGGAGCTGGGACCGGTGTCGCGGACCTCGATGGGCAGCAGGCCCGCGAGTTCCTCCAGTCGCGCCTGCCGCTGATCCCGCAGATCGACGGCCGAGCCCGGGGTGTTCACCTCGAACCGGGCGATCTGCGTATTGAGTTCCGCCACCGTCGTGATCAGCCGGTTGATCGATCCGACCTCGGCCGTGATCCCGGCGCCAAGATCCTCCTGCGCCTGACCGAGACGCTGGTCGGCCATCCGAAAGCGGTCGGAAAGAATCGCCGCCTTCTGCAACAGCATCTGGCGCTCGCCTTGATCCGTCGGACTCGCCGCCACACTCTGGCTGGCGTTGAAAAAATCGTCGAGCGCCGCGGCCAGCCCCTGGGTTCCCGTGGTCGCCGGCGTATCCGCCGAAGCAGCACGGTCGATGGTCTGGCCCAGCGCCGCCTGGGCCCGCTGGTAACCGGTCTGTTCCGCGACCGCCGCCGCCCGCAGCCCGATTTCGCGCATGAGCTGACGGTCCAGCAGCGCATCGCGCAGCTGCTCGACCCCCATCGCCTCGATGCCGAGGCTGACGGCGCCCTGCGCCGTGACCACCGTGCCGCGATCACCGTACACCACCCGTTGCCGCGCATAGCTCGGGTTGTTGACGTTCGCGAGATTCTTGCCCGCGATCTCGATCGACCGGCTGTGCGCGCTCAGCGCCTGAACCGACGAATGGATGGTGGCGAAAAGTCCGGACATGGGCGGGTGTGGCGCAGGTGAACGAATCAGCCGGCCGCGCTGAGGGTGGCAGCGGTCGGATGGACCGTCAGGGCCGCGTGTCCAGCGGACGAATACGTCCGCGAAAAGGCCTGCGGCTGGAGTTGGAGGAGAGTTTCCTGGCGCAGTTCGATGGTGCGCGCGAGCAGCGCGTGATTGTGGCGGGTCGTCCGGCGCAAACGGTAGAGCAACAGGTTGACCTCCTTGATTAACGCCTGGAGGAGCGGGTGTGCCGCGGCCTCGATCAACGGCAGCAACGCGCGCAGCGTGCTGTTCGCGGGGCAGCCGTGCTGGGTCGCGAACTGCGCGACCGTCGACTCGCGGCGCGAGCGGCACGCGCCGAGCTTTCGCGCCTGTTCCTCGATTTCATAGGCCAGCCGCATCACGCGATCGGCATCGCGCTCGAAAAGACCGCGTTGTTGCGCCTCGAAGAGCTGGAGCAGCCCGCCGTATTCGGCGAGTTCATCCCGCAGGCATTGGGCCATGGTTTGCCACGAAGGGTTCATGGGTGGAGAGAATTCTTAGCGGGCGGCTCACCGCGCGCCGCGAGTTGCGATTCGAGCATCCGGCCGAGCCCGAGACCGGGACCGGCACTGAGCTGCCCGGCGATCGTCGTGGCCAGGAGATCGCCATAAATACCTGTCGCCGCGCCGCCTTCTGACCCCAGCATCGACGTCACCGTGGGTCCCAGCAACTGCCGGACGAGGATGGCCTCGAATTGCGCGCCCACGGCGGCCCGCTGCTCCGCGCCGGAGGCGTGGCGCATCGCCTCGAGGGAAAAGCCGGCGATCGCGGAGCGTCCGCGGAGGAGCGCCGGCGCGTTTTCCATCGGGACGGAGGCGGAAGGGGAACTCACGGGTGCAATGTTCATGGGCGCAGGCTCAGTTGATGATGAGTTCCGCCTGGAGCGCGCCGGAGCGCTTCAGCGCCTGGAAAATCGCCATCATCTCACGCGTGGAAACGCCCAGCGCATTCAGCGCGGCGGCCAGCCGTTCGATCGTCGGCGCTTCGTTCAGCATGCTGAAGCCGCCCTTGCCCTCGCTCACCGCGGTCTGCGTGCTGGGCACCACCGTGGTCTGCCCGGCGGCGAGCGCGTTGGGCTGGCTCACGGCGAGGTTCGAGCTGACGGTGATCGTGAGCGCGCCGTGGGAAATGGCCACCTGCGACAACCGCACCGCGGAAGTCGCGACGATGGTGCCGGTGCGCTCGTTGATCACGATGCGGGCGAGAACATCCGGCGCCACCTCCACCCGGCCGAGTTCCGCGACGAACGCCACGTCCCGATTTTGAAACACCGCGGGCAGCGCCACGCTGACGGTCGCGGAATCGAGCGCCTGCGCGCTGCCCTCCCATTGGGCGTTGATGGCGTCCGCCATTCTCGCCGCCGAGGTGAAATCCGGATTGTGCAACAGCAGCCGGAGCACGTTGTCGCGCACAAACACCGCCGCGATTTCGCGCTCGACGATTGCGCCGCCGCTGATGCTGCCAACCGTTGGATGATTCTTCTGCACCGTCGCCCCGCCGGGCCCGCTCGCGCCGCCCAGAAACCCGCCGACGGCGACCGGGCCCTGCGCCACCGCATAGGTGCGCCCGTCCGCCCCGAGCAGAGGCGTCTGCAACAGCACCCCACCCTGCAGGGTCTTCGCGTCTCCCAGCGACGCCACATTCACGTCGATCCGGACGCCCGACCGGAGAAACGCGGCGATATCGGCGGTGACCATGACCGCCGCCGTGTTTTTCGCCTTGAGGTCCGAGGCATTGATGGTGAGGCCGTGGCGCTGGAGCACGTTCGCCATACTCCGCAAGGTCGCGGCGGAATTGCTGTCGCCGTCGCCCGCGAGCCCCACGACGAGGCCGTAGCCAACCAGCTGGTTGTCGCGGCCGCCCTCGATCACGGTCAGATCCTTCAGACGCGCGGCCGGCAGCACGGCCACCACGCCCAGGGCCACGAGGGCCAGGCCCAGCCGGAACACGGCCGCGGTGCCGCGGGCAAGGGAAGGAGAGCGTTTGGCTCGTGCCAGTCTTGTATTCACAGTTCGGTTATGCCTCAGAACGGCCGCAGCTTTTCGTAGATCTTGGTCAGCCAGCCCCGCTTCTGCGCATCGGTCAGGGAGCCCTCGGAATGAAACTCCACACGGGCCTCGGCGATGTTCGTCGAGGTCACGCTGTTGTCGCGCGCGATGTCGTCCGGCCGGACGACTCCCCGGAGCACGACGTACTGGGTTTCGCCCGCAAACGTCACCACGCGCACGCCCTCGATCACGAGATTGCCGTTCGGCAGCACGTCGGTCACGTGCACGGCCGCGCGCGAGGAAATGCTCTGGGAGTTGCTGATGTCGCCGCCGCCGGAGTTCGTCGACTTGCCCTTCAGCGAAAGCGACGGCGCTTCGCCCTTGTGGGTGCCGAGCCCGGCAAAGATGAAGTTCTTGAGCGCATCCTCCACGGAGGATTCGCGGTTTGTCTTCTTGTTTTGGGAACTCTGCGCCACCGCCGATTCGGCGACAATGATGGTCAGGATGTCACCGCGGCCGGCGGCCTTGCGGTCGGCGAAGATGCTGCGGACCGGAGCGCCCTGGCTGGGCCAGAGCGATTCGGCCCGGAGCGCGGGCCACGCGCCCAGCAGCGCGGCCATCAGCAGTGGCCGGCGGGCGGCGGAGCCGCGGAGCGAGCCGTGATGGCTAAAAGCGGACCTGGACACGGTTTTCATGGATGACAAGGCCTGGGAAGTTTTTTCGGGATTCGGGATTGCGCAGAACGATGGTGTCGCCGCGGGCGCCATTCTCCATCGCCACCGCCTTCATGGTGATCAGGAGCAGGCCGTCGCCCGCCGCGACCTCGACCAGTTCCCCTTTCCGCACGAGCGGCCGGCGGGTGAGGTCACGCCAGGTAAGCATGCGCCCGGCCGGAACCTGGCGCGCAAACATGTAGCCCGCGTCGCCCTGGCCCGCGGGCACGACCTCACGCTCGCGGAATAAATCCACCCGGCGCACGTCGAGCGCCGTATCGACGAAGGCGGCGCCCACGGGAATCGGCTGCCGGCTGGCCCAAGCGTCGCACCAGAGCGCGGCGCGCACCATCAACGTTACTTCACCGACGGGGGCCGCATCGGCGGTGAGCCGGCAGCGCAAGAGCATGGAGGAGGACGGGGCGGGCGGAAACTCGATGACTTCGAGTATCCAACTCTTCGCGACGCGAGCCGCCGGCACCCAGGGCCGGAGCAGATCGAGCTGCAAATCGCCCGTGAGATTAAAATGCGCGGCGAGTTCGCGGCCCAGATCGGCCAGCACCTGCTCGCGCGGATACGGCGCCGGGACCGCCCCGGCGGCTACCGGGGAGGGCGCCGCCGCGGGGGCGGACGACAATCCGAGCAGCGCGCCGAGGGCAAAACCGAGCGGCCGCCACCGCCGGACGCGGTGCGCCGGGCGGGCGGATCGGGAGAGAGCTTTGCCTGCGTTCATCATCGTCAGCGTTTCAGGTTGGCGACGTTCTGCAGCATCTCGTCCGACGTCTGGATGGACTTGGAATTAATTTCGTACGCGCGCTGCGCCACGATCAGGTTCACCATCTCCTCCACGATGTTCACGTTGGAGGCTTCGATGTAGCCCTGGATCACGCGGCCGAATCCCTGTTCACCGGGTTTGCCGAGTTCCGGGGTCCCGCTCGCGGCGGTTTCCTCGAAAAGGTTGCCCCCGAGGCTGCGGAGCCCGGAGGGATTGGCGAATCGCGCGATCGAGAGACTGAACGACTGGGTGCCGGAGGCACTCTGGATCGTCGCCTGTCCATCCTCGGAAATCGTCACCGAGGAGGTTCCCGCCGGGATCGGCTGAAACCCGCTGAGAATCGGCAGCCCATCGACCGTCACGACCTGCCCCTGGGCGTTGAGTTTGAACGAGCCGTCCCGCGTGTAACCGGTCGTGCCGTCGGGGCGCTGCACCTCGAAAAACCCATCACCCTGCACGGCGAGGTCGAGGTTTGCGCCCGTGTTGGAAAGTTGCCCCTGCGTGAAGACTTTGGAGGTTGCCGCCACGCGCGAGCCGTTGCCCATCTCGATGCCCGTGGGCACGAGGTTGCCGCCGCCCGAGTCGGCCCCGGAGGCGCGCGACTTCTGGTAGAGCAAATCCTGGAATTCGATCTTGCTGCGCTTGAACCCCGGCGTGTTCACGTTCGCGAGGTTGTTCGAGATCGTGTTGAGGTTGAGCTGCTGCGCTTCCATTCCGGTCGCGGCCGAATACAAGGAGAGATTCATCTTGGGGAGGTGGGATCAGCCGAGGGCGTCGAGCACCTTCTGCATCTGTTGGTCGACCGTGGTGATGATTTTCTGGTTGGCCTCGTAGGCGCGGGAAATGACCACCAGGTCCACCATCTCGCGCAAGGCGCTCACATTGCTCGTTTCGATGTAACCCTGGAGCAGTTCAGGCTGCTCGACCGGCGTGCCCTCCACTCCGGGCTTCGCCACAAACAGACCGCCGGCGATCGGTTTCAGCGCGGCAGGGTCGCTGAACTTCACCACGGAGATTCGGCCGAGCGAGGTCTCGCCCTGGACCAGCGAACCATCGGGATTAATCTGCAGCGGCCCACCGCCGGGCAGCAGCGCGATCGGGGCGCCACCCTCTCCGAGCACCTGGTCGCCCGACCCGGTGACCAGCGTGCGATCGGCTCGCAGCTGGAATTCGCCGCAACGGGTATAGGCGCGCGCACCACTGGCGGACTGGACCGAAAAAAATCCATCCCCTTGAATCGCGACATCGAAATCCCGGCGCGTCGCCTGGGTTTCGCCCTTGCCGAAATCGATCGCGGCGGCGGCGCGGGGAAAAATCGCTGGCTGCCCGTGGCCGGAACCGGACCGGCCCCGTTCATCGGCGTGAATCTCGCCCGCTGCCTCCGTCGAAAAACTCACCGTGCGCTTCCGGTAGGCCGTGCTCTGGCTCGACATGATGTTTTGCGCGACCGATTCCTGCCAACGTTCCAACGCGCTCAGGGCGGATGCGCTTTGGTAAAGGCCGATATTCATGAACGCGGTGCTCTTAGCCAATGCCGTGCCGACAGTGCCAATCCGTCCGCAAGTAGCTGTGCGTTCGGGCGATAAAATTAACGCGCTCAACCCGCGGCCAAACCTGCCCACCGATTAGCCAGTGGCCCAATCCCGGCGGCAGATTTTGCCGCGCCCTCAGCCGACCTTCAGCAATCGCGCCCGTGAGCCCCCGCTCTTCACGCAGCGGCCCGCGTCCGGACATTCCCGAAGCGTCCGGTCAACCGTGCAGATGTGATTCCGCAGCCAGTTGCCGAGCATCTCCTTCAGTTGCAGCACGGCCGAGGTGGAGGCGCCGTCGCGCTGCACGAGTTCGCACAGCTTCCCGTAATCGGAGAGAAAACGCATGTGCGCGCCCTTGTTCTTCCCATGCGCGGAACACCGGCGGTGCGCCATGATGGCCTCTTCCTCGCTGAAATGCGCTTTGGCGTAATCGCCAATGAAACCGAGCAACCGGACAAGCTCCTCGCGCGCGGTGCCCGCCAGGCAGGCGGCATGCAGGACGTTGATGCGCTCGATCAGTTCCCGGTGCTGGGCATCGACCGACTCGACGCCGCTCGCCATGCTCGCCTGGTCCCACGTCAGCAGGGT
>JBBRCR010000077.1:0-21993 GCA_038204695.1 Opitutales bacterium | reverse complement strand
GGGCGGGTCAATTTTTGCATGGCACCCAGCGCACGAAGGGTCGGCGCGATGCTTGTCGAGTTGCTCGCGGATCGTCGTCGCGCCGCGCACGTCGGGCTCGACGGCGGGGGTGTTTGGCGGCGGCGGCTCGGGCGGCTGGCCGAGGATGCGCGCCATGACAAACGCGCCGCGCGGCACGGGCGAGGTGGTGGTGCCATTCGCGGTTACTTTCAAAATCGCGCCCTGCATGAGGAGGCCGCCGCGCGGGCAGTCGGCGGGCAATTTCACCCGGCGAATCTGGGTGCCGGTGACGCCGGGGATGCCGTAGTGCGTGGCGAGGCGCTCGTTCAGCATCGCGAAGTCGGAGCGCACGAGATGCGTGGCATCGAGGTTCTGCTCGATGAGTTCGCGGAAGTAGGCGCGCGTCTCGGCGACCATCGAGTCTTGGAGGTAGGGGTTGAACTCGGGGTAGAGTTTCTTGTCCGGGTCGTTCGCGGCGATGGCGCGCAGCTTGAGCCACTGGCCGGGGAAGTCCTCGATGAACCGCTGCGACTTCGCGTCCTTGAGCAGGCGCTCGACTTCGCCGCGGAGCGAGGCGCGGAGTTTGCCGGTGGCGGCGAGTTGCGTGAGCTGGGCGTCGGGCGCGGAGTTCCAGAAAAAATACGAGAGGCGCGAGGCGAGGGCGAAGTCGTCGAGCGGGCCGGCTGGCTCCGTGTGGTAGAGGAAATCCGGCGAGCACAACGCCGCGCGATACGCCCAGCGCATCGCGCTCTCGAAGCAATCGCCCGCCTTTAGCCGCGCCTCCACTTTCGCCACATACTCCGCACGCACTGCGTCGGCGACGGGACGCCGGAACGCGCGCGGCAGGAACGCGGCGAGCAGCTTGTCCGCATCCGCGAGCGGCGCGTCGCTCTTCACCGTCCACAGGCCCGCGTCGGGGTCGGACTTGTTTTTTCCCGAGCCGATTTGCCGGACTTTTTTGCGCAAGGGCGCGCGCACGCCGGGGTTGCGTCCGCTTTCCACGCCACGAGCGGCAGCGCGCCGAACAAGGCCTGGTGAGCCTTTGGCGGCCACACGTCGTTGAGCGGGCCTTCGACATCGAGCCAGTCCACGGACACGCCGGGGCCGGTGAACGCCATCGCGTGGCCCTTGCGCGAGTAGTTCGCGACGGGTGTGAGCGACGCGGCGTTGAAGCCGAAGATTTCGTTGTGATTCAGCCAGACCGTCCGTTCGTGCTCGGTGGGTTTCAGCGACAGCGCATCGTCGTAGCCGAGCACGTAGCTCGGGTGCTGCCCGCCGCGCCCGTCGCCGGTGAGTTGCACGACCGATAGCCGTGCCGCCTCCGTGCCACGCGCTGGGAGCACAGCGCCTTTGTCCCAGCCGAAACTCCACACCGACCAGCGCGCGCGATAGCGCCCCGGATAAATCGTCACCTGCGCCGCGAAATACGGGCTGAACGATTCGTCCTCGTGGCGGAAAAGTCCGACGGTGCTCCCCCGCTGGAATGTCCCCAGACGCTCGTGCGCGCCTTCATCAATGTGCTTCGTCACGCCCGCGGGCGGGAACTCCGGGTCGGGCTTCATGTCGCGCAGCATCACTCCGTCGCCCCGCATGAGGATATGCGCGACGCCGTTGCCATGCTGCGCAAGCGTGACCCGCTGCGTGCGCACCGTCGGCGCCTGCGGCTGCGTGGCGATGGCGAGGTCGAGCGTCTTGTCCGCCGCCTCGACGAACTTCGCGACGTTGACGTGCGAGATGTCGAGCGCGTCGCTGTTGTTGTCGAAACCATGCGCCGAACCATCCGGCGGCAACTCCCCCGCGAGCGCGAGGCCCGGCATGTCGAAAAGGTCGCGCATCGTGTTTTCATACTCACCGCGCGTGAGCCGCCGAATTCGTGTATGCCCTTCGCCCGCGAGCTTTTTTTGCTCCGCCGCGATGAGCGAATCGCGGAGCCACTTCATCGTCGCCGCTTTCTCCGCGGCGGACGGACGCGTCTTCTTCTTCGGCGGCATCTCGCCGGATTCGATGACGTCATGCACCTTCACCCACCGCGCGAAATTCTCCGCATCCGCGAAGTTCGTTTTCAGTGCGTCGAGGTCGAGCCCGCCCTTCTTCTCCGTCGCATCGTGGCAGTCCGTGCAGTGCTTCTCAAAAAACACGCGCGGCATTTCCTCCGCCGCCAGACCCGGGAGCGAAGTGAGGAGCGAAAGCGCAAGCAGCAGCCGGGCAGGTTTCATATCGAGGGAAAGACTGGCGGGCGGGCGGTGGCGGACGTCAAGGGATTTCCCGAATCCAATCCGTTCAGACATGGGCTGGAGAAATGCATGATGCTTGGGGCGAAGGCAGCCCTGGAGAAATCGCCGCAGTCGAGGGCACCGAACTGCACGCTTCTTTATTAAAAAGTCACCTCGCCCCAGTTCTTCGGTTCGAGCATGAGTTCGAAAACGGCGTCGTCCACGATGCCGGTGTGCTGATTGCTCCAGTAGGTGCGCAGGCGGGTGCGTTTGCCGGCGGGGTCGCCGTGGGTGACGCCGAAGTCGCCGCGCAAGGTGAGGCCAGCGGTGGGTTGGAGGGCGAGCGCGGTGAGCGGGATGGCGGCTTCGATGAGGTAGCGGTCGCCTTGTTTCTTCACCTCGATGCGGGCGGTGGGGACGGTTGCGACGCTGTCCACGTTGAAGGATTTGATGACGCCGGAGCTGAAAATCTTCGGCTGCTTTTGGGCGGAAACTTCGCGGTAGAGGACGGCGGTGGGCTGGCCTTTGAAGTTGCCGATGGAAAGGCGGAAGTCGCCCGCGGCGGCTTTGTCGCGTTTCGGGTCGGCTTTGGCGTCGGTGCCGAGTTGGAAATCCACGGTGTCGCCGGAGAGATACATTTGTTCGGGCGCTGCGGCACCGTTGATCCACGGCGTGGCGTCGCGCACGTCCCAGGCGAGGTAGAGATTCTGGTCATCCCACGCGAGGGCGGCGCGGACCGCGGCGTCATCTTGTTTTTGAAACTTCACGATCTCCGCGCCTTTGAAGTCCTGCTCCAAATCGCCGCTGAATTTCGGTGTGAGCTTTTTCGCCGTGAGGCGGCGCGCACCGACCGCTGCTTGCAGTTGCTGCTCGCGGAAGCCGCGCGCTTTGGCCGTGTCGGCGTCGCTCACTTTCACGCTCGCACCGACGAGCGCTTGCACGCGGTCGAGGCCGGTGACTTCGAGATTCCAGAACGCGGTCTTGCCCGCTTGCACGGCGAGTTTGCCGTCCTTGCCTAAAGCGATGTTGCCGCCGAAATCTTCGCCGCCCATGCCCGGCGGCGTGCGGGTCATGTCCGCGCCGGGAGTGGCTTGGTCGGGCCATTTCACTTTCATCGGGTCGCCCTCGAAAAGTTTGCCGAGATAAAAGCCGTCCTCGTTGAGCAGATGCCATTCGCCGACGTTCGAGCCGATGGCCCACACGTTGCCGACGGGCGCGGGCAGCTTCGCGGTGGCCATGATGCCGTAGGAGCCGCGAATCAACCCGACGGCGGGCGGCGGCGCATTGTGGGAGCCATGCACGCCGTTGAAAGTGTCGGGATAAGTCCAGCGCGTCTGCCCTGTGGCGAGGTCCGCGCAGGTGAAAAGCGTGGCCTCTTTCCCGTAGTCGCCGCCTTTCAGGATGAGACGGCCATCCGCGGAGCCGAGCCCCGCGATGGGAAGCTTCACCGGTTTCGACAAGTCGTAGCGCGGCGCGCCGCATGTGGTGAAGCCCGCGACTTTGAACTGCCGGTCGCCCGCGTAAATCGTGAGATCAGGTGCGAGATTCATATACCAGGCGCTGAAGTGCACACGGCCATTGGCGCTGGTGATTTCCTCGGGCTGCTCCTGCTCGTCGCCGTTGGCATCTGTCCACAAAACGGTTTTCGCCGCCGCGTCTTTCCCCTCGTAGCGGAAGACGCAACGCAGCTTGTAATCCGCGTCCCCGAGTCGCTCGAAAATCTTCACCGGCTTCGGTTCGCCGATCCAACTGGCGGCCACCGCGAGGTAGGTCTTCCCATTCGTGCCCGTGGCAAAGCGCGAGTTTTCCATCCCGCCGCGAGTGATGACTGCGGTGAGGCGCGCGCGCCCGGTCTGCGGGTCGAGCCGCCACTCGCAGCCCTGGCCGACCATGACGTTCGGATCGGTCGGACAAATCGCGCCGCCGAGCGCGCCGTAAGTCGTCGGCCCGAAAAATTCGTGCACCAGTTTGCCGCTGGCGAGATCCCACGCGCTCATCCGTTTCGGCGCGGCATCACCCTCGGCGATCCACAGTTTTCCCGCAGCATCGACCGCCATGCTTTGGACGAAACGCAGCCCGTCCGGCTGCCACGCGCCAAGCAGCGCGCGCCCGCCTTTGCGGCCGATCGTCTGCACGACTTTTCCGTCTTTGGAAACGACTACCTGATTGTCCGGCTCGCCTTTCCAAGTGAAGAGCGTGCCGTCTTTCGCCACCGCGCGCGGTGGTCGGAGGAAGTCGGCAGTTGGCTCGATCCTCACAAACTTTCCGTCGGCCGCATTCAAAATTGCGGCGAATTGATTCTGCGGGAAAGCGAGTTGGATTTGCCCGTCCTTGACCGAGATGCCATCCGCGCGCTCCGGCTTCGCCTGCGCATCCGCCGGCCAGAGCGACTTGATTTTCAAGTCCACGATGTCGGAGCCGTCCCACTTGAGATAGCTGCCGTCCTTCGCGTCGAGCTTGTAGAGGTTCCCGCCCTCTGCATCCGTGCCCGCGTTTCCGCCGAGCACGTAGAGCACTCGGCCATCCGAGGCGAGCGCCTTTACCCCGGCGATGCCGCCGCGATTGTTGCTCCACAGCACGCGCCCATCGAGGTCGCACGCGAGCACCGATTTGCCCGCCTCCGCGCCGGTCCAGCCGAGATAGACCTGCTTCTCATCCGTGGCGACCGCGGACGGGATGCCATGATCGCCGCCCCAATTGCCCCGGCCATCCGCGCTGTCCCACGGGACCACGCCGCCATTCGCCGCCCAGCCGCGCAGCTTCAGCCCGAGGCCGGGATGCGTCAGCGCGCTCCACGAATAATCGCCCGCCGGCACCGGCTCGCCCGGATGCTTCCACGACCACGTCGAGAGGCCGTCCCACTTCACCTCATGCCGGCCCTTGGTGAAAAAAGCGGTGGTCAGCAACTGCCGCACGACCACGCCGGCGGAGTTCTTGATGTTCAGCGAAATGTAGCCGTCCTCCGCGAGCGTGAAGGCGATCGGGATGAAGCCGGGCATCTCCTTCGACTTAATCAGCCCAGTCCAATCCACCGCCGGCACACCCTTCTCCAGCCGCACCGCAAACTCGCGCGCATCCGCGAGCCGCACCGGCTGCGGTGTCACTTTGCCAGCGGCGGCGAGTGTCGCCGTGCCCCAGCAAGGGATGTTCATAAAGGTGAAAACGCGGTCCAGTGAGATCCCCGGTTTGAACAAATCTTTCGTCGAGCCGCGGCCCTTTCCGCCGAGGGTGAAGTTTGCCTCGAAGGTCAGCGTGAACGAGCCGCCCGCCTTGATCGGCAGCCCATCGCGCGTGAGCAGCTTCCACGGAATCGCCAGCTCCTGCACGTAACCCTTGCCGTCCGGATTCACCGCAAACACCTGCTGCGCGCCGTGCGTTTTCTTCGCGTCCACAACCGCGCCTTCCTTGAAATCCTTGCCCTGCTCGACCTTGATCACATCCGCACCATCGTGCCCGCGCCAGGCCGTGAAATGCTGTCCGCGCTCCTGCGGCGTGCCCGCCGCGGTGAGCGTGCGAAATTGCAAGCTGTCCCCGGCGAATCCGTAATCCGCAATCGACTGCCCCGGATTGTTCAGCGGCGTCTCATCAATCCACCGCGCCAGCACATACAGATTCTCCGCGTCGTATTGCGCATGAAGCCACACGCCGAAATGCTCCCGCTGCTCCTCGACATCGTCGCAAGCAAAAATCCCCGCCGACAAATCCCAGTCGTCCACCTTCCCATCCACCGCGACTTTCCCCGCCGCTGGCAAGACGCGGAATTTGTGATTCTCGGTAGGTGTGGCGCGCAGGGCGAGCGGAGTGAGCAGAAGCGCGAGGGCGGCGAAGAAGTAGGTGAATTTCATAATGCGATGGTTGGCGAATCAATCGAGGAACAGGGCGCTGATGTTGGCTTTGTTGTAGCCTTCGTCGCTCTTCCGGGTGGCGGTCACGGTGAGGTCGATGGGGCCGGAAAAGGTGAATTGCAAAACGGCGCAGCCGTGGGTGCCGTCGAGGTCGGCCACCCGCCAGGTGCGCTTGGTTGCCGGGTCGGTGACGGTGAATTCCGCGGGCGGGCCGAGATGGTCGGCGCGCTTGTCGGCGACGATGGTGAGGAGATGTGGCTGGGTGTCGGTCGGGCGGATGGGGATCGTGAAAGTGCTGCCGGCCCGGTTCTCGGAGACGGAGCCATACATGACGGTTTTGCCCGGCGTCTGGGACTTTTCGCCATCCACGTCCCATTGAATACGCCCGTAGCTGGCGGTCTCGGTTTTCAAGTCGGCGAAGCTATCGGTGAAGGGCGCTTTGATCACGCGACGCGACGACTTCTCTCCCCGCCAGCGCGGGAGGACGTAGCCGTGCCGGCCGATCTCACGACGACCGATCTGGCCGTTGCCCATCCAGCCGATGGCAATCGCTGGCTGGCCGGCGTCGCCGTCGGCGGGCTTGGTGGAATCAATCGCCCCGTGGAGTTGGACGCCGTTGGGATCGGCACCGGTGATGTTCCTCATCACGTCGCCGATGACGCCGTAGGCCCTGACGGGCACGGGCGCGGCGAGCAGGTTGAGCGTGGTCACTTTGCCGGCAGCGGTAAGGCGCACGGCTTGCGTCTGGCCGGGTGCGAGGCGCGGCGCGTGGAAGATGAGCGCCCACAGTTTTTCGTTGCGGCGGATCGCTTTCGCCTCGATGCCCGGCGGCGGAGCGACGGTCAGATCGGTGGTGGAAACGGCCACGTTCAGCAGGCGCGGCACGCCGGGGAAAAGATCGAGCGGCGCTTTGGCAAGGTCTTCGAGCAGCGCGGGCGGCGCGGCATTGAAAGCGGGAAACTGCACCTTGCCGCGCGTGGGCCGCATCGGGCCGAACCACTGGCCCTCGCCCGTGGCGGTGATCGGCGCGAGCCAGTATTGAAACTCGCCGAGTCCCGGCACATCGGTCGCGTGCATCGTCTTCACATCGGCAATGGCGAGCACGGCGGCAGCGGGATCATCGGTCGTGCCGCGATAGACATTGAACGCGCGCGCGCCGGCCACTTCGGACCAGTTCAGCGCGACCTCGCCGTTGAGCGTGCCCCAGCCGGAGGGATTCATCGCGCGGGCATTGGCGGGCAGCGCATCGCCGGCGATCCACGAGTGGCGCTGCGCGACGCCCTTTTCTCCCGCGATCCAGACGGCGGCGTTGAACTTCAGCGGGCGGTCGAAATCGGCGCGGCGCTCGCTGAAGTTCACGTCTCGCTGCCGTTTGATTTCCACGAGCGATTCGGGCGCAAGATCCGGGAAAGCAGCGAGCGGGATTTCCGCTTCGAGCCGATAGCCCTCGCCATCGAGCCGCCGTTTCACGGTCACGCTGGCACCCGGAATCGGCTGGAGTCCGGCGGAGAAATCGACCGGGTCTTTGCCGATTTTCGCATCTTCGGCGGGTTTGCCTTTCTGATCGAGCCGGAGCGTGCCCGCGCCCGGCATGAGCGGCGGCGAGCCGGGCCGGCACGCGAGCGCGATGCCGCGCGACGAGTCGCCAGCGTCCAGTCCGGCGGTGAGAAAAATGCGCGTATCGCCAGCCACGGCCGCTGCGCGATTCGCCGGCAGCATCGGCCCGAGCAGCAATTCCAGCCCGCCCGTTTTTCCGAACAGCGCGGCGAGATCCGCGCCTTTTTCGACGGGCGCTCGCGGCGACGGGTCGAGGATGTTTGCGAAAACGCAAAGCATCCCCGCATCACGGCGCATGCGCACGTCCGCGAGGACCGCGCCGTCGCGCGCAATGGCCAGCGGGGCGATGTCGGCGCTCCATTCCCAGTCGTAGCCATCCACGCCGAGGTAGCGTGAGCCGGCCGTGAGCGCCCAGGTGCTGTAGGGCGCGCGATGCTGCTTCGGCGCGGCCGCGGCGCTCGAGAAGGCCGACTTCAGCGCGACCTTGCCGCGTTGCCGCACGAGTTGATCACCAAAGACGCCATCGATTTCGAGCACGCGCATGTCTTCGCCGGAGGTGGCGAAGAGCAGGCGTTTCCCCGTCTTCGGATCTTTCAAAAGGATGCCGGGCGCGACGTTTTCGATCGGGATGGAATTCGGCCCGGTGTCCGTCTTCGCGCCCTTTTCATTCGTGATCATCCAGCCCAGCGTTAGGCCGTCAGCGGTGTAAGCGGTGAATCCTCCATAGACCTCGGTCGCGACGACGACGCCGTCAATTTCGCCCGCGAGATTCATGAGCATCTGGTTGTCGCCGTCGTGCCGGAGTGTGCCGTCGTGGTGGCCGACGATCCAGTCCACGCGGCCGTCGCGCACTTTCGTCAGGCGCGTTTCGCTCGCCCGATCCCAGAAATCCCGGCCGCGTTCCGGGCCGATATTCGAGCAGTAATAGCGCACGCCGCCGGGCGCAGGCGGCGCGACGCTGATGCCGTAATTTTCCTGATCGAGGTAGAAGGAGAGCGGCGGCGAATTCGACGCCAGCACGCGCGTGACCTCACCTCCGCCATAGCCCGGCACGCCGCGCGCATCCACGCTCGCGGGCCGCCAGCTTCCGTCCTGACCGTGCAGGGTGAGATCGCGATCGATCCAGGTCCAATTGCCGCGGAGCGGGATTTTCGCCCGCGACAGCTCGCCGTCCTGCACCAGGCCGTCGCCATAAGCATCGGCCCAGAGCGTGGGGCCGAGATCTTTGCCGTCGGCACCCTTCATCCCTTTGAGCGCAGCCGCCGAGATCCAGCGATCCTTTTCCCAAAGCCAAAGCGCCCATGCTTCGCCCGCTGGTTTCCAAAAATAACGCCGTCCGTTTGTGCCGGTGAAAATGAGCGCCTTGCCGTATCCCTGCCCGGTCGTCGCGGACATCAGGTCGGGCTGCGCGCTGCGGTCCACGCCGTTCTGCGTCATGTTCCAGAGCGCCTCGACGCGCCACGCGCCGACGGGTTTGCCGGGATCCTTCGCATACTGCGCGTAATCGGCGCGCGCCTGCACGTATTCGGGCAGCGATTGGTTCGGCTGGTAGTAGAGCGAGCCGAGATCATCGAGATCGACGCCGACGGTCGCGAAGCCCGAGGGGCCGTAGAAGTCCTCCAGCCATTTGCCGTCGGTGGTGAGGCGAACGTAACGGCGCGGGCACTGTGATTTTTCGACGAGCCAGAGATTTTCGTCCGGGCCGAAAGCGATGCCGGCCACGTCGCGAAATTCGAGCGGGTCGAACTTCGGCACCGTGAGGGCGCGTCCGCCGGGTTTGCCAAACGTCGCCAGCAATCGCGCCGGACCGGCGCCGAGCGGCGCAAATTTTTTGATCTGCTGGCTCGTGCCGAGATCGGAGACATAGACCGCGCCGCTGCGATCGAGCGTGACCGCGCGGGGCGCGACGAGACCCTCGATCACGGTCGCGATTTGCCGGTCAGCGACATTGATGGAAACCACGCGCGCGCCGGAGCACGCGAGAATTTTTCCAACGTCGAGCCGGCAAAGGCCACTCGGCGATTCCAGCGCCACGTCGGTTTCCACCGCGCCGGTCTCGAGATTGATCACGCCGAGACGATTCTTTTCCTGCTCGCTGAAATAAAGCTTTCCGCCCGCCACCGCCACGCCCTGCACTTTGATTTTACCCAAGTCGATCGGACCGTCTTTCGCGCCGATCTTATGCGTCTTCCCGGTCGCCGCGTTGAGCCGGGTGAGCCGCGCCGAGCCTTGATGCTGGCCGATGATCATGTAGGCCGAACCGCCATCCGACGTGATCGCGAAGCCGCCTGCGAAAACGCCGATGCCCGCGACCCACATCGCCTTTCCGTCCGGCTTCACTTTGCGCAGGCACTGCGGCCCTTCCTCGCCCGAGTTGAGCAGGTAGATTCCATCCGCATCCGCCGCCACGGCCGCCGGTCCGCCGTGCGCGCCGCCCATCGAACCAAGCCCATCCGGCGTGCGAAAAACCGGCCGGGCGGAGTTCCCGACGCTGCCAAAAAACTTCGTCTTGATGCCGTCGAAGATCGCCAGCGTGTAGCCGTAATCGCCCGGCGGCATCGGCTGTCCCGTGCGATCCCGTCCGTCCCAATAAACCGTCTGCCTGCCTTTCCCGAGCCGCCGCGTGCGGAGCAACTCGCGCACGACCCAGCCATCCGCCCGCGTGACAATCAAACTCGCGCGAGCCGCCCGCGGCATCTCGAAAGTGATCGCCTCGCCCGGCCCGCCAAAGACCGCCTGATCCTCCGCCGACTGCACCGGCGGCGGCGTGTGCGTGACCGGATCAGTGACTTCCAATTTCGACTTGCCCCACTGCGCCGGATAGAACCGCGCGAAAGTCGGCAAATCGAAAATCGCCAGCGGCCCGCTCCCCGTGCTCCGCCACCACGCCGTATCCTCGATGCCCGTGCCCGATGGATTGCCGCGGATGATTTGCAAATCGAAGGGGAACGAAGCGCCATCTACCGGCGCGTAACCGATCTCCTTCCACGGAATCGCGACCTCGAAGAAATAACCCGCCCTTTTGAACTCCGGCGGAATCCGCGAAAACCCACACTGCGCCGTCGCCAGCGGCGCGACAAACGGCAGCGTGACCTTTCCCGCAGCCTCCGTGAAATACGTGTAGGGCCGCGCCTCCGGCCATTGCTCGCGCATCGCCACGACCGTCGGCTTCCCCGCATACAGGCCGCAGACGAAGCGCTGGTTCGCGCCCTTCCCGCCGCTCGGCCCGACGCAAATTCCGATCGCATCGCCGCCATAAAGCAGCTCCTGCGGCGACGAACTGTTGTTGAGCAGCGGCGCGCCCAAGACGATTACCGCGCAGTAAAGATTCGTCGCGTCGTAAGCGAGCCGGCTCACCGCCATGACCTTTCCCTGCGTATCGAAAACCGAGATGGTCGCCGTGAACGCCTCACGGACCTTTCCATCACGCCACGGCTCAGAGCGCGAAGACTTGAAAGTTAAATATTTGCCATTGGCGACATGAAACTCCCCCCACTCACCAGGATTGCCATCAATCACCACCGGCCCCCGCGCCAGCCCAAACGGTGGCGCGAATTTCACCACCGGCGCAGTCGGCTCGGCAGCGGTGCAATTTCCGAGCCCGGCGAGCCACAGCATCCCGGAGAGGGCGAAGGGCGTCAGGAATGTGAAGCGCCAGATGGGAGAGATCATACGTTTTTAATTTGGTGCCAATTTCACGCGCGCGTCGCAGCCCGAGCAAACATCAGCGCGAAACGCACGAGCAGCAGGAGCGAATGGGGGGCGAATTTCATCGGCGCGCAAGGGCGTTACTTCACGCCGAGAAGATGGCGCAAGAGGTAAAGTTCGAGCGCCTCGTAATCGCGCGCGGCGCGAAATTGCTCAATGAGCGGACGGTCGAGCGCGCGGACTTTCTCGACGAGGTGGAGGAAAATCTCGCGGCTATTTTTCAAATGCGCTGTGACGCAATCGCCCCGCTGAGTCCGCATCGCTTTCACGTCCAGCCCGATGAACTCGCCGCGCTGGCCGTAGCCGCTCTCCTCGAGCACGCGCACTTGATTGAACCCGACGCGCAGATTCGCGCCACCGAAGTTTTTGTCCTGATCGTATTTCAGCCCGTTCTGGTCGTTGAGATGAACACTACCGAGCTTGTCGTGCGCGAGCGCGAACGCCATTTCATCGCTCGGATCAAGCCCCGCGAGCAGCGCGTGCGCGCTCTCGATGAGGCCCTTCACGCGACGGTGATCCTTCGACGCAAACGCCAGCGCGATGGCGTGGCCGATGGTCGGCACATACGCCTGGTCGGTTGGTTCGTTCGGTTTCGGCTCGATCCAGATTTCGATCTTCTGGTCGTAGTCGAGCATCCGATTGATCACGTCGAGAAGGCGCTGATAGGCGAGCTTCGCGTCCTTGGCTTCGCGGATGTAAGAACCCTCGCGGCTCAGCCAGAGGACAATCGCCTTGCTGTCAATGGCGCGGGCGATGTCGATGGATTTTTGCGTGCGCTCCCAGGCATACGCTCGGTCGGTCGCGCTATTCGAGGTGTAGCCGCCATCCACTGTCTGCTCCGCAAACCAGAGCCGCGGCGCGACAAATTCCGGCGTGAGTCCTTCATTCGCGAGCATCGTTTTCACCTCGCCGGCTTTCCGAAGCATTTGCTCCGGGGTCAGACCGTCGATTCCCGGCACCACGTCGTCATCATGAAACTGCACGCCCTCGAAGCCGAGTTTGCGGTAAAGCGCGAATTTCTTTTCGTGCGGAAAAGCGGTGCGGACTTCCGGCCCGAACGGGTCGGAGCCTTCGCTGATGTTCCAGGGTCCGAAAGAAAAACGATAAGTAGTGGGCATGTTCATGTTCCGCGACCATAACTCAACGAACTCGCAGCCCGCTACGCTTCGCGCGTCATTCAATGGCACTATCGTCTCACCTAAGTCGTTGCGTTTATCCCAGGGCTTTTGCATCGTTGTGCCGACAATGAACACCACGCGCGAAGACATCCACCTCGCCGCCGGTCAGACCTGCCGGATCCTGCGCTGGAGCCAGAGCCTCAGCCGGGTGGAAGTGGTGCGCACCCCTGGATCCACCACCCCCGCAGTGGGTCACGGCGAACACTGGCATTATCATCCCGAGACGGAACTCACGTTCATCCGACGCGGCACCGGCACACGTTTCGTTGCCGATCACATCGAGATGTTCGAGGTCGGCGACCTGGTACTCATTGGCGCAAACGTCCCGCACTACTGGCATCTCCGCGGCGCCTCGGCCGGCCTGTCGCTGCAATGGGATTTCCCGCCGGAGCACGGCATCTGGAGCTTTGCCGACGCCACCGCCCCACTCCAGCGTCTCACTGAGTCCGCCCGGCGTGGACTGCATCTTCAGGGCGAAACCGCTGAAACGATTCGTCGTCTCATGCAGGAACTTCCCCTCCTCGCCGGGTTCGCCCGTCTCGCCGCATTTCTTCACCTGCTCTCCGTGCTCGTTGCCGCCAAACCTCGCGACCTCCGTCCCCTCTCCCCGCGTCCGTTTTCCATTTCCGGAACTGCCGAGCAACAAGACGCCATTCGCCGCGCGGTGAGTTACATCGTCGCGCATTACCGGGAGCCGGTTCGCCTGCCTGAACTGCTCCGGCTTACCGCGATGAGCCGCGCCACGTTCGCACGACAATTCCGCCGCCACGCTGGCAAGTCCTTCTCGACGTTTCTCAACCAGGTCCGCCTGCAAGCCGTCTGCCGCGCCCTGCGAGGCACCACGGAGGCCATCGGCGGCATCGCGTTCAGTCACGGATTTAACCAGCTATCCTTTTTCAACCGCCTCTTCCGCCGCGAGTTTGGCCTTAGCCCCAGCGCCTACCGCGCGGCGGGAGTTTCCACCGCCACCGCCCCGCGAGTGAGAGCGCCGCGAGAGCCGGCACAGTCATCTTAGCGGAACGGTGTTGATGTTTAGGATTCATAATGTTGCGTATAGCCGCTTGAGGCAGAGCGTGGCGGCGGCCAGTGAACACGACAGTCAGGCCCTGGATGCACTCACGCAGACCGGCGATCCGGAGACGTGGGCCGACAGCGCCTACACCGGCCCGGCCTGCGAGGGGATTCTGGAGCGCAAGGGGATCACCGCCCACATCAATGAGAAGGGCGCGCGCGGACGTGAGCTGACCCAAAAGCAGAAACGGTCAAACCAGGCGAAGTCCCGCCAACGGGAGCGGGTCGAACACATCTTCGGGTTCATGACCGGGACCATGCGGGCCATGTTCCAGCGGTGCATCGGATACATGAGGAACCGCTCCTGCATCCTGCTGGCCAACCTGGTCTATAACATGGCGCGGACCGAACAGATCATCCGGCTCAAACTCTTGGGTAGAAAGACGCCCAAGCTCTCGTGAGACCTCAAGATGAAGGAAAAAACAAAGGAATGTGAAGTGTCGCCGACCCATTACGTATCGGGGTTGCGATCCAACCAGACCCTCGCGGACTCAGATGTTTTCAAAATGGCATGGCTCATATCAAAAACAGGGTTATTGGAAGTGCCCTTGAGCAACTGTGCCTACATGGTGATGGCAGCCCTGGCGTGGAACTTGAAAGCGTGGTTTGGGTTGCTGATGCCCGACGCGGAGCGCGGCCGGCAGATCGTGCGGATGGAGTTCCGGAGCTTTCTGGCGGCCATCATCCAGATCCCGGCGCATCCTCTACCGGGTCATGGGATATAACGGGTGTCTCAAGGACTTTTTGGCGACGTGGGAGCGGCTGCGGCGCATGGAAGCCAGTTGAACGGGAAAAGAAACGGACAAACGAAACGATCAGAGCAAGCCGAACAGAGGAGGTGTCTTCAGGCCAGGCCGCAAAACACCTCGCACCCAGGAAAAGTTATGACAAACGCCCACCTGCAGCCTTTCGATCGCCAAAGCAGGGCTTGGCAGTGGTGCGCCAAGAAAAATGCGCCGCTGAAATCAGCCAAAATCAGCCGTCCGGCGTTCCCGCTTCAAACGCGTTTGTTTTAGGACTAGGGTGTCGAATGTTGCGGCCCAATATACGTGATAATATGAATCCTCATGGCCCTAAAAGGAAACCCCGGGCGAAGCGCAGCGAGAGTCCTTGGAGGGGGGCATTTTGCCCGCCTGCGCTCCACTGACGGCAATCCGAAGATGTATCCCTTCGCGCCCAGACCATTCAAGATATAGGGTTTGACCCCATAGCCTTGTTCGCGTCTGAAAGCGCAACGTGTCGCACGTGAAACAAAAAAGGCGGTCAAACATCGCCATCAACTAAAAAAACGAAAGATAAATATGCAAAACAAAACTCATGAAGCCAGTGTCAATCGGCGTTCGTTCTTTCAGCGTTCCTCAGTATTCGGTGCGGCTGCGGCCTTCTTGCCCATCGCCGGATTGCTTTCCACGCCGAGAACAGCCCGTGCGGTCGGCACCCTTTCGAGTGGTGATGTGGCCGTCTTGAAATTCCTCGCAGCGGCGGAACTCGTGGAAACAGACCTGTGGCAGCAGTATTCGGAACTGGCCGTCAGCAATCCCCGGTTCCGCCGTGCGCTGCAAATCATCGACCCTGCCCTGCCCGAATACATCACGGGTGACCGTGATGATGAAAGCAGCCACGCCAACTTCATCAACGGCTACCTGGTCGCGATGGGGGAAACCGCCGTCAACCTGGATGCGTTTCGCACCCTGCCGAGTGTGCCAGTCCGGGGCGTGGACCAAATCGGACGACTGACCAGTTTGACCAACCCCACTGTGGATACGAGCTGGTATGCGCGCTATCGCAGTGCCGGCAATCCCGATTTTGGCGACACCTTTCCGCAAATCGTGGACATCACGAACCGCCCCACGGTTCCTGAAACCGACCGGTTGAGTCAGGTGGCCGTTAGATCGATCGCGCAAACCGCGGCCTTTCACTTCGCGGCCATTGAACAGGGTGGCGCCAGTCTTTATCTTTCGCTGCTCCCGAAGGTGACGCACCTGGATGTCGTTTCCATTTTGGGCGCGATTGGGCCGACAGAATTCTACCACTTCGCGATTTTTCAAACCGCGCTGGAAAACATCACGTCGCGCCTGCCGTCCCGAAACTCGGTGACCTTCCCCGACCTCAGAAAAGGCCGGCAGAATTCGCAAAAAGTCACGCCTGCGCCATGTACTTTCCTGAATGCCAGCCTGCCGCTTTGCTCCGTCATCCGCCCCGCCAGCACCGCCAACGCCGGGGCCGTCGCCGCCGCCACCGGTCTGGTCAACTCCGGCCTGTTTGCGGGTCAGAGCAGTGACTTCCTCAATGCAGTCGTCGCTTTGGCAACGGCAGCCGATGCGGCCACCCGCGGCTCCTTGTAGAAATTTGATTTAATGCTCTCTTGTCATGAAAGCACTCGTTTACCACGGACCACGCGAGGTCAGCGTCGAGGAAGTTCCCGATGCCAGAATTGAGAAGCCAACCGATGTGTTGGTGAAAATCACGACCACGAACATTTGCGGCTCGGACCTGCACATGTACGAGGGCCGCACCAATGTTGAGAAGGGCAAAGTGCTGGGGCACGAAAACCTCGGCGAAGTCATTGAGGTCGGCCCGGCGGTCAGCCGGATCAAAATCGGCGACATGGTGTGCCTGCCGTTCAACATCAGTTGCGGCTTCTGCAAAAACTGCGAGCGCGGTTTGACGGGCTTCTGCCTCACCACCAATCCGGGCGTGGCTGGCGCGGCCTATGGCTTCGCTGGCATGGGTCCGTATAGCGGTGGGCAGGCGGATTGTTTGCGCGTGCCGTTTGGCGATCACAACTGCCTCAAGCTCCCGGACGACGCGAAGGAAAAGGAATCGGACTACGTGATGTTGTCCGACATTTTCCCCACCGGCTGGCACGCCACCGAACTCGCGGGACTCAAGCCCGGAGAATCCATCGTGATTTACGGCTGCGGCCCCGTCGGCTTGATGGCCGCGCATTCGGCGATGATCAAAGGTGCGAGCAGAGTGTTCATCATCGATCATCATCCGGATCGTCTCCGCCTGGCGGAGTCCATCGGGGTGATTCCCATTGATTACTCGGATGGCAAGCACGTCGAGAAAGTGCTGGAACTGACGGACGGCCAGGGTGCGGACCGGGGCTGTGAATGCGTCGGCTATCAATGCCACGATCCCGCCGGCCATGAGGTTCCGAACACGACGATGAATGATCTCGTGAAATCGGTGCGGGCCACGGGCGGGATTGGCGTGGTCGGTGTTTTCGTCCCGGCTGATCCGGGTGCCGCCGACAAGCTGGCGAAGAAAGGCCAGATCGCCTTCGACTTCGGAACCTTCTTCAGCAAGGGGCAGCACATCGGAACCGGCCAGGCCAACGTGAAGGCTTACAACCGATCCCTGCGCGACCTCATTCACGCGGGCCGTGCCAAGCCCTCATGGATCGTCTCGCATGAACTCGGCTTGGAGGAAGCGCCGGACGCCTACCAGCATTTCGATGCGCGGGACAAGGGCTGGACGAAAGTCCTCCTGCACCCCGGCGGCTCCGCCAAAAATTCCAAACGACTCAAGGAACGGAAACCGATCACGCGCCGCGAACCCGCGCACGCTCACTGAAAAAGTTTATGACCAAGAATCATGGAACGACCGGGGCAGACCTTCGGAAGAAGAAGCCGCGCCTCGCGACAGAAGCCGCCCCAACGGAAACAAAATCCGAACCAGTCTTGAAAACAATCCATCTGCTGGCAGAACGGCAGCGCCGGTTTTACGCGAAGGAAACACTGAGCCATTCCGATCTGGAGGAACTGGCCTACACCAATCTGGAATGGGAACAGTGCTGGGAACTGTGGTGTCAAAACCAAGCCATGCTTTATGCCGGGGATACGTCGGTTCCACCGCGCTTGCGACCGGCGAAGGTCGCGATGAAACCCTCCAAGGCCACCGCAGCGCCGTGTTCCAAGGCGGGAACATCTCTTTCTTAAACCAAACGAAACAAACCATGAAATCCATTCTGACCTCCGCCACGCTCGTCGCCTGCGCGTCCCTCCTCGTCGCCGCACTCCTTCCGCCGCCGGCCAATCCGCAGATGCAGGCGGTGCTCGACCAACTGGCCAAGCTCGGCGGCAAGCCCGTGGAATCACTCACGCCTGAAGAAGCGCGCAAGCAACCCTCGCCGGCTGATGCGGTGAAAAAGCTGTTGCAAAGCCAGGGCAAGAGCGCGGAACCGGAGCCGGTCGCCAGTGTGAAGAACCAGACCATTCCCGGTTCCGGCGGCGACATCGCGATCCGCATCTACACGCCGAAAGGGGACGGCCCGTTCCCCGTCATTCTTTACATCCACGGCGGCGGTTGGGTTTTTGCCGATCTGGACACCTACGATTCTTCGCCCCGCGCGCTCGCCAACGCCGCCGGTGCCGTCGTCGTTTCCACGCATTACCGGCAGGCGCCGGAACACCCGTTCCCCGCGTCGCATGATGACACGTTCACCGCCTACAAATGGGTGCGCGAAAATGCGCGCTCCATCAATGGCGATCCGAATCGCCTCGCCGTGGCGGGCGAAAGCGCGGGCGGCAACATGGCCGCCGCGATCTGCCTGCGGGCGCAGAAAGAGATGGTGCCTTTGCCCGTGCATCAGTTGCTCGTCTATCCCGTGGCCGACACGGACACGACCACGCCGAGCTTCATCGAGAACGCGAACGCGAAGCCGCTGAACAAGGCGATGATGGAATGGTTTGGCAAACACGAGTTGCCGAAGCCGCAGGACAAACTGGACCCGCGCATTGAACTGGCGAAGGCGAACCTGCGCGGCCTGCCGCCCGCCACGATCATCACCGCCGAGATTGATCCGCTCCGTTCCAGCGGCCAACTGCTGGCTGAGAAGCTGAAGGCGGATGGCGTGCCTGTGACCTACAAGAATTACGAGGGCGTGACCCACGAGTTCTTCGGCATGGGCGCGGTGGTGGACGAGGCGAAGGAAGCCGTGGCCTTCGCCGCCCGTGAGTTGAAGAAAAGTTTCTCTGCGGCGGAACGCACCTTGGTGCGGGAGAAGGAGTAAGGGGCGCAACTTCAGCCACGCATTATCAATGCTTCCACCAAGAAAGAATTAACAACAAACCAAGAAAGAAAAACAAATGAACAACGACGCAAAAAATCCAAAAACAGACAGTGGCAGAGGCACGGACGCCAATCGCGATCCGATTACGAAAACGCCCGGTGCGCATCCGGTGGGGACCGGCGTGGGCGCCACGGGCGGTGCGGTCGCGGGCGCGGCCATCGGAGCGGTGGCAGGTCCGGTCGGAGCGGCGGTGGGATTGGTCGCGGGCGCGGTCGTCGGCGGACTGGCGGGCAAAGGCGTGGCCGAGAAAATCGATCCGACGGTGGAAGACGGCTATTGGAAGGACAATTACGCGAACCGTTCCTACGCCGATAAGAATGTGGCTTACAGCAATTATCAGCCGGCGTATCGGACGGGCTACGAAGGCTTCACCCGTTATCCCGGCAAGAAATACGAGGAAGTGGAAACGGACTTGCAGCGTGACTACGACCAGTCCAAAGGAAATTCCAATCTCACCTGGGACAAGGCCAAACACGCCACGCGCGACGCCTGGCATCGGGTGGAGAAAGCTCTTCCGGGCGATGCGGATGGTGATGGACGGTAGGGTCGAATTCGCAAGTCACGTGGATGACTTTTCGGTCAGCTCCGCCTTTGGGTGATGCGTTACGAATCAGCCAATGGCTGCCAAACGCAAGCTGCGAAACGTCTCCATCGGTGCGCAAGCGGCGGAAGATTCGTTCCGCCGTTTGCGAACAAGTCTCTGTCACGCGTGAAAATGAAACTGCCGCCGAAAAGCCAGACGCTGCTTGATGTCATCATCGTGGGCGGCGGGCCGTCCGGATTGAGTGCGGCGCTCATCCTCGGGCGCTGTCTGCGCAAGGTGCTCGTCTGCGATGCGGGCGAGCCGCGCAATGCCGCGTCGCACGCCTTGCACGGCTATCTCACGCGCGATGGCATGTCACCGGCGAAGTTTTTGCAAGTCGGCCGCGAGCAACTCGCGCCGTATGAGACGGTGGCTTTTCGGAAGATCAAAGTGAAGCACGCCGAGCGCGGCAACGGACGCTTCACGGTGATTTTGCAAAGTGGCGAGCAGGTTGCCTCGCGATTCCTCCTGCTCGCGACGGGGCTGGTGGACCAACTACCGGCAATCAAAAACTTCCGGCAATTCTACGGCGTCTCCGCGCACATTTGCCCGTATTGCGATGGCTGGGAGCATCGCGCGCAGCCAATGGCGGTCGTCGGTTGCGACCAGGACGCCGCCGACCTCGCGCTGGAGCTGCGGCTGTGGAGCAAGGAGATCGTGCTGTGTACCAATGGCGGAGCAGTCTGCGAGCGCGCCGCGCTGGAACTGCTCGAAAGCAACGGCGTGCAGATTATCGAGACGCAGATTTCCCACCTTGAAGGCACCGGCGCGCAACTCGAACGCATCGTCTTTCAGGACGGCAGCACGGACGCCCGGCGCGCGCTCTTTTTCTCTCCCGGCCAGCACCAGCGCTCACCGCTCGCCGAGATGCTCGGCTGTGAATTCTGCCCCGACGACGGCTGCGTAAAGTGCGCCGAAGATGCGTCCACTGATGTCCCTGGAGTTTACGTGGTGGGCAATGCCAGCCAGGGCGTGCAACTCATTATTGCCGCCGCGGCGGAGGGGATGCGGGCCGGCCTGGCGATCAATGACGCGCTGCTCGAAGCCGACGCCCGGCGCGGCGCGGTGAAGAGCGGCGCGGGCGATGAAAAACATTCCGCGCCGATGACAGCCTGAGGCTTCATTATTTTATGAAAAAACAAAAACAACAAGCCACTCACCCAAAGCCTTCTCCAAAAAACGCCGCAGAATCGCAACCGGCCGAGACTCATCAGACAGTCACAAAGTTTGCCGATTCGCTGACCACGAATCACGGCCTGCCCATCGCCGACAATCAAAACTCGCTCCGAGTGGGTGAGCGCGGACCGACGCTGCTCGAAGATTTCATCCTGCGTGAGAAGATCACGCACTTCGATCACGAGCGCATCCCGGAGCGGATCGTTCATGCGCGCGGCACCGGAGCGCACGGATACTTTCAAGTCTATGAGCCGTTGGGCGACATCACCAAGGCGGCGTTTCTTCAGGACCCGGCTGTGAAGACGGAAGTCTTTGCGCGCTTCTCGACCGTGGCCGGCGGCGCAGGTTCCGGCGATCTCCCGCGCGACGTGCGCGGTTTCGCGGTGAAGTTTTACACCACCGAGGGCAACTACGATTTGGTCGGCAACAACATCCCGGTTTTCTTCATCCAGGACGCGATCAAATTTCCCGATCTCGTCCACGCGGTGAAGATGGAGCCGGATCGCGGCTTCCCGCAGGCCGCCTCGGCGCATGACAACTTCTGGGATTTCGTCTCCCTCACGCCGGAGAGCATGCACATGCTGACGTGGATCATGTCCGACCGGGCCATCCCGCGATCGTTGCGCATGATTGAAGGCTTCGGCGTCCACACCTTCCGGCTGATCGACGCGCAGGGCGTCTCGCGCTTCGTGAAATTCCATTGGCGGCCCAAGCTCGGCGCGGCCTCGGTGCTGTGGGACGAAGCGGTGAAGATCAATGGCGCGGACCCCGACTTCCACCGGCGCGATATGTGGGAAGCCATCGAGCGCGGCGACTTCCCAGAGTGGGAACTCGGCCTTCAGGTCTTCGATCAAGCGACGGCGGACGGCCTCGACTTCGACGTGCTTGATCCGACGAAGCTCATCCCGGAGGAAATCATCCCCCTGCGCATGGTCGGAAAAATGGTGCTCAACCGGAACGTGGATAATTTCTTCGCCGAGACGGAACAGGTCGCTTTTCTGCCGACGAACATCGTCCCCGGCATCGATTTCTCGAACGACCCGTTGCTCCAGGGGCGGCTCTTTTCCTACCAGGACACGCAGCTCTCGCGGCTGGGCGGGCCAAATTTTCATCAGATCCCCGTCAACGCGCCGCGTTGTCCGATGCACAATTTCCAGCGCGACGGCTTGCGCCAGATGGAAGTGCCCAAAGGCCGCGTGAACTACGAGCCGAACAGCCTCGACGGCGGCGCTCCGCGCGAAAATCCCACACACGGTTTCGTCAGCCATCCCGAGGTGCTCGACGCCACCAAACAACGCAAACGCTCCGAGACCTTTGCCGATCATTATTCGCAGGCGCGGATGTTTTTCCGCTCCATGACGACGCCCGAGCAGACGCACATCGTGAGCGCGTTCGCCTTTGAACTTGCGAAGGTCGAGACCAAGGCGATCCGGCTGCGCATGCTTGGGCATCTCGCGAATATCGACGCGTCCTTGCATGACGGGGTCGCCGCTGCGCTCGGACTGCCGGAGAAAGCCGACGCCATCGCACCGACCGTCACTCCGCGCGATCTGAAACCGTCTCCAGCGCTCAGCATCGTGGGCAA
>JBBRCR010000076.1:0-22218 GCA_038204695.1 Opitutales bacterium | reverse complement strand
GCGCGGGGCCGCTATCACCGACGGACAAGGCTCGAGTTTGGATCGAGTAGCGCCGTGTCTCTGACCGGCGGCTCGAAACGGAATCGTAATGTCGTTCATCACCAACGAAACTGACATCCACTCGCTGGCGCTCGCAGCCACAACTTGCAGGCGCCACTTCGCTTCCACGGGCAGCCAAACACTTCGCTTCCACGGGCAGCCAAACACTTCTCTTCCACGGGCAGCCAACACTTCGCTTCCACGGGCAGCCACCACGTTGCTTCCGCCACGTAGAATTACCAAGAACACGCAAAACATCAGCTTTTATGAAACAGTGCTGGGTGTCGTTTTCGTGAATTCGCGTTTATTGGCATCCCTTCGCGGTTAACTCTGGTATCCCCGCGAGAGCCATCCGAAATCTGTGGCTGAAAGAGTCTCGAGCCTCTGCTCTATTAACTTGGAACCTGCCGATATCATGCCTTCGAAAACCTACCGGTCACTCGCTGAATACCGCCTTCACGCCTTCGTGGCGCTGCTCACCGTGACCGCGGCGGCTTGTGCTCCGCGCGCAGCCGCCGCCCCCATGGCACCCCGGGGACCAAATGTCCTGTTCATCGTCGTGGATGATCTGAAGACCGCACTTGGCTGCTACGGCGATCCCAACGTGAAGTCGCCCCATATCGATCGACTGGCGGCCCGCGGCGTCCGTTTCGACCGGGCGTACAGCCAGTATCCGCTCTGCAATCCCAGTCGGGTCTCGTTCCTGTCCGGCCGCCGGCCTGAAGTATCCGGCGTCTACATACTCGGGACGCCGGCGCGCACCGCCCTGCCCGACGCGGTGATGCTCCCGCAGTTCTTCCGTCAGCAGGGCTATTTTTCCGGTGCCGCCGGCAAGATTTTCCACAGCCCGAAAACGAACGACGCCGCCTCGTGGGATCATTATGACGACGGTCCGGGTGAGGACGCGCAGGAACAGGCCGCGATTAAGGCGCGGTACGGCGGCGGCGACGGCCGTCCGCGCTGGCACGTGCTCGATGGCGACGGCAGCAAGACGCGCGACGGCCTCAACGCGGCCACCATTCGGCGATTAATCGCGGAAAAGGCGGAGGCCCGCACGCCCTTCTTTCTGGCGGCCGGCTTTCACAAGCCTCACCTGCCCTGGACGGCGCCGCGGCGGTTCCATGAGCTGTATCCACAAACCGGTATCGCTCCGCCGCCCGAACCGGCCATGCGCGGTATTCCCGAAATTGCGCTGCAAACGGAGCTGTCCGGTTTCGAGCAGCCGGACTCCCGCGCGCAGGCGATCCGCGGGTATTATGCCTGCGTCTCCTTCGTCGACGCGCAGATCGGTTCACTGCTCGATGAGCTCGACCGACGCGATCTCTGGCGCACGACGCTGGTCGTGTTGTTCAGTGACCACGGATTTCACCTCGGCGACCATGGAGGGCTTTGGGCGAAGCTGAGCGCATTCGACCTCGCCACCCGTGTGCCGCTCATCATGGCGGGCGGCGGCATGCCCGAGAACCGCGTGGTCTCCACACCCGTCGAGTTGATCGACGTTTATCCAACGTTGGTTGATTACGCCGGATTGAAACCGGCGGGGAAGCTGGACGGAAAGTCGCTCCGGCCGGTGATGGAGCAACCGGGACCTTCAACGGGCTTCGCCTACAGTTTAGTTTATCACTACGACGTGCGCGGGAAAGTCGACGTGGCCGGCCGGACGGTGATTGGCGACACCTGGCGTTACACCGAATGGGACGAGGGGCGGGCCGGGCGGGAATTCTATCTGCGACGCGACGATCCCGGCGAGTATCGGAATCGGAGCAGCGATGAAGCAGTCCAGGCAACGCTCACAACGGCGCAGGCCCAGTTGCGCACGCTGCCGACGCCGAAGCCGGGTCCGGCGAATCGTCCGCGGGCGCTCTCACCCGACGCGAAGCAGTAGCGCCGCGTTGGAGCGCGACGCGGGCATCCGGTATTTGGATGCCCACTACACTTCGGAATCTTCCGCGTCTTATTCTCTTCCCCGTCTCCCATGTCTTCGTCCTCCTCTGTGACCTCTGTGTCTCATCCACAGACCTTTGGTTGCGGCCCTCGAGCCGCGGTAGGAAATGGCCGGTTAGACGGTCTCTGGTACGACGTACGGTTTGCGGTAGACCCGCGTCAGCATCGCATCGGCCTCGGCATCGTTGGCGAATCTCTCGCGCTCGCCGACAAACTTCAGGGCACGTCCCAGGCGATACGAGATGTTGGCCAGGTGCGGAAGGGCGGATGACAAGTGCCCCTCTCGAATATCGCAATGCAGCGTCTCCCTCTTCCCCGACCGAAGGCCATCGAGAAAATTGCCCCAGTGATTCCCGGCCCAGCCGCTTTCTTCCTGCTTCGAACCGGCAAACGGCTCCTTGCTCCGCTTGCGGAACGCCTTCCAGTTGTTGCCGCCGAGTTCGAGCCAGCCGTCAGCTCCGTAGAAAATGTTGCCAACCTCCTGGCCCTTGCTGCCTTCGTTATTCGTGTACCGCCCCCGGCACTCGAACTCGAGCATCGTGCCATCAGCATACTTGTAGACGGCCGTCAGCGTGTTGGGCGTCTCCTGGGTCGTCTTGTCATGGCCATAGGTTTCCACGCCGCCATAGACGCGCGTGCCGGGAGTCTTACCCTCGTCCTGAGTCAGGCCAAAGATGCCGCCCACTGAATATACTGAAACCGGGTGTTCGTTTTTCTGCAGGCCCCACCGGGCGATGTCGAGTTGGTGAGGGCCCGTGTTGCCCGTGTCGCCATTGCCCGTATCCCAATACCAATGCCAGTTATAGTGACTCCGCTTTACGTTGTAGGGACGCTGGGGCGCCGGGCCGAGCCACTGGTCGTAGTGGAAAGTGGCCGGTGGCGTGCTGTCTTTCGCCATCCCGTAGGAGTCACGTGCCTTGAAGCAAAGCGCACGGGCCATATAGAGCTCGCCAATTCCGCCCTTGTGCAGGAACTCGATTGCTTCCCGAACGCTGCGCGATGAGCGGTTGTTCAATCCAACCTGCGCGAGTCGGTTGTGCTTCCGCGCGGCCTCAACCATTTTCCGCCCCTCCGAGATGTTATGCGCCAGCGGTTTCTCGGCGTAAATATGCTTGCCCGCCTGAACGGCCCAGATGGAGGCGAGCGCGTGCCAGTGATTCGGCACCGCAATCGCCACCGCATCGATCTCCTTGTCCTCCAGGAGCCGGCGGATGTCCCAATGCGTGGCCGGCTTCACGCCCGTCGCGTCGGTGACGATCTTCGCGGCCGGCGCGAAGAGCGCTTCATCCACGTCGCAGAGCGCCTTCACCTGCACGTTATGGCTCTCCTTCAGCCCGCACCAACTCTTCAGGTGAACCGTTCCCTGGTTGCGAATGCCGATCTGCCCCAGGTTGATCCGGTCATTCGCGCCCTTGATCGCCGCGTATGATTTGGCGCTGAACCCCATCGCCCCGATGGTGATTCCCGCCGTCCCCACGACGCTGTTCTTGATGAAGTCTCTTCTTTTGGTCGGATTCATGTTCGTGCTGGCGTGAGCCAATCCCCCGGCGCGTTCGTCGTCAATCGACGAGTGCGCCGGGGCTGCGAGCGCCCGCGAGTGGATGCCCGGGCGCACATCGACGAGCAGTCCGACCATAGCGCAAGCCACGAAGGCGGGCGGGGTGCCCATGGTGTACAGCCGGCTTGAATACATGGGCGGGACGCCCATGCCACCCCGGGCAACGCACCGCGACACGTCGATCAGAATTGCCAACGCCGCCGGGACTGCGAGCGCCCGCGAGTGGATGGGCCTCCACGCGCGGGCGCTCGCAGCCACCGGCAGGAAGAACCCGTCATTTCCGCGAATCAGGGCGCGACATTTTCCGATTCGCCTTCAACGATGCGCCGGCCGATGAACCTCCATCTTTCCCTGCTCGATTGGATCATCCTCGTTGTTTATATCGTCGGCATCTGCGTCGCCGGCGTAATCGTCGGATTACGGGTCAAAAACACGGATCAATATTTCCTGGGCGGCCGCAAGTTCGGACGCTTTATCATGATGGGCCAGAGTTTCGGCGTGGGCACCCACGCCGAAATGCCCGTCGCACTGGCTGGAGCCGTTTATACGCACGGGATCTCCGGCATCTGGTTCCAGTGGAAGAATCTTTTTGTGACGCCGTTCTACTGGCTCATGGCGCCGCTCTTCCGGCGCTTTCGCCGGACGACGCTCGCAGAGGTCGTCGAGGATCGTTACGGGCCGTGGATGGGCGTGTGCTATATGATCTACGCGTTCGGCTTTTTCACCATCACGATGGCGTCGATGCACAAGGGCGCGGCCAAGGTGATCAGCCAGGCCGCCGGCGGCGAGATCCCGGTCAACACCATGATTGTGGCCATGACCGTTGTATTTATTGTCTATAGCTTCATCGGTGGATTGGTCTCCGCGGCATGGACGGATTTTCTGCAGGGCTTTCTCATCATCGTGCTTTCGTTTCTCGTCGTGCCGGTCGGCTGGAGCATGATCGGGGGGCTGAGCGGTATTCAGGCGGCGCTGGAACCCCACAAGCTTTCGCTGGCCACCCCGAAAGGAATTGGCGTGTGGTTCATTGTGATGCTCACGCTCAACGGACTGATCGGCATCGCGGCGCAGCCGCACATTCTGGCGACCGTCGGCACCGGGAAGGACGAGGCGGCATGCCGGGCGGGCTTCTTCTATGGCTCGTTCATCAAGCGCGTTTGCACGATCGGCTGGGCGCTCACGGGCGTGATTGTCGCCGTGGTGATCGCCCGCGGAATGTTCGGCGACCGCGCACTGCCCGATGCGGAGAACGCGTTTGGCTATGCCTGCCGCCATCTGCTCTTTCCGGGCGGTGTGGGTTTGTTGATCGCGTGCGTGCTCGCCGCCAATATGTCGACTTCCTCCGCGCTGATGGTGAACAGCGGCGCATTGTTCACGTGCAGCCTTTACCAGCGCTATATCATCAAGGGCAAATCAGACCGGCACTATCTGCTCGTTGGCCGCGTCAGCGGATTGTGCGTCACGCTGCTCGCCGTCCTCTATTCGATTTTTCTGATCGACCGGGTGCTCTATGCGTTTCTCTTCACCGAAACCGTCGCGACGTTCGTAGGCATCAGCGTGTTGGGCGGCATCCTCTGGCGGCGGGCGAATCGCTGGGGCGCCCTGGCCAGCATCGTCGTCGCGCTCGGCACGAACTTCGCGCTCTACCACCAGCGCGGGCAGCGCTTGGATCACTGGGAGCCCGATGTGTTTTTCTGCGCGCTGCTCGCCGGCACCGTGAGCTTGGTGGTGGTCAGCCTGCTGACGCGACCAGAACCCACCGCGGCTTCCGCGCTGTTTTTCAGGCGGCTCCAGACGCCCAGCGATGCCGGTGCCGATGCATCAGGCGCGACCGGAGCTGAAGCACTCGCGGCCGATACTGCGCAGTTGCGCACATCCGCCGCGGCGGGAAAACAACTGGTGCTCGTGAATTTGTTTCAATTGCGACGAGGCGCCGCCGGGCATGGTTTACTGCACGCATACCGCGAAGACTTGAAGGGATTTCTCATTGGCTGCGCGATCACCTTCGCGCTCGTGGCGGTGGTTTGGCTGCTGTTCAACGGGTGAACGTCGGCGGCCGCTTCGGTCGCGAATCAACCCACCCTTTCGCGCCATAGCTTTCGGCCAATTATCGAGCGCTGCCGGTTCAACGCGCACTCGCGCGTTCTTTGGCGAGCTGGCTCTTCACCAAGTCGCGATGCACGCGATTGCTGAGGCCGGCAAGGTGCAGTCGCATCGCCTCGACCGCGCCATTTGTGTCGCGCGCGCCGATGAGTTTTCCAATCTGCCGGTGCGCTTCGACGACGCCGTGCACAAGTGTGGAAAGCAGCGGATTTTCACTGCTCTTCGCGGGGATCATCGTGTCCGGCAACCGATAAAACACATAATTGCACTCGAGCATGAGCAGGTCGAAATCGTTGACGAACCTCTCGTTCCCGCTCGCTTCGACAATGGTCTGATGAAACTGCCAGTCGAGTTCCAGCCAGCGCGGTGACGGTGCGTTGGGCGCCTCGCGTTCCATCTCATCGCAGATGAGATCGAGCTGCACGAGAGTGGTCGCGGAACGATTGTGACAGGCGGCCCGCGCCGCCGCGAGTTCGATGGCCTCGCGGTATTCATGCAGATGTCTGACCTCGGCGGGACGATAATCGCGGAGCCGCAGCCCGCGGTTAACTTCATCCTTCAGCAGGATTCCCTTCGAGACGAGTTTCTGAAGTCCTTCGCGCACCGGAATCCGGCTGAGTTTCAGCTTCGCCGCAAGGTCGCGCTCCACCAGCCGTTCACCGGGCAGGAACTCCTCCGAAAAAATCAACCGCACGAGCTTCTGGAGATTGGGCGGCGTGCGATCGATTTTCGGCTCAAAAACCCGGCGGCGCTTTGGCATGGGGGCGAACCTAAGCACGACCACCTTGTCGTGAACAGTCCGGAATCGCGTCTGGTGGCAACTTTGGTATGCCAAACGCGCCCGGCCCGGTGCCGCGCGCTCCCAGAGTGGCCCGGAGGCGGCCGACACGGAAAATGCGTTGACATCGGCGATGGTATGCAACTTTGGTATACCGAAATCGAGCGGCCATAAAGCTCGGGGTCCGAGCCGGGGCCGCCGTCTCTTACGCTGGTTTCAACCCCCACCCCCATGACACTGTTACGCGTTCGATCCCGAGCCCACCCGCGGTGCGCTTTGTTCGGTTTTGCTCTCCTCGGCGCCTGCACTGCGCTCTCCGCCCAATCCACGTCAGCCGTCAGCGGGCCGAGTGCCAGTGGTACATCGTCGTCCCCGGGCAGTCAGGAAAGTGTCGTTCAGCTGTCGGCATTTGAGGTGAACACGACAAAAGACCGGGGCTATTCGAGCACGCATGCCATCGGGGCAACCCGCACGGACACCCCGCTGAACGAACTCCCGCAGGCGATTTCCGTCATCAATCAGCAGTATATTCGCGACTGGCTTCCCGACAACGTCATGGAGGCGGGGAAATATGTGTCCGGCGTGACCGATGCGCCGACGCAAATGATCCGAGGAGTCAGCGGCATCTCGCCTGCCATCGATGGTCTGAGCACCGCTGGCACGTATGACATGTCGATCTTCGATCGCGTCGAATTCCTGAAAGGACCTTCGTCGATCATTTATGGTGACGGCAACAAATCAGGCGTGATCAGCCGCGCGTCGAAGAAACCGCGCTTCGACCGCCCTTACAACGTCGTGGATGTGGACATTGGCTCCTGGGAGTATTACCGCGTCACGCTCGATACGACGCGACCGTTTGGCCGCGACAACCAGTTTTCCTATCGATTCATCGGCTCGCTCATGGATCGCAAGGGAGCGGTTGGCGCGGATTACGGTCGCCGGCGGTCTCTGTCGCCGATGTTCGGCTGGCGGATCCTCCCGCGCACGACGGCGATCGTTCAAGTCAGCGATTTTTATGAGAAGAGCTTCAAAGGCTGGGGAAACAGTTTCGTGCTGCTGCCCTACAATGCCGGTCACGCCTCGGTGCTCGCGAACGATGTCGGTATCCCGCGCACGTTCTCGCCGACCGAGCCGTACTCTTATAACAAGGAACAGACGCGTCGCTATACGGTGATCGTCGATCAGATTTTTGCCGACTGGTGGTCAGCCCGGCTGACCGGTACCAAGGTCGAGCATCTCAACACGGAATACACCGCGATTCCGCGCGATATGATCAATGCGCGACAAATGCAGCGCAGCTGGCGAAATGCCTTCAACCCCAACGATTCCACCAACGTCTCCCTCGACTCCTTCTGGAACTTCAAGCTGGGGCCGACACGGCACAAATTCCTGGCGTACGGCCGATATGCCGAGGGTGAAAGTGGCGCGACTCAGTATATTGGTCGCGGACCGACGGGCAATACAACCAATGTTCTGCCGCTGCTCGACATCTTCAATCCCGTGTACGGCGGGCAGCCGGCGTCCACCTTCCTCAGCTCGTCCGCCAGCAGCGAAAGCGAAAGTCTCTCCGCCTCGTTTCAGGAGCAGGCGTACCTGTTCGGCGACCGGCTCATTCTCCAAGGTGGCATCCGCTATTCCCAAAGTGGCCCGAACACCGGCACGAACCGGCTCACGGGTGTGGTGACGCGCAGCCCGCGAACGACGGACTGGAGTGATCCGAAATCAGTGCTCGGGGCGGTCTATAAAGTCACGAAGGGAGTGTCCGTCTACTTCAGCATGTCGGAGATTTTCACGCCCAATTCCGGCGTGCAGCCAGACGGCACGCTGTTCGAGCCGAACGTATCCGACAGCGACGAAATCGGCATCAAGGCAGATTTGTTCGAAGGCAAGGTGTCCGCTCTCGCAACGGCGTACCGGAGACGTGAACTGAACCGGATCATTCTGCATTCGGATCCCGCTCTCGCCAGCCTCGGCTATCGGCAGCAGGTGCCGGGCGACGAGCTGACCGGTTACGAACTGGATCTCTCGCTCAGCCCGATCCGGGAACTGCAACTGAATCTGAGCTATACGTACATGAATGTGGACAACCTCGGCGGCCTTTATACGCGCAGCTTGCCCGAGACCCAGTACAGCGTAATGGGAAGATATGAATTTTCGCGCGGCCGGCTCAAGAATCTGGCGCTGGGGCTGGCGTATCTCTCCTACGACGAGCGGCCGGGTGATACTGCGAACAGTTTTTATCTGGACGCGTATGATGTGATGGACGGCTTTCTCTCCTATCGCCGGGGCCCATATCGGTTTCAGCTCAATCTCTACAATCTCCTGAACGCCGACGACGAATACACCTCGGTCAATCGCAATATCGTGAGCACGCTTCCCGCGCGTCGCTTCATGTTCCGGATCTCCCGCGAGTTTTGAGTTCATCGCGTGATTGCCGCTGCCGGGTCGCTCGCATGAAAAAAACGCAGCGCACGTTTTGCGCGGTGCTCGCGCTCCCGTTCCTGGCCGGCGCCTTCGCCGCGGAACCGGTTTTCCGCCACACCGGCCGCGAGCAACTCGCCCGCGGCGAGTTGGGCAACGCCGGCCAGAACATCTTCGTGTCGGCGCGTGGTGAGCTGAAACTGATCAACTGGTTCGATCTCGACCGTGACGGCCGGCCCGAGATCGTCGTCGATAACGATCACAGCACCTACGAAAACGCGGACAGCCTCGTCTACTACCAGCACCCTGTCGACGGTTTCCGCTCGCTGCTGCCGATCGCCTCCGACGAAGCCGGCGCCTTCGAAAAGATCGCCTCGCTCCGCGACGCCGCAGGCCGCGTGGAGTTTCTACCGTCGATGGGCGGCGGCCGCAGCGTCATCGCTGATCTCGACGGCGACGGGCGCCCCGAAATCATCTTCGCCAACTTCTTTCACGGATCCACTCACGACCACTTCCCCGTGTTCGTTTATTGGGGCACCGACACCGGCTACTCCCTCCGCCGCCGGTCCGAGTTCGCGTCGGAATCGGCGACCGGAGTCGCGGTCGCGGACCTCGACGGCAACGGCCGCCTCGATCTCGTCGTTGCCAATATGGGCCACGAGGACGACACGACATTCGCCTCCGCCGGTCCCAAGCTCGCCTCCGCTCCACCGGTCGACTCGGGCGCCACCGCGCGCTCGCGGGTGTATTGGCAGAATGAGGACGGCTTTGCCAACGAGCGCGTCACCGACCTGCCGACACGTCACGCAGTCGACGTGAAGATTGCCAATATGGACGGCGATCACCGCCCGGACCTGGTGTTTCTGCAGGGCGGCGACTGGCCCTCGGTGCGGATTTTTTTCGGCTCGGCCGACGGTTTCTCGGCGACACGTTTATCGGAGCGCGCCATCACCGGCCGTGGCTGGCTTGACGGTGTCGCGGGGGAACTGGCCATCGCCGATCTCGACGGTGATGGCCGGCTCGATCTGGCGATTGCCGCCGGCGCCACCGAACTGGAAATTCTGCTCAATCGCGGAGCCGAACTCGCGTCTTGGCAGCACCTCGCACTGCCGGCGAATGCGCCGTTTTCCGTCGTCGCCGCCGATTTCAATGCGGATGGCCGGGCCGATCTCGCGGTGAGCAGTTTCACCGCCGCGGATCGCCGGGATCCACGCACGGATGCGCTCGTGTACTGGAATTCCGGTGACGGCTTTTCCGCCGAGCGCCGCACGCTGCTGCCCGTGCTGGGCGCCACGACGGTCCGCGCCGCCGATCTCAACCGCGACGGTTTTGTCGATCTCGCCTTCGCCAACAGCCAGGATACCGCCACGTTCGACGTTCCGAGTTATATCTACTGGGGCGCACGCGACGGGTTCGCGCCCGCCCGACGCACGGAGCTCACGAGCTTTGGCGCCGTTTCGCTCGCTCTTGGTGATCTCAACCGCGACGGCGTGCCTGATCTTTTCATCGCGAATCGCAACAGCGGTCGCAGCTATCGCGGTGGTCCGGTCGACTCGTTTGTGTACTGGGGCAACGCGCAGCGCACCTTCAGCGGCGCAACCCTCACGAAGATCCCGCTCACGACCGGCTTCAGCTCGAGCGCCGGCGACATTTTTGACGAGGGCCGGGGCGCGATCGCGTTCACCGAGTTTGCCGGCATCGCCGTTGCGCAGCTCGCGGCCGATCGCAGTGTCGCCGGGATCAAACGCTTTCCGCTCCCCGGGCGCGGCTACACCACGACGCTCGCGGATCTCGATCGCGATGGCCGGCTCGATCTCGTTGTCGGGCTGATGACCGCCGACGGCCGCAACGTCGCAATCCTGCGCGGCACCGAGGGCGGCTTCACGCCAGCGGAGTTTTATACTCCGGACCTGCCGGTCATCGCCTCCGCCGTCGCCGATCTCGATGGCGATGGCCGGCTCGATCTCATTCTCGGCGGCCGCGGCGGCTGGCTCTTCTGCCCCATCGATACGGGCGGCAAACCCGACTTCGCCCATGCCGTGCGGATAAAGTCAGACTTCCAAATCCAGCGACTAACGGTGGCCGACTTGAATAACGACGGCACGCCCGACGTGGCCGCGACGCATTACCGCGAGATGACGCACCGCCGCAACGCGATCGATTCCGCGATCTATTGGAACCGCGGCGGCAAATTCTCCCTCGACGATCGTACGCCGCTCCCGACCTTTGGCGGTCACTGGGTTTCCGTCGCCGATCTCACCGGTCGCGGCACGCTCGATGTTCTTTATAGCAATTACCACGGCGAAACCACGCGCACCGTCGGCCTCTTCGTGTATCCGCCGGATGAGCACGGCCGTTACGGTGTCGCCCACCGCTTCGTGCTCCCCGCGCTATCGAACTCCGCGAGCTACGTCGCCGATCTCGATGGCGACGGCTTTCAGGACATCGTCGCGTTCAATCACACCGGACCCAACCTCCAGGTCGGCTTGCAGCCCAAGAGCGGGGTGCACGGCGTCGGCTCCTATGTGTATTGGGGTGCGGCGGGCGGCTTTGATCGCGAGCGCCGCACGACGATCGCGTCGCACGGCCCACACAAGACCACCAACGCCGAACTGGGCGACATCCTGCGCCGCCGGCCCTTTGAAACGTACACGTCACCGTGGACCGATGCGGCGCTCGCGGCCGGCAGCTACGAACTCGTGGTGAGCGGCGAATTTCGCGGTCGTGCGTCGTGCACTGCCCACGTGCAACTCACTCCCGACGGCCCTTGGCTTGAGCTGACCGCCTCGGCCTCGACGACGAGCGAACAATACTTCCGCATTATGCTTCCGTCCGCGGCGCCGCGCCTTCGCTACCGGCTCGCACTCAACACTGGCGCGGCCGGCACCGGCCCGACCGTCACCGCGATCGAACTGCTCAAACCCTGAACATCCATGCGCCGAATTACTTTTCTCCCTGCCTGCTTCGCCATGGTCGCTGGGTCGCTCGTCTCCGCCGCCACGCCGCCGCCGACGCCACTGCTCGTCCGGGGCGCCGAGCATGTCGTCATCCACCGGCAGGCCGGCGTGTATTCCGCGTTTCCGATCCTCTACGTGCTGCCGGATGAGTTTCGCACACTCTACGTCCATTTCGGCGCCGGCGTGACGTCGAGTCATCTCGAGCCGCGGCGCGATCCAATGAACTTCATCTCCGCCGACGGCGGTCGCACGTGGGAGAAGACAACCCGTCGCGAACCCAATCCCGCCTGGGCCACGGGCCCGACGCGGCCGGGCCGGCTGGTGGAGCCGGATGCGCATGCCTGGCGCTATGTCGACGCCTCGCGTCGCGCCGAGTTCGAGGCGCGCGGCATCGAGGTGCGCAACTCGCCCGACGGCCGCGTGACGTATGCGTACGGCTGTTACGTGCGCACGAGCGAGGACGGGGGAGCAACCTGGGAAAAGCGCGAACTCGAAGTGCCAGCGAAGGGCCTGATCATGACCTATCACGATTCGGCGAGTTATGTGCGTCTCGACGCGCGCACGATCCTTCGCGCGGTTTACGGCCGGCCGACGGCGAACATTCGTTTTTACGAAGTCTGGCTCCTGCGCAGCGAAGACGATGGGGCGACCTGGAACTTCCTCCCGCTCGCCGCCGATCCGGAGAAGAAACGCAGTTTCGGCGAGACCGCGCTCGCGCAGGCCGCCAACGGCGACCTCGTCGCGATGATGCGCACCGAGCCCGCGCTCGGCTCGAAGATGTGGCTCACACGCTCGGCCGACCGCGGCAAGACCTGGACGAAGCCACTCGAGACGCCGCTCCACGGCCACCCCGCGCACCTGCTCCGGTGGCGCGACGGCACGCTCCTCTGCACCTACGGTTTTCGCGACGAGCCGATCGGCATCCGCGCGGCGCTGAGCCGCGACCACGGCGTTACCTGGCGGGAGAAGGATATCGTTTCGCTCCGCCACGACGGCTCCGGCCGGCCCGGTGACAACGGTTATCCGCTGAGCGCCGAGCTGCCCGACGGCACGCTCGTGTCGGTGTATTACCTTACCCGTGACGGCGTGACGGGCGTCGAAGCCACCCGCTGGAAGAATCCCTGGAAATAACCCCCGCCTCTTTCCACCATGCAAACTGACAAGGTCTCCCTCCACCGTCTCGCGAACGCCCTTCTGGCGTTTGTTCTCCTTCTGGCTCTGCCGGCGCGCACCACCGCGCAGGCCGCCAACACCGGCGGAATCGAGGGGCGCGTGTCGAATTCCGCCGCCGGCAATTACCTCAAGCAGGTGCGGGTCGTCGCCGAGGGCACTGCGTTCGAGACGTTCACCAATGAGAGCGGCGAGTTCCGGCTCAGCGGCGTGCCGGCGGGCGACGTCACGTTGCGCATCTCCGCGGCCGGTCTCGAGCCTCAGACCGCCCGCGTATCCGTGCTCGCAGGACAGGTCGCGCGGCGGGATTTCGACCTGGGCGTGCGCGACGTCTCGGCGGTGCCGTCCACGACGCTCCGCGACGGCACCGTGGTGGTGCTTGATGCGTTCACCGTTGCCGAGCGCGAGCTCAGCGCCCAGTCCGCGGCGCTACAGGAACAGCGCACCGCGCCCAACATCAAAAACGTCATCGCGTTCGAGGAGTTTGGTGACCTTGGTGATGGCAACCCCGGCGAGTTCCTCAAATTCGTCCCCGGTATCCAGGTTTCCATGTCGCCCGCGATTCCCAGCGAGGCGTCAATCCGCGGCATGCCCGGCAGTGGCACGCTCCTCACCGTCGACGGGGTGGAGCTTTCGTCCGACGGCCCGGCCGGCCGCGGTGCGAGTTTCACGGCGTCCAACGTCGCCAACATCGATCGGATCGAGATCACCAAAGTGCCGACGCCGGACATGCCGGCCAACGCCGTCGGCGGCATGGTGAATGTCGTCAGCAAGAGCGGGTTCAGCCGCCGCGACCCGCAGTTCACCTACAATGTCTTCGGTCTGCTGACCACGAAGGAGCCGCTCAAGACTTTCGGGCGCGAACTGACCCGCAGCGGCAGCGCGGACGCCACGACCGGCGGCCCGCACTTCAAGCCCGGCTTCGATTTCACCTATATCAAACCGGTCAACCGCACCCTGGCGGTTTCCGTGAGCGGCGGGCACAACATCCGCTGGGAGGACAAGGACAACATCGCGCACACCTGGAATCGCGTCGCGCTCGTCCAGACGCAGAGCCAGGTCGCCGCGCAGATTTCCACGCGCGAGCGCAACGTCGCATCCGTGCGCGCCGACTGGAAGCCGCGGCCGGGCCACGCGCTATTCGCGAATTTCAGCTTCACCAACGACAACGTATCCTCGCGCATCTACACCGCCTCGCAGGCCTACGGCACCAGTGCGACCGGCGGGGAAAACTTCACGCAGGGCGCGGCGACCGGCGTCGGCACCGCGACGCTTGCCACAACGTACCGCGAGCAACTCAAGGACACGGGGGCCGCCTCGCTCGGCTACACCTTCGACAATGCCGGCTGGAGAGTCGAGACGCGCCTCGCGCGCTCGCAGTCGCGCCGCCGCACGCTGAGTGCGCGCGACGGCCATGACTATTTCGGCACCACCAGCGCGACGATCCCCAACCTGATCCTCCGCGGCGAAGGCTATGGCGGCATCACCGACGGCACGCCGCCCGTCGTGACGGCGACCAACCGGGCCGGCCAGCCCGCCGACATCGACGACGGCCGGTTGTACTCGCTCAACAGCGTCACCTCGCCCGAGGAACCGTTGATGACCAACGCGCTCACGACGCTGAAGCTCAACGCCAGCCGCGACGTCGGGTTGCGTGTGCCTGTCCGCCTGATGGGCGGCATCGATCTCTCGCGCAACGAACGCGACCTCCGCGTTGCCACGCGTACGTGGAACTTCCGCCCGACTTACGGGGCCGGTTCACCCGAACGGCTCGCAAGCAGCTACGATCTCATCAACGACACGTATTCGAAGAACCGGAGCTTTAGCAACGGCCAGCGCGTATTCTGGATCGATCCGCGCAAGGTTTATGGGCTCTACAAGACGGAACCCACGTGGTTCGTGCTCAACGAAGCGTCCTATCACACGTCGACCGTCAACGGTTCCCAGGAGCTGGAGGAAACCATCTCGGCGGGCTTCCTCCGCGCCGATCTCAAGCTGCTCAACAACCGGCTCTGGCTCGTCGCCGGGGCCCGCTACGAGCGCACCGATGACGAGGGAGTCGGCCCTTTGAACGACATCCGCGCCATCTACCAGCAGGATGCCAGCGGCAACCTGATCCGCAATGCCGCCGGCCAGCCGGTGCGCGTCGTCGGAGACGCCCTCACGTTCGCCCGGCTGCAATACCAGGAGCGCGCTTCGTATTCCAAGAAGCACTACGGCGACACCTACCCGAGCATCAACCTGAGCTATTCGTTCTCCGAGAACCTCCTCGCGCGCGCCGCGTACGCGAAGACGATCGGCCGGCCCGACATCAATTTCATCATTCCGTCCCGCAGCATCGCCGATCCGGCGGTGGCCGAGAACAACCGCGTGATCAACACAAACAACGCCGGCCTCGGGCCGTGGTCGGCGGACAACTACGACCTGAGTCTCGAGACGTACTCACTCAAGGGCGCGACGATTGCGATGAGTCTTTTCCGCAAGGATATCAGCGGCTTCTTCGTCACATCGCGGACCGATGCCACGGCTGCGTTGCTGGCCGAGATGGGGCTTTCCGACGAGTACCTCGACTACGATGTCGTCACGCGCACGAACTCCTCGAACTCGGTGCGGCTCGACGGCTTCGAGTGGAGCTGGCGGCAGTCATTCAAACCATTCGCGGCTTTGCCGAAGTGGACGCGTGGCGTGCAGGTTTGGATGAACGGCACGCACCTCACCATCGGCGGTTCCGGCGAAGACGAGTTTTCCGGCTACTCGCCGCGGATCCTCAACTGGGGCGCGAGCTACGCCAGCGCGAAATTCCTCGTGAAATACAATGTCTCGCGCATCGGCCGCCAGCGGGCGTCGCTTGACCTCGTGGGTGCAACCGTGCCGCCCGGGACCTACCAGGCGCAGGACACTCGAATGGTCCAGGACGGTTCGGTCGAATATCGTTTCCACCGGAAATTCGCTGTCTACGCCTCGGTGCGGAATCTCGCCAACGAGCCGCGGCCGCTCATCACGTACTCCGACAACGCGCCGGCCTACACGCGGCCGCGCACCTACAATTTCTACGGCGCGCTGTGGACGATCGGCGTGAAGGGCACGTTCTGATCGGTGCCGCGTTTCGATCGGTCATCCGTCTCGTATAAATTCCTTCATGACGCCATCCTTCGTCCGAAAGAAAATCGCCGCCGGTGAGCACGTGCTCACGGCCAAGGCGTGCTACGCCGACCCGGAGCTGGTCGAGTTAATCGCCTCCGGCGGGTTCGATGCCGTCTGGATCTGCCTCGAGCACCGTCGACTCGATCCCGCAGTGGTGTATTCGCTCATCCAGGCGTGTCGGCTCGGCGGCGCAGATGCGTTGATGCGCGTGCGCCCGGCGAATCACACCGATGTGCTGTGGCTCCTCGAGTCGGGTGCGCGCGGGCTCATGCTGCCGCGCGTGAAGCATCCCGACGAGGTACGCGACGTCGTCCGGTGGATGAAATTTTTCCCGGAGGGTCGCCGCGGCAGCGATGTGATCCACGCCGACTCGTCGTTTGGCCGCGTAAAGCTGGCCGACTATGTGGCGGCTTCGAATCGCGAGACCTTTCTCGTCGTGCAAATCGAGGAGCCCGAAGTCGTGCCGCACCTTGACGCCATCGCGGCCATGCCGGGCGTCGATGTGCTCCTTGTCGGTCCCGGCGATCTCACGCTCGGGCTGGGCCAGACCGGTCCCCTCGACGGTCCCGAGGTGATGACGATCGTCGGCGAGGTGGCCGCGGCCTGCCGACGGCACGGCAAGCGCGCCGGCATCCCCTGCGCCGCGGATCAGGTGGCGAAGTATCGAGCCCTTGGGTACTCGTTCTTCAACATCGTGAGCGACTATCGCTGCGTGGTGAACGGATTGAAATCCGCGCTCGCCGCCGCGGCGTCCAATTGAGAGTTCGCGCTTCGCCCATGCCCCGGTGGTTTATCCAATATGCGCTCATGAAGCTGCCCCTGCTCGCGTTCTGCACTGCGGCTGCCGGCGTCAGTGTCGCGCTCAGCGCCGCCCCATCGGTGGTGGATTTCGCCATCGAGCGGCAGGTCATCCGCGAAGGCTATGATGGTGTGCACTGCTGGGTGCATCCGCGCGCAGGCATTGTGCCGAATCCGGATGGTGGCGCGCCGGCCGTGGTGCTCACGCTGCAGCAGCTCTGGCTCAAAGGCAGCGATGTCTTTGGTCCGCTGCACGAGATGCGCAGCGATGACGCGGGCCGCACGTGGAGCGGTCCGGTTGAACATGCAGCGACACTCGGCCAGCGGGCGGAGGCAAACGGCGTGACCGTCGGTGCGTGCGATTTCTGGCCGCAGTGGCACGCCGCTTCCGGCAAGCTCCTCGGGATCGGCCACACCGTGCGTTACCAGAACAATGCGGTGATGGCTGAGCGGCCGCGGGAAACCTGTTTCTCCATCTACGATCCGGTGGCACGCTCCTGGGCGGCGTGGCGCCCGCTCGCCATGCCAGCGGAGGCGCGGTTCTACAATGCCGGCGCTGGCTGCGTGCAGCGTGTGGATTTGCCGAACGGCGATATCCTGCTGCCGTTCTACTTCAAGGCGCGGGGCGAGGCCGATTATCGCGTCGCCGTTGCGCGTTGCGCGTTCGACGGCGCGAATCTTTCCGTCCGCGAAATCGGGCCTGAGCTGACGCTGCGCGGCGGCCGCGGACTCTACGAGCCGTCGCTCGCGAAGATTGGGTCGCGATTTTTCCTCACGATGCGGAACAACGACGCCGCCTATGTCGCGACCAGCGCGGACGGATTGAACTTCGACGCGCCGCGGCGCTGGAGATGGGACGACGGCGCTGACCTTGGCAGCTACAACACGCAGGCGCACTGGGTCACCCATGGTGATGCCCTGTTTCTCGTCTACACCCGGCGCGGAGCCGGCAACGATCATGTACCGCGCCACCGCGCGCCGCTGTTCATGGCGCAAGTCGATCCCGAGCGGCTCGTGGTCATCCGGACCACGGAGCGGATCCTCGTGCCGGAGCACGGGGCGCGGCTGGGCAACTTTGGCGTGACCGAAATCAGCGCCAATGAAACGTGGGTGACGGTGGCCGAATGGATGCAGGGCAACCCGCCATTCCGCATCATTCCGCCGGAGAACCCGTGGGGAGCGAACAATCGCGTTTTCGCTGCACGGATACGTTTCGACCAGTCACCGCCCACGCCGGCTGAGATGCGCTCCGCGGCGCGCGAACGGCCACGGCGGTTGATTTTCAACGACGATGGCGGCGAGACGCGCGTGCCGCCGAAGCCGCTGCCGAAACCAGCCGACTTCTTGCCGGCGCGGATTGCGCCACTCGCGGGCACGCAGGTCGACACGATCGTGTTCGACACAACGAGCGGAACGTTCAACCGATTCGCACACCGGACCGCCGTGGCGGAGATGTTTTTCCAGCGCGAAGGCCGATATCAGTACAACATCCTGCCCGACCTCGCGCCCCTTGGGACGGACTCGCTGCGCGTCGTCACGGAACACTGCCGCAAGACCGGACAGGAAGTGTTCTGGACGATGCGGATGAACGATACGCACGACGGGTCGAATCCCCTGCTGATTCCAAAGCTCAAGGTCGATCACCCCGACTGGCTGATGGGCACAAAGGACCAGCCGCCAAAGCGCGGCCTGTGGACCGCCGTCGATTATGGCCGGCCCGAGATTCGCGATCTCGCGCGGCGCACGATTGCGGAGACGGCGGCGAACTACGACCTCGATGGCATCGAACTGGATTTCTGGCGGCACCCGGTGTTCTTCCGAAAAACGGCGGCCGAGCAGCCGGTCGGCGACAACGAACGTGCGCTCATGACAGCGCTGCTGCGCGACGTGCGTCGTGAACTCGACGCGGCTGGCCGCCGGCGTGGCCGCGCTGTCCTGCTCGCGGTGAAGACTCCGGATTCCGTCGGTTACTGCCGCGAGATCGGATTGGATGTCGAACGATGGCTGAGCGAAGGACTCGTGGATTTCCTCGTGCCGGGCGGCTACTTTCAACTGAACCACTGGACGGAGAGCGTCGCGTTGGCCCGGCGTCATGGCGTGAAGGTTCACGCGTGTCTTTCGGAGAGCCGGGTTCGCGATGCTGAGGGCGCCAAGGCTCGCAATTCGCTGGAGGCGCTGCGCGCGCGCGCGCTGGCGGCGTGGGCGTCGGGGGTCGATGCGATCGAGATGTTCAACCATTTTGATCCGCATTCTCCGCTCTGGCGTGAACTCGGCGATCCCGCGTTGCTGCGAACATTGCCCAAAACCTATTTTGCGAGCGTCCAGGGGTTGCTGGACTCGCGCAGTTTCTATCCCGCCCGCGGCCATGCCGTGCTGCCGAATCTCACCCCGGACGCGCCCCAGCTATATGTGGCAGGACCGGAGCGCACGTATGAGCTGTATGTTGGAGACGACCTGCGCGTGGCGCCGAAACTGCGAGCGCGACTGACCCTGCGCGTCGCCGCTACAGCGGGCAAACCACCGCATATCCGCTGGAACGATACGGTGATCGTGATGGGCGCAAACGACGCCCGCACGTGGTCGGCGTGGGTTGAATCGGCGCGCGTGGTCCCTGGTCTGCACCGCATCACGATCCGTGCGACGGATGCGTTTCGGCTGGAGGATCTGATTCTGCGAATCGAGAGCCGTCCGCAGCCGTAGCTGTGAGCCCGTGGCTGCCAATCCGTCGCGCCGAGCGCCAGCGAGTGGATGGCGCTACTTGAATCTATAAAGAGTCCACTCGCTGGCGCTCGCAGCCACGGCTCGCGTCGTTCGAGGCTTTGCCGCCTCACAGACTCGCGGCCCGCGCTCGCTCGATGTCGCGCGCAACCCAGAGCCGATAGGCGATCACCAGCGCCACGCCGGCGATCACAAAGAGCAGCGAGATGCCGGCGAAAATCGCGTCGAGCCCGAGAGCGCGTTTGAGCAGTCCGGCCATCAACACGCCGAGGCCACCCGCCGCGGTGGCGCAGGTGTTCATGATGCCGATGGCGGTCGAGCGAAATTGCACGGGAATGACCTCGCAGATGACCGGGTTCTCATTCGCCTGGCCAAGCCCGCGGAAAAGCGAGAACGCCGACACCGCGATGGCGACGGTGGCGAAACCAGGGCGAGCGAGGAACAGCACCAGGAAAGGCGCCGCCGCGAGATAGCTGAGTCCCTGCACGAGCATACGATGACGCGCGCTCCTGGCCGCGGCGAAATCGGAGACCCAGCCGCCGAGCGCGATGCCGAGCACGGTGGAGATTTGCAGCATGAACGTGCCCGCAAATCCGGCCCCACCCAGCGTCATGTTGAAAGCCTCCCGAAAATAGAGTGGCAGCCAGTTCAGAAAAACCCAGATGCCGACTCCTGCCAGCATGGCCTTCGCCAGCAGCACATGATAGGACGGCACGCGGACGAGATAACGCCAGGCCTCGCTCATGGTCGCGCGGGGCGGCGTCTTCGCCTGCGGTACCGCCGCTCCGGATACCGGCGCTGGTGCGAGCAGCGGATGCGCGATCGCGGCGAGCACGATCCCGGTGCCCCCGAGCACCCAGAAGCCGGACCGCCATCCGTAGTGCTCGGCCAGATACCCGGCAAACGCTCCGCCGATGACCACGCCAAAGTTCAACCCGACGGAGTGCACGCTCATGGCCCGGCCCCGGGTGGACGGCGCGTGGTAATCGGCGAGCAACGCAGTGGCGGCCGGTAGGTAGAGGCTTTCGGCCAGACCTAACGCGGCCCGCAGAACGAGCAAAGCGACGAGCCCGGGCGCGAGGCCAATGAGGGCCGTCACGGCGCTCCACAATGCCAGGCTGAGAATCACGATCAGTCTGCGTGGCCAGCGATCGGCGAGCACTCCGGCCACTGGGGAGGCCAGCGCGTAAGCCCAGAGAAAAATCGAGCCGAGCATCCCGAGTTCACCATCCGACAGGCCGAAGTCCGTCCGCAAGGCTGGCAGCACGGAAGACATGGCGGCGCGATCCGCGTAATTGAGCGCGGCGGCGACCGCGAGGAAAGCGGCGGCCCGCCATTTCGCGTCGTGCCACCAGTGGAATGCTTTCATGGCAGCGGCGGGAGTTCCTGCCACGATTTTTCCGCGCCCAGCCGCATGGCCAGCGAGACGGTGACGATTGCGCTTAGGCTCCGGCGCATCAGGAGAGCTTCAGCGCCGCCTCGTTGGTGAGATGGTCCTGCATGAACCCAGTGATCATCCGCTCAAACTCGGGCTCGAAATGCACCCCCTGGACGGCGCCGGCCGTCGTCGCCAGAATTCCGCGCTGATGCAACGGCAGCTTCAGGGTGTGCAGGAAATGGCAGAAGGACTGTTTTACTTCCGGGCGGGTGAACACCGACCAAAGTGCGCTAATCTGCCTCTGAAGCGCTTCGGCGGTTTCGACGTCGTGCGTCTCCCACGCCGTGAAAAGCGCCCGGAACAGGCGGGGTGCAATACAGCCTTGAGCGACGACACACCCATGACCGCCGGCCTGCAGCGAGGACAGCGCAAGCTTCTCCACACCTTGGAAAAAACGCAGCGGCCGTCCGGCGGTGGCGGTGCGGATCTCCGCGCACCGATCGTGCTCGCTCCCATTGGTGTCTTTGATCGCGAAAATGTTTGGATGCCGCGCGAGCTGCACGACAGCCGACACGGCGAACGGAGTCGGCATTCGCAAATGGTGGTAGACCGTCACGGGCAGCGGGCTGGCATCGGCGATCTCCATGCAGAAAGTCACGAGTTGTGGCTGGTCGAGAGCGACAAAAAATGGGCTCATCACGACGGCCACGTCGGCACCGGCCGCCGCCGCCGACCGCGCGTTGCGAATGGCATAGCGCTGCCCCGTGCCGCTCACGCCGGCGTAAATCAGCCCTGCGGGCGCAGCGGCGCGAACGGTTTCGATAATCGCAAGCCGATCCGGTTCGTCGAGCAACGGTGACTCGCCCGTCGACCCAACCACGAAGTACTCGTCGATTCCGCCTTGCCGCAGAAATTCCACCAGTGCCTTCAGACTTCCGCGATCAATTTCACCCCTTGTCGTGAAAGGCGTCACCATGGCGGCGATCAAATGGGGCCGGGTCGACTGCAGGAGCGGATGACTCATCGGGGCGTGGGCAAGCGAATCGGCCTTGGTATACCAATTCAAGGTTTCTTTGCCCCCGCCCATCGTTTTTTTGAAATTGCCCGTGCGAAACGGCGCGATTGCAGGTTTGACTTATGGTATACCGCCGGAAGCCTCCGACTACTCCCCGCCATGAATTCCACCCTGCCCTCCCTTGGGCTGTTGTTT
>JBBRCR010000075.1:0-22244 GCA_038204695.1 Opitutales bacterium | reverse complement strand
GAGGCCGCAACCGTGCCGTCGCTCAGTGGCGGGCAGTTTTCACAACAAGAATGCGAGATTTCCATGATGGAGGAAAAGGGTGGGAAACGGTGAAACGCGCGATGGGCAGGCGCGATTTGAGCGGGTAAACTCATGAAGACTGCCGATGATGAACAACACTGCAAGAACGCGCCGTTGATGGGCCACGGCGGAAATTATTCACCGCAGAACCGCTGCTTCAATGCGTACACGGATGGCCATTCGCGTTGATTCGCAGTGCCTGCTCTGCGGTTTTGAAACTCGTGACTGGAGCAAACATCGGGCTTTTCGGCGGCCGCTTCGATCCGATCCATCATGGGCACCTGGCAGTGGCTCGCGCGGCACAGGCGGAGTTCAATCTCCAACGGGTGATCTTTATTCCGTCGGGTGGCTCACGGGGCGGCCGGGTCATACACGCAACCGCGCGCGATCGGCTCGAAATGATCCGACGCGCTTTGGCCGGCGACGAGCATTTCACGGCTTGGGAGTGGGAGATCTGTCGGGGAGGAGGAACTTTCACGATCGACACCGTCATGCATTTCCTCCGCGGACACAGGGGTGATCGCTTGTTTTGGATTATGGGCAGCGATCATGTGCCGGGACTTGCGGGCTGGCGTGGCATCGAGCGACTCGCGCAAGTTGTCGAGTTCATTGCGGTCGAGCGACCTGGTCATCCATTGGCTGACTCCCCAACGCTGCCGGGTGTAATTGTCCATGGATGCGCGATGCCGCCGCTGCCAATAAGTTCATCGGAAATCCGAGCCCGGGTTCTTCACGGCCGAAGCATCGATGATGTCACGCCCGAGGAGGTGGCCGACGTGATTCAGCGCAGCCAGCTGTACGTGTGAGGAGAGAAGCCGTCCCGCGGCGGCGCGGTGTGCGCCGGAGCAGGGAAGGAAAAGGTGGAGGTGGGTTAACGATTCGACGGAAACGAGGCATCGTTTTGCGAGAAACGTGCCCGTGGATTTCTGCCGACGCGCGAACGCCATGGAAGTGAAATCCGGCCTTGCACTTTCAGTCGCTGCCGATTCGCTCCGAGACCCTGATCTGGAGAGATGGCTGAGTGGTCGAAAGCGGCGGTTTGCTAAACCGTTGTAGGGCTTTAAAACCCTACCGGGGGTTCGAATCCCCCTCTCTCCGCCAGTTTCCCAACGAACGAGTTCCCGGCACTTGCCCGCCGGAATCTGTGGTGAGTGGTTTAGCAATCCGAACTTAGCCGCCGAAACTGAAAACGCGGATTCTGGTATTTGACAAACAAGCCACGGAGTGGACATATTGTCCTCGCCGTGAGATTGATCAAACGCAGCATCCTGCGCCACTACGCCGCCCGGTTTCCCAAGGCCGGCCGACCGTTGGACGATTGGGCTCGTCTGCTTCTCGCCGGCTCGTGGCGGAGCCTCGTCGAAACGCGACGAATGTTTCCCCACGCCGATCAGGCGAAGGTCAAAAGCGGCAGGACCGTCACCATCTTCAATGTATGCGGTCGTGATTTCCGCCTCATCACCGCCATTCACTACGACCGACAAAAGGTCTTTGTCCTCAATTTTCTCACTCACGCCGAATACAGCCGCAACGCTTGGAAGAACCGCCTATGAAAACCGCCTCTCAAGTTTCAACACCCTACGCAAAGATTCCCAAGACCTATGCCGGCCTGATGGGAATGCATCTACTCCGCCCAATCCACGACCAGGTTGATGCCGACAACGCCGCCGAAATGATTGACCGGTTGGCCGGCCACGTGCTCAACACCGAGCAGACCGACTACCTTGATCTCCTGAGCGACCTCTATGAAAAATGGGAGAGCACACAGTTTCCTCTCAGCCAGGCCACCGGTTCAGAGTTGCTGCGTCTCGTGCTGGCAGAACGCAACGAAGGTGGCGCTGACCTCGCAAAGCTGCTCGGGATCGATGCGTCACTTGGCTATCGGCTCCTGCGTGGCAAACGGCTGTTGACGGCTGCGCAAATTCGCAAGGTGGCAGACACCTGCGGTATCAATCCCGTGGCACTCTTACCGTAAACACCGCCCGCGCCCGCAACGGTTATTAGCGCCACCTCCGTTCTTGTTGAAATCACGCCCAACGCTCCGCCAGCTTTTTACTTCATCGAGACTCCGTATCTCCAACGAGGACGGGGTTTTTGCTTTTCCAGAAACAGCCCGCAATCTCAACAAACTCTCGACAGACGGGAAAGACGTCCCGAACGGAATAAGCGTAAGCTCTTTCAGTACGGAATCTTCCCATGGATCTCGTTCTTTGCGGGGGCGATCGCTGCACACTCATCAGCTATTTTCGCGCCGCTCCCGGGCGGGACTCACGTTTTGGCTACGAGTTTCCACCCCTCGGCGGCAACCGGGCAAGATGTCCCGGTCACGTTCTCAAATTCGAATGAACCCCTTCGCCGACCGCGGTCGAATTTGGATTCGGCGCAGGTGATTCTGAGGACCCTTCGTTGCTCGCGCTAAGCCGAGTTTTACCGCTTGTGCGCAGGTCCGCGTTGCAACTTCTGAACCTTTACGGGACAACGGTGCAATTTTGGCCACAGCGTCATAGTCGAAAAACCGCCGGGTCCAACGTGACGACCGCGCATCTGGGGAACTGCTCTTGCGCGCTTGCGTCAGTCCTCGTCTTCGACCGGGCGGTCGAGTTCTTCGCGGCACTCGCCAATCACCCGGAGCCAGATTTCCCGGAGATCGAAAATGCGGGGGAGAGCGTCCTCCCTCCATTCTGAGACATGCCGGTACCGCACAGCGGTGTCGCCATTGATCAACGCGAGCGACGAGTTCAGCTCGCTCAATGCCCGCTTGAACAGACTCACCGCCATCGCGTAGTCGCCAAAATCCAAGGCGTGGATCGCCTGCACCGATTGTTCTTCTCCGCGATGCAACGACGTGAGCAACGCGAGCGCCAGCGCTTGCGGCACCCGCGCACCGTCCGATGACGTCGATTGCCAGGAACGCTGCAGCCCGCGATAGATTGCCTTGGTCGAGATGAAAATCGGGTTCTTATGCAGGGTGTAGACATCCTCCTTTTCATCGAAGGCGTCGTCGGAGTCGGTTTCATCATCATCGTCCTCGGCCCCGTCGTCCTCCGACCAATCGTCCTGACTCCACCCCATTTTTTCCGCCACCTCGTCGATTCTATTCGGACTGCGCCGCCCTGCTTCGTAAAAGCGCAGGTAACGGGTGATCGCCTCGTCCTGTTCGCGCAAATAGCGTTCCCAATCGAACTCGTTCCACGCGAGTTCGCCGCGATCCTCCCAGTCGCTTTCCGCGCCGCTGTCAGAATCGAAGTTGCTCATCGCTGTCGCGGAAACTGAGCGTCGCCCGGTCTCAAATGCAAATAAAAACCCGGTTCACGCCCCTGCGTTTTGCCAGTTGATGCGTTCCGCCCGACACCCTAGCGTCCGCCTCCGAATGGCAGATGTGTATCACGAGACCGTTTTTTTCAGCGGACATGTGCAAGGCGTTGGTTTTCGCTACTCTGTCCTCCAGGTCGCACGGGAGTTCGACGTCACCGGCTATGTCAGCAACCTCGCCGATGGGCTGGTGCAGCTCGAGACTGAAGGTGAGCAGGATCAAGTGCATGCGTTCACGGAGGCGGTGCAGGAGAAGATGCACGGCTTTATCCGCAAAGTGGAGCGCAGCAGTCGGCGCCGGGCGCCAAAGTTCACCGGGTTCACCATCAAATAAGCGGGATGTCGCCCGGATCGGATCCCCCTCAGTTGTCGGCACCTCACGCGGTGGAGTTGCGCGGCGTGGTCAAGGAGTTCCCCGTCGGATTGCGTGGCGTGAAGTTGCGGGCGGTTGATCACCTCGATCTGCGCGTGAAGGCGGGCGAGATTTTTGGGCTGCTCGGGCCGAACGGCTCGGGCAAGAGCACGACGATCAAGATGCTGCTTGGCCTGGTCGAGCCGAGTGCGGGCGACTGTTCCCTATTCGGAATCAACAGCCGAAAAGTCGAAGCCCGGCGCGATGTCGGCTACCTGCCCGAGTCACCTTATTTCTATCGCTACTTGTCCGGCTCGGAACTCGTCCGCTTTTACGCGCGGATGTGTGGAATGCACGGGCTGCCGCTGGAACGTCGGATTAGCGAGGTGATGCAATTGGTGGGGCTCGCCGAGGCGGCGGACCGGCGCGTCGGCACGTACTCGAAAGGCATGCTGCAACGTGTCGGGCTCGCGCAGGCGATGGTGCACGACCCACGGCTGTTGATTCTCGACGAGCCCACGGCCGGCGTGGATCCGCTCGGCGCGGCGGCGATTTCGGAGTTGATCCTGCGGTTGAAAGCGGAGGGGAAGACGGTGCTGATCACGTCGCACCTGCTCGGTCAGATCGAGGACATCTGCGACCGCGTGGCGATTCTCGACCGGGGGCGTCTGGTGATCGAGGGTGCGGTGCGCGATTTGGTGGGACGAACCGATCGGCAGGCGTTGGTGGTCGAGCCGCTGCCCCCAGCCGAGATCGAGGAACTGCGGGCCTGGCTTGCCGCGCGTGGCCGCGTGCTGGAGTCGGTGGAGACACCGCGGGCGCGGCTCGATCGTATTTACGTCGAACACGTCGGACGGAGTGCGGCGCGCGTGCGTGACGAGGCCGGCTCCGCCACGCGTGAGCCCGGTCGCAAGGGGAGCGGCCCGCCATGAGCCCGGTGCCATTCTCGTTTATGCGCGCGATCATGATTGCGCACAACACGCTCCGCGAAGCGGCGCGCCAGCGGCTCTTCCACGTTCTCCTCCTCCTCGCGCTCGGACTTGTGCTGGGGGCGCGGTGGTTCCGCGATTTCAATTTCGGCGCGCCGGAACTGAAATTCCTCGCGGACTGCGGATTCGGCGCGATGACGTTTTTCGGCGCGGCCCTGACCATTTCGGCCACGGCGCAGCTCTTCTTCAGTGAGATTGAGAACCGCACCGTCCTGACGCTCCTGGCGAAGCCCGTCTGGCGGACGGAATTCGTCCTGGGAAAATTCCTCGGCATCGTCGCGGTGACGGCGATTTTCTGCACGCTGCTCACCACGCTCCTCGTCGCCGTGTTGTGGACCCGCGAGACGCAGCTGATGGCGGAATTCCCGGACAACTTTGCCGACGGCCGAGTCGTGAGCTACACGAATGTCGTCATGGCGGGAGGGCTGCAGTGGCTGAAGCTCTCGGTGCTGGCGGCATTCTCCCTGCTCGTCGCGACGTTTGCGCAGACGCAGCTCTTCACCGTGATCGCGGGCTTTTGCATTCTCGTCATTTGCCACCTGCAGTACCTCGCGCAGGAAACCTATGCGGGCCGCGCGGCGACGGCGGGCAGCCTGGTCGGGCGGGGGCTCGCGTCGGTGTTCCCCAACTTCCAGCTTTTCACGCTCGCCGATTCGATTTCGCCGGCGGACGCGCCCGGATGGATGCAGGTCGCGCGCGTGATCGTCTACGGGCTGGGCTATGCGGCGGCGGCGGCGGCACTCGCTGTATTCAGTTTTCGGAAACGTGAAATCTAGGGCGCTGACGCTCGCCATGATCCTCGCGGCCCTGGCGATCGCCGGAGCGGTGCTGGGCCGCGTGGTGGAGCCGGTGTGGGCGGACCTGCGGTCGCGGCAGCCGGTGCTGCAACTCGGCGCAACGGCGGTGGCGGCCAGGCAGGGCGCGACCCTGGCGCTGCTCGGCGGATTTCGCGCGCTGGTGGCCGACGCACTTTGGATCCGACTGTACGCGGTGTGGGAACGGCAGGATTTGGCGGGTACTGATACACTGGCGCGGGTGGTCACGGCAGTCGACCCGCGGCCGGTTTATTTCTGGGTCAACAGCGCGCGGATGATCGCGTACGACCTGGCCGCCTGGCGCGTGCAGGCGGCGGGCGGATATGACGCCACCTCCGAAACGCTGCAGACGGGAATCCACCATGAGCAGGCGCGCCGGGCGCTCGCCCAACTCGAGGCGGCGATGACTTTCCATCCACAGAGCCCGGAGCTTTGGGTCGAGCGGGCGAACATCGAGCTGAACCGGCTGGGCGATGTCGCGGCCGCGGCCGTGAGTTACCGGCGGGCGTATGAGCAGCCGCACGGGCCGTATTATGCGGCGCGTTTGCATGCCGAACTATTGCGACGGAGCGGCCGGTTCGAGGAGGCGCTCGCGTGGCTCGTGCAGTTGCACCGTACGCTTCCACCCGATCAGGAAGGCGCCGGCGCAGACATCGTGCTGGGGCGAATCCGCGAACTGGAACAGCAGCTGCGCGTGCCGCCCGAACGCGCCTATCGGCCCGCCGCGTCGTCGTTACCGCGCTGACGTTTAAACTTTTTTTGCAGGAACCGGGTTGCCTTTGAAGCGTGCGGTCGGGCCCCGATTTTATTCCGCAGGCCAATCAGCCTGCATGTGTCGTCTTGCCTGGCCCGCGACACGCTGCGTGTCGCGGCGATCAGTGACCCACGCGTGTCACCGAGACGTGGTTCATCTGCGACATCGTCGCTCAATTCCGGGCCGCGGCGGACTGCGTCTCCAACAACAGGACCCAGTCCTTGGCCCCCGCGATATTGCTGCCCGGTGGGGTGAATTCAACAGCGCCGTGATTGGCGAACGGCGATTCGCCGATCGGCGTGAACGCGCCATTGGTCGGGTCGAACCACTGCGCGTGGACCGCCGCGGAGAACCGGGCGAGGTCAATTGTGATCGTCGCCGCTTTCGGACAGTAAACGATGCCGAGCGTACCGCGCGCATCGATCGCCGCGCCGACATAATCCATCGTCGTCGGCGAAAGCGTGCCGTACCCGGCGGTGACGAACGCGTGCCCATAGTCGGGCCCGAGCGTCCACCATTCGCGCGCCGTGAACAGCTTCTTGAAATGCTTCGCCTCTGCCGAACTGCCACACGACGTTGGGCCGATTCCGGTAACGCGCACCGAGAAACCGCCCGTATCCAGTCCACTTATCCGCGCTGTTGCGGTCGATGTTCGCCTGTGACCACTGGCACTCGCTCAGCGGGGTGAGCATGCAATAGATCCCGTGCTGCTCCGCCGAGGAGAGGATCGCGTCGATGGTGTGGAAATACCCCGGGTTCAACGTGCCGATATCCCAATCGTCGCGCATCAATGGCTGCCCATCCCTGGCCCGCGGCGGCACGGTCGTCGCGTGATCGGAATTCTGGCCGTCGATGCAGATCCAGAGCAGGTTGAAACCGCGGCTCGCGCATTCGACCATGAAGCGATCGAATTCGTCGACCGGAAGTTTGAGCGGCAGATTTTGCGGCGAATCGCCCACGAGAAAAAACGGCCGGCCGTTCCCGTCCGGCAGGGAGCGTCGATTCGCGCTCACGGCAAGGGGCGTGAGCGCGGCGCGAATTTCGCTCAGCGCACCGAGCACCGCGCAAGCCAGGGCGAGCGGACGAAGGAGCCGCGTGGTCGTCGAGTGCATCACGAAAAAAATCACCGCGCGCCGGCCAGGATGGCCGCGCCCAGATCTTTGCCATCGAGTTCGAGCACGGCAGAGAGCGCTTCAGGCGTCATGTTGGCCGGACGAATCCACGGCCCTTGGGCTTCGACGGTGAGCGGGCCCTGTCGAGCCGCACTTCGCACCGCGATCGCGTCCGGGGTCGCTGCCACCTCGGGTGACGCGGAGGCGAAGCTCCGGCGAAAATCGGCGAACGCCGCATCGCTCAACTCGCTGCCAACGCGCACCTGCAGCGCCACTGCGGCGAGCGATGTCTTCCGCTCGGCCGGGAGGCGATGGTCCACCGTCACCCGAATCGCATCCCACTCGTTGTCGTCCCATATGAGTGCGATGCTCGCTGGCTCGCCCGCGACGGTCCGGGCGAGCGGCACACGCACGGCGAGGGCCGCGGTGCCTTGCCGCAGGAAAACCGGCGTGCCCGGAGCCAGTTCGATCGTCTTCGCCTTCCCGCGTGAAAATGAAACTTTTTCGCCACCGACATGGATCGCGTCGACGCCCCGCGGCATCACGAAATGGGAATGCAGCGTCGTCGACTCGGGTGGGATATCCGCGTCCCGATACACCACCAGCGCGAGCGCGTCCTGTGTTTCCTGGACCGCCGCGAAAAACGGCTGCAGATGCACCGCCTTCGGATGACCGCGCCACAGAATCTTCGACTTGCCATAGGCATCGCCGCGACCGTCCGGAATAAAGAAGCAGCGCACCCGGTCGCGCGGGCCGGCGAAATGCACCGCGAGCGGGATGTCGATCGGACCGTAGTTCGCGCCGCCGATGCCGAGCGTGACGTCCCGGCCGAGCCAGTTGGTCGCGATGGCCCAGTCCTTGCCGCCCGAGGTCGCAGGCCGTTCCGGCGAGCCCGGCGTGGCGGTCCCCGCCGCGCGCGCGGAACCCCACGTTTGCCGCACCAGCCGCGGAAGCTGGCGCTGACTCATTTCCAGCAAGCTCGCGGGCGGCCACCATTGGGCCAACGCGAGCAGCACCGCGGATGCACCGGGCTTGTATTCGATCGGCAGCCAGCCGGCGCCCCAGAGATGCCGGTCGAGTCCGCCGGTGCCGTAAAGATAATCGTAGTTGCGGCTGTGCGCGCCGCTCAGCCGGCTGCTGGGCCACCAGTAATTCGCGGCCACATTGGTCCAGAGCAACTCGAGCAGCGCCTGCGCCTGCCGGCGGCCGTCCGGCCGCTGGGCAAACGCGGCGGCCAGCTGCATCGCGTCGAGGTCCACGCCGTAGTAATCAGGACTTGAATACTCGCGGACGCCCGAGCGCCGGGTCAGGTCGAACACCGCCTGCAGTCGTTTGTAGCCTTCATCGGCTACGTCCTTCCGCTCGAGTCCCTCGCCGAGCACGATGAGATTGCCGGCGCTCATCAGCGCGATGTTGGTGTAACCGTCGGAGACGCGGTGATTGATGCTCCCGGTGACGGCGGCCGGATCGAGAATATCGCGCAGCTTCGCGCGCACGGCGGGCGCGAATTTGTCGCGATGCTTGAGCCAGAGGACCGCGGCGGGCTGCATGCAAAACTCGACCGCGTTGCGATCCGTCACGGCCGTGTCGTTCCAGTTCCAGCGGAAGCTCCCGTAGCCGGGGCTCTGCGGATCGCGGTCCTGCGACTCCAACATCCGCGTCACCAGCAACTCGATACGCTCGGGATGCGCGCCGGCCTCGGCGTAGGCGAGCGCGGCGGTGAAGAACGTCGCCGGGCGCGGGTTGGACTTCTCCGGCTCCTGCGCGGCGACCCATGCTTGATCGGCGCCGTCCACGGCGTGACGCAGCAGCGTGGCGCGGTCGACGGGCGCGCTCAGGGCGATGGCGGCGAGAAACGGAACAACGAGGAAGTAACGAAAGCGTTTCAGTTTCATCGGGGAAATTTGTTTCAGCGCTTCGCATCCCACGCCGTGTTGATGCTCTTCACGCGATCGAGCGGGCCGCCACCGCCGGCATAGGGCAGGCCGTCGTTGGAAAAAATTTCCGTCTCGCGATCGAGTGGTCGCGGATTCCGCACCGGCCAGAGCAGCGGAAGAATCTTCATGAGCTGTGCGTTCACATCCTCGGCCACCTCGCGGGTGACCGCGTGATCGCAGCGCTGTTGGATCACGGCGCCGTGGTTGGCGGCGTCGTACTGGCCCTGCCCGTCGACGAGATACATGCCGTAATAACAAAGCGTGTCGAAGAGCACGAGGCCGCGCGGCGAGAGTCCGAGTTTCTCCCGCTGGCCAAAGTCCGGTTTGCGGACCACGAGCCGCGTTCCATACGGGATGTCGCCAAGGTTGGCGGTCGGACTCGCCGAGCCGCTGTCGGTGCCGTGCGCGGGCCACACGAAAGTCCTGCCCAGCACATGGCGCGTTGGGGGAGCCTTGGGCGATTTGTTGTTGTCGGGTTTGCTGTGGCGTGTCGCAGTCGCCTGAAAACAGTGACGGATTGGCGCGGGGTTCGCGGGATTGATCTCGAAACCGCGCAGCACTCCGCTGGGCCAGCGCAGCCGGCTGGCGCCCGAGCCGGCGTCGAACGGGTCCGAACCGTCGGCGTAATCCAGTCCGCCGAACGGCCAGGCCTTGGCGTAGCGCGCGGTGCCCTTGTCGTCGTCGAATCCGTAGAACATCGTGCACAGGTCGACGTCGCCGCCATCGCGCGGCCAGAGGATGACGTTGCGATCTTCGCCTGTCGTTGGATACGGCACGCTGGCCGGCATCCGGAGTTTGAGCGGCAGTCCCCTGGCGTCACCACTGGCATCGCCATTCGAGGAGATCGTGCGAAACGGATCCGTCGGGGCGACGCAGTGGATATATTTTTTTGTGGCGGGCGCCATCGAGACGCTGATGCGCGTGACGATTGCGATGCGGCCGCGGGTCGCTTCGCCGGTCGTGCCCGGCACACCATACTCGGCGCCTGCGCCCACCGGCCGGTGGTGGGCGGCGAGTTTGTTGTAAGGATTGACGAAGAGATCGTGATCAACCGGCACCGCGGGTCCGGTGGCGGAACGAAGGACCGCGGCGCTGCCGCCGATGAGCGCGACCATTGACCAACGTCGGAAGAGCGGAGGTGAAATCATGGACTATCCTGCTGGATGTCGGAAAACTGATCGCGGTCGTCGAGGTCCGCCCGGAGTCGGGCGAGCTCGGTCTTCAGCGTGGCCACCGTCCTGGCGTATTCGGGGTTCGTGTACACGTTCTTCATCTCCTGCGGGTCGGCCTGGAGATCGAACAGCTCCCACTGGTCGAGCCGGTTGAAATAAATCAGCTTGTGGCGCTCCGTGCGCACGCCCCAGTGCGGCTCCACCTGGTTGTGGCCCGTGTGGTAGAAACGATAATACATCGTCGTGCGCCAGTCTTGCGGTGGCTGCCCGCGGAACAGCGGGAAGAGCGAGCGGCCCTGCACCTCCGCGGGTGGCTTCAACCCGGCGGCGTCGAGAAACGTGGGCGCAAAATCGACGTTGAGCGCAAACTGATCGCTGCGCGTGCCCGGTTTAATCACGCCGGGCCAGCGGACCACGAACGGCATCCGCAGCGCCTGCTCATACATGAACCGCTTGTCGTACCAGCCGTGCTCGCCGAGGAAAAACCCTTGATCGGACGTGTAGATGACGAGCGTGTTGTCGCGCAGCCCGTTTCGGTCGAGGTAATCCAGCACGCGGCCCAGGTTGCGATCGACCGACGCGACGCACGCGAGGTAGTCGCGCATGTAGCGCTGGAATTTCCAGAGCGCGGCCTCCTCGCTCGAGAGCCCCGGCGGCGGCTCCACCTTGAGCTGCTGCTTCGTCATGTCGGCAACGCGCATCCTGGCCGTGCGCGCGGAGTCGGAGCGGGTGGCATAGTCGTCGTTGAAGTTTGGCGGCGGCGTGAACTCGCGTTGCGCGAACTCCGCCTCGTCCCTCGGGTCCGGCTGCCAGGGGCCGTGCGGGGACTTGTGATGATACATCAGGAAGAACGGCCTGTCCTTCGGCCGGCGCTCGAGGAAGTCGAGCGAGAGGTCGGTGATGATGTCGGTAACGTAGCCCTTGATTTCCGCGCTCCCCTCGGGCGACAGGAAAATCGGATTCATGTAGCGACCCTGCCCCGGCAGGATTCGCCAGCGGTCGAAGCCCGTTGGTGTGCCGCCGAGGTGCCATTTGCCGATCATGCCGGTGTAATAGCCGGCGCGCTGCAGTTCCTTCGCGACCGTCCACTGCGAACCGTCGAAGGTGTTGAACGTCGGCACGCCGTTCTGGTGGCTGTATTTGCCGGTGAGGATCGCGGCGCGGCTCGGCGTGCAGACGGCGTTCGTCGCGAAACAGTTCGTCAACAAGGCGCCCTCGCGCGCGATGCGGTCGATGTTGGGCGTCGGCAGCAGCGTGCTGCCATAGGCGCCGATTGCATGCGCCGCGTGATCGTCGGCCATGACATACAGAATGTTGGGCCGGCTGGCCGCCGCGGCGGCGCTCGCGACCGCGGCAAGCGTGGCGAGAGCGAACGAAGTAACGGAGAAACGAATACCGCGATACCCAGGCCTCACGGATCGTTCTTCAGGTCGGTGTGAAATCCTTTGGTCCATCCTCGATAAGAAAGATACGCCTTGCCGCTTTGGTCGACTGGAACCGTGGTCTCGGTGTCCTTCTCGGGATCGTAGATTACGACGTTGAGGTGCGGGCGGCGGTTCGGCTGGTTGATGAAGAGAAAGAACTCGTGCAGCGTGAGCGGCCCCACGTCCCCGATATACGCCCCGAGCGTCTGCGCGTGGCCGTCGAGGTACACCCATTGGTTGAGGTCGCGATCGAAAATCTCGGTGACGAGATGCGATGAGCCCAGCTCGATGAGCACGTCCTCGCTGCCGAGATTGTCGTTGTTGAAGCCCCAGCGGTTCACGACGCCGAACGCGTGGCAGACCTTCGAGAAAATCTCGGAATACTGCGCGCAGGCGAACTTCGAGCGGCCGGAGCGGATCGCCTCGTATTTCTCGAACGTCGGCAGATCGTAGATGAACGCGCCCGGCAGGCCACCGCTGCCGCGCAGCTCGCGGATGAGCGTCTTGCTGATCCGCTTCGCCTTTTCGTAATCCGAGCGGATGCCTTGCACGACATGGCCCCACTGCTTCTGCGCGATGGCGGCTTCGGCGGCGTTCGGCCGGAAACTTTTCCACTGCTCGGGCTTGTTCGTTCCGAAACTGAGCGGCGGCTCGGAGGTGACCTTGACGATGTCGCGATTGCGATAGCCGCCGGCTTGCTCGAACGCCGCCCGCGTTGTCCAGTTGATCCGAATGGTGTAAACGCGCTCGTCACCGCCGGCGGAGAAGACCGGCCGGACGCGCACCGTCTTATCCTGCGGCGCCGTGTCCTTTGCATTGAACGGAATGAAGAGCGCGCTCGCCGCCAGCGGGCGAAATTCGGAGCCGTCCTGCGCCCATTCGATCCGCTGCAAGCCGGCCATGTTCGACGCGAACGTGAAATGCAGCCCAAACTCGCCCGCTGTCCCGGGCTTGAGTGAGGTAATGCACAGCGGCTCGCGCTCCGCGTAATAGCTCCGATAGTCACCGAGAAAATCGAAGTGGACCTTCTGCCGCTGCGGCACCGGCGTGATCGGTTCGGCGGCATGAACCGCCGACAGCAAGGCGAACAGCGCGAGGCCGCGCCTGGGTTTCGAGATCAGTCGGGGCTTCACGTGAGGTCAGAAGCTGAACGTGTTCGTCACGATGAACGACCGCGGCTCCTGCACGGTGTAAATGGCGCCCGTGCCATCGGTGAGCACGCGTTGAACGAGCAGGCCGTCGCGATTGAGCAGGTTGCGTATATTGAGCTGCACGCGCCAGACGTATTTCCCGTCGCCGAATCGCCGGGTGTACCCGGCGAATCCATCGAAGCTGACGAGCGCTCCGCCCCGATACGGCCGCGAAATGTCCGAGGTCGTGACCGCGCCCGGGTTCACGCCCGGAATCGCGAACGGATTCGAGGTGCTCGTCGTGACCGGATAGCCCACGGCCGCGGCGCTGCGCCAGGCGTAATTGGCACCGACGAAGATGCCCTTCAATCCGCCGTGGCTGAATGCATAGCGCGTGGTCGCGGTGAAGCGGTATTTCCGCAGATTGTTGTTCAGGCGGTTCTCCGACATCCGGATGAAGTTCCAGTTGGCCATCGCGGCGGCGAGCACGTCGGTGTAGGTGCGGTAGTTGTTCGTGTTCCCGCTGCCGGTCGTCGAAGCGACGACATTGCTGGGAAGGCCGGCGCGATTGAGCGTGGTGCCCGGGGTGGAGCCGCCGGCGAGATTCGCCGCCGCGCCCCAGATCGGCAGCCGCTCCGTGATCAAATCCCACCACTGCCCGCCGATGTTCGATTCGGACGCGGTGTTTCTCGCGCCCGTGACCGAGACGCGCCAGTTCGAGGTGGGATTCGCGGTGAGCGTCAGTTCGTAACCCTTGGCCACGCTGTCCGAGAGAATTGAATACCGCCCGCCAATCTCGTTGCCGATCACCTGATCGATGCGCGTGACCCGCGCGAGATCCTGCTGATAGTAGGCGAACCGGTCGCTCAGGGTGGAGCGCGGTACCGCGTCCGGACGGGCCGGATCAAAATCGGGAGCGTTGACCTGGATGCCGCGCTCCAGGGCGCCGATGGTCTGCTTGAAATTCGGCCCGAGGTTGCCGGCCGCGGCGGTGGCCGTGACGGCGTTCGCGACGCCCGACACGTTGCCGAGGCCGGAATTCTCGTAGCGATTGATGCGGACACTGAACCGGTTTTTCCAACGCAGCGTGATGCCGTAATCCTTTCCGATGCCGGCGCCCGTTGGCGCGATCGTGCCGTCGGGGTTGCGAATCACCTCGGTGCGGACCTGCTGGCTGTTGGTCTCCGAGTAGGCGAGCGAGAGCCAGGAGAGCGGATGCAGGACCGCCCCCTTGGCCGTCTTGACCGGGACCTCGTTGCGGACGAGCTGCCAGTTAATCCCACTGTCCACCAGCCGATCGAAATTCCAGTCCGCGACCGGGCTCGGATCGTTATAGATATCCACGGAGTCGCGGCGGCGGCCGTAACTCAGCACGAGCCGCCGGCCGAACAGGTAGCTCTGGCTCGCGAGCGCGGACGACTCGACCTTGTTGCGCGCGACACTCGGGGAAGTGATCTGTCCGCCGTTCGGATCAAACGTCATGAGGGAAACCTCGCGACCGTTCGCGTCGACCCAGCCGGGCTGCGTATACGTGCCGTCGCGCATCGGATCGAACGGCAGCTTGATCGTATAGTCTCCACCGGACGGATCTATATAGCGAAAGCCGGGCCGGAGGCTGTTTTGATTTCCTCCGACCACAAAAGCGTACGGACTGCCCGCCACCGGCGTAACCGCAAACGGAGAAACGGTGAGGACCGATTCTTCACGCACCAACGTGCTCTCCAGTCGATCCAGGAGCACGGCGGCGCGATGCAGGCCGAGCCAGCGCGTCCAATTCTTGCGTTCGTCGAAATTGAGTTCGTACGAGAACGAGAGCCGCTCCTGCTGCTTGCGCGAATGGCCTTTGACGGCGCGGTTGTTCACGCCGCCCACGCCGTCCTCGAAGTAGAACTGGCCGACGTTGGGATTGGCGGTTACCCGGTCCGGGAGATAGAGGTTGGGATCCACGTTCAACTCCTGCGCGCGGCCGTCCATGAATTCGATGCCGCGACTGAACATTCCCTCCTGGTTGAAACCGCCCTCGATGAAGAAATTCTTGAGCGGGTTGAGCTCCACGATGCCGCCACGAATCCATGAGCGGTACTTCGCCTGCGAAAGCTCCCCGTTGAAACTGCGATCGAAGGGATAGATGCCGGGATCGGTGACGCTGCGCTTGAAGTTGTTGGGCGCTGGCGTGATGTCCTCGTAACCGGAGCCGAGCGCCGAGTTGTTCGTGCCGGCGATCGGCACCCCGAGCCAGCCCGACGCGTCGTACCGCAGGATCGGCCGAACGGCCGCGTTCGGCAGCCGCAATGACGCGTTATAGGGCGGGGCGAGGAGCGCGGCGGCGTTGGGCAACGTGCGGCCGAGGGCGTTGTCGTAAAGCGGCCGGCCGGCGGCAATCCACGGCGTGACGTGGTCCTGCGCCAGCGTGTTCTTCACCGGTTGCTGGCGATAGTTGGCGCTCTCGTTATACGCCCGCAGCGAGAACCACCGGACGGGCGAATAGGTCAGTGCCGCATAGAGCCGATCCTGGTTGTAGAACGCCGGTTTGCGCCAGTTCTTTTCCCGGTCCGTCAGGCCATCGACGCGAAAGGCCAGCTTGTTCTTGATGATCGGCTGGTTGATGCCAATCGACCCGCGGACGCTGCCTGTGCTTACGTTCGCACGCGTGGAGACTTCGAGCGACTGTCGCTGGGGCCGCGCCCTTTTCAAGGTGGTGTCGATCGTGCCGGCGGGACTGGAGTTGCCGAAGAGAATCGAATTGGGACCGTGCGCGAACGTGAAGCGTTCGGTATTGTAGGAGTCCTGCCGCACGAACGTATCGAAAAAATCATGACTGTTGTTCGACGCCGACAATCCGCGCGTCCGGCCGCCCTGTCCCGAGCCGACGACAAAGAGAGAGTCATTGAGGCCCGTGGCGTTGATGTCGGAGGCGTCGAACGATTCGAAGCGGTTTTCGGTGTTGAGTGAATACTGCATCGCGTCGTCGAGCGTCGTGATCGCGAGATCGTCCAGGAACTCCTTCGTCATCACGTTGACCTGCGTGGCCACATCCTTGAGCTGGGTGTTCAGGCGGCTGCCCGCGAGCGTCTCGGTGGCCTCGTAGCCCATGTCGGAACTCGCCGTGACCTCGAACGGCGTCAGGAGCACGGCCTCGTCATTGATCGACGGGCGGCTGGGGGCGCGGGCCGCCTCCACCACCCGGTCGTCTTTTTTTGCCGGCGGGTCTTCAGGCCGCACCGCGAACACGCCGCTCGCCGAATCGACGGATGAGACGAGACCGGTCGCGGCGAGCATCTGCGCCAGCGCCGCGCGGGCGGTGTACATGCCACGCACCGCATTGGTCCTGGTCGCACCCACGTTGGCCTGCGAGAACACGATTTCCCGGTTCGCCTGCTGGGCGAACATTTTCAAGGTTCGACCGGCCAGTCCGGCCGGGAGGTCGTAGTTCCGCGGGGACTCGTCGATTGCGCCGGCAAGCCGGACCACCAGCACGAACGCGGCGAGAATATGAACCATGAACCGCGGCGCGATGATACGCGTCGATTTCTCGGCCACCGAACGGCGGGTCTGGCTCGAAAGTGGCGAAGCGCATTTCAGTGTCACCCCGGACAAACAGAAACCATTTATCGTCGACGCAGCCGGCGTGACCGTGCGGGCGGTGGGCACGGCATTTTCGGTGTCCCACGATCGCTCAGGGGTGGCCGTGATCGTGACGGAGGGAAGCGTTCGCGTTTCGAGTGCAGCGGCGCCGGTCACCGAAAACGGATCCGAGGTGAGCGCGGGCCACCGGGCCGTTGTTTCGCTGACACCCAATGCGGAGCCACTGATTGTGGCCGTTTCAAACTCCGAAATTGAAGAACGGCTTGCTTGGAAGCCGCGCATGCTGGACTTCGAGGATGCCACGCTCGTGGAAATTGCCGCCGAGTTCAGTCGTCGCAATCTCGTGAAGCTTGTGATCGTTGACGACGGGCTCGCCACGCGGCGGCTGAGCGCGGCCATTCGTTCCGACAATGTCGAAGGATTCGTCCGCATGCTAACGTCGGAGTTCGGAGTTCGCGCCGAACGTCCGAACCGCTCGACCATCGAATTGCGCCACGCGAAGTGAGCGTGGGTGGCACGCACGCCCGGCCTCCGCTCTGACGGGTTGACCCCTCGTTCGATGCGACGATCAACGGGGAAACTCGGTCGGCGTTTTACACTGCGGCGGCTGCGTTGGCCCAACCAGGCGCCGCGGCGAGGCACACTATTAATGCGGTTGCCTGCCGTGGCCCCATTTGGATTTGCGTCCTCGATGTGCAAGTGGCTGATCGTGGCGTTAGTCAACGGAAGTGCTGCTGTGAAAACATCAACTCACTCGCTCGCTGAGCATCGCCAGGTCGTCAGTAATCTTCGAGTACGCCTGGGCGTCAGCACCATCTGCGTTCTCATGTTCGCCCTGTTGTGCATCAGTGCATGGAGTCGCGAATGGAGCGGGTTCGGAAAGTTCATCGGTATTGCTGGCGCTGCTGTTGGGCTCGTAGCGATCGCCGCCGATGTCTCCGCTCTGCTCGAGGAATCGCGCGCAATTCGACGGTTGGACCGCCACAAAAGGAAAGCCTGACTGGGTCCAGATCTGGAGCCGGCAGCCGTCAGTGGCCGCCATCCTCATGAAAACCCCCGTTCTCAGAAGAGAAACGGGGGTTTTCAAGCTGGTGCGGGCGGGGGGAATCGAACCCCCCCTTCAGGCTTGGGAAGCCCACGTTCTACCGATAAACTACGCCCGCAGAAACGCGGTTTCGACGGTGCGGAACCACGGGCGGGCGTCAACTTTCTTCCTCGTTTCCACTGGTGAATGGAAGCATGCCTAAGCGCAAGTTACGCCTCAACCGTACCACTCGAGGCACCAAGATTTTCCGTATTTCCGACTGAAATGCGCCGCCCCCGGGTGTAGGCGAGCACCCCATGGAATATTTTCCTTGCGCGCTTTACACTTCCGCCGAGCCATGTCTCCCGCGGCCGAAAACCCCACTCGTTTCTCTCCTTTGCCTCTCGGAATGTCCGGCCGGCCGCCGTCCGAGCCGATCGTCTTCTGCCTCGATGATGAGACGGAGGATGCCCATATTTTCCAGCGCCTGCTGCAACAACCCGGGCTGGATTACGCGTCCCGGCTCTTCACCTGCGGCGAGGAGATGCTCGATGCGCTGCTCGACGTTCTCCGCGGGGCAACTCCGCCGCTGGCCTGCTTTGTGGACGTGAAGATGGCGGGAATGAGCGGTCTGGACGTGCTGCGATGGATCCGGTGTCAGCGGGCGCTCGATAGCATTCCTGTGATCATGCTGTCGTCCTCCGAAGATCCGGAGCAACTTCTCGATGCGCGAGTTTCGGGTGCGCAATGTTATGTGGCCAAGTACCCCACGCCGGCGCAGCTGCGCGATGTGCTGCTGGAAGCGGAGCACTATTCCGCCGCTCATTCGTCGTCGGGAGCCTTCCAGCTCACCTGTAATTTGCTGCTTGGAACCAAACGACCCCGCGAATCCGCGGCGTCCGCGGAAGGTGGTTTTACGATTAGGATTGCGGGTGATTTGAGAGGTTCGGCCTAGACCGGAAAATTCACAGCTCCTATGATAACATCCCACACGCTAGGTGAGCCGCCGGGGGTGGCGCCGGTCTTTGACCGGCGTTCCGCAGCCGTAGACTGGCGCTACGGGCGAAAACGCGCGCACAGGGTGTGAAATTTCCCGGCTAGCGGCGGGCCTATCACCCCGCCCGTCGCATAGACGATCGCGCCGCAGGCTGCGGCGCGTTTCGCGGGATTGATCGCGAATGAATTCTTTCGCGACGGCAGAATCTTCGCGGTCTTGGAGAACCGGTTGCGGCCCACACAACGTGTATTGACTCCGAACCTGTTCCTGTTTTCCCTCCGCCCCGCTGGCGCTAGCGCTCACCCCGAGCGGCGCGGCACAATCAACCCCCCAGGTAAACTTATGAGAAAATATTCATTCCTCGCAGTTGCGATTACATCGCTTGTTCTCGCCGGCTTCTCCTTTGCCGGTGACGCCAAGGTCGAGAACAAAACCGCTGGCTGCTGCGTCAAAGCCAAGGCCGACGGCAAGACCTGCACGCACGAATGCTGCGTAGCCGCCGCGAAAGACGGCGACAACTGCACGAAGTGCAAAGGTTCGGGCAAAATTGAAGTGAAGGCGAAGAAGAAGAAGGATTCCTGATCCGATTCGCATCTCCCTTTCTGCCGCGCTCCCCCGGGGAGCGCGGTTTTTTTGCGACCAGCAAGGAAAACATGGCGCGCACTGCCCGGTCGCGAGGTTAACGGATGAGAGCTGTCGCGGTGGCAGAGACGCCCAACGGCTGGTCCAAGCGGGCAAACCACAAGGCCGCCTCGGCGGCGGCGGCTCCGGCTAACTGACCAGCGGAGCCGCGGCCGCGGGCTTTTTCTTGTCGGGCAATGCGCGCGTTGCGGCTTCCGCCTTCACTTTTGCAATGTACGCATCCGCAGTCATGACCCCTTCATCGCCGCGCGCTCGCGAGCGCACCGACACGCTGTTTGCCTCGGCCTCTTTCTGGCCAATCACGAGGGTATACGGAACCTTGTCGATCTCGGCGCGGCGGATCTTCGCGCCCAGCTTGTCACTGTGCTCATCGAGCGTGGCGCGCAGGTTTTCACCCTTCATCCGCGCGAGCAGGCTGCGCGCATAGTCGATCACCTTGTCGCTGATCGGAACCAGGCGGATCTGTTCCGGCGCAAGCCACACGGGAAAATCGCCGCCAAAGTGTTCGATCAGCACACCGCAGAATCGCTCCATCGAACCAAAGGGCGCGCGGTGAATCATCACCGGCCGGTGTGATTGGTTGTCCGCTCCAATGTACGAGAGATCGAACCGGATCGGGAGATTGTAGTCCACCTGCACCGTGCCGAGCTGCCATTCGCGACCGATCACATCCTTCGCCACGAAGTCGATCTTCGGCCCGTAGAACGCCGCTTCGCCCGGCTCCTCCGTGAACGGCACGCCCAGCGATTTCGCGGCCTCACGACAGGCCGCCTCGGCCTTGTCCCAGTTCGCGGCATCACCGGTGTACTTGTTCGAGTCGGGATCACGCAGTCCCACGCGCACGCGATAGTCGTGCAGGCCGAGCGTGGTCAGCACGATTTTCACCAACGCGAGACAGCCCAGCAGTTCGGTCGCCACCTGTTCCTCGGTGCAGAACAGATGCGCGTCGTCCTGCGTGAACCCGCGGACGCGCGTCATGCCGGTCAGCTCGCCGCTCTGTTCCCAGCGATAAACGGTGCCGAATTCCGCGAGCCGCACAGGGAGATCGCGATACGAATGCGGCTGCGAGGCGAAAATCTTGATGTGATGCGGGCAGTTCATCGGCTTCAACATGAAGCCGTCGAGCAACTGGCCCTCGGGACGCACCCGGTCCGGCGTGATCGCCTCGCGGCCGGTGCGCGCGTTGATCTGATCGCGCAGGTTGGCCGACACGGCTTCGAGCCGCGCGTATACTTCGGCGCACGAGCAATTCTCGGCGATGGCCCGCGCCAGGGACTCGTTTTCCACCACCGGCGAAAACTGCGACTCCTTGTAATAAGGGAAGTGTCCAGAAGTCTTATACAGCTCGAGCTTGCCGATATGGGGCGTGAACACTTGCGCATAGCCCTGCTTGCGCAGCTCCTCGCTGATGAAGTTCTGTAACTCCTGGCGAATCACCGCGCCGTTCGGCGTCCAGAGGATCAGGCCCTGACCCACTTCGTCGTCGATGTGGAACAGCTTCAGATCACGCCCCAGCTTCCGGTGATCGCGGAGTTTCGCCTGCTCGAGTTGCGTGAGATAATTCGCGAGTTCCTCCTTCGACGGAAAAGCGGTGCCGTAGATGCGCTGGAGCTGCTTGTTTTTCTCGTCGCCGCGATGATACGCGCCGGCGATCGAGAGCAGCTTGAACGCTTTCAGCTTCGAGGTGTAGCGGACGTGGGTGCCGGCGCAGAGATCGACGAACTCGCCGTTTTGATAGAACGAGATTTTCTCACCTTCCGGGACATCCGCCAAGCGGCCGAGCTTGTACCGCTCCTGGCCGATCTTCGTGAGGATTTGGGTGGCCTCCTCGCGTGAAACCTCCTTGCGGAGAAACGGTTGGTTCTCTTCCGCCACCTTTTTCATCTCGGCTTCGATTTTCACGAGATCCTCGGCCGTGAATTTGTGCTCAAGGTCGAAGTCGTAATAGAACCCCGTGTCCGTCGGCGGGCCGATATCGAGTTTGGCATCGGGAAAGATGCGCAGCGCGGCGGTCGCCAGCACGTGCGAACACGAGTGGCGGAGTTCTTCGAGCGGAGTCATCGGCATGGCGGGGGAATTAAAAGTGGCGAACAGCGAGTAGCGAGGAGCGAGTGGTGATTTGCGAGGCGGGTAGCGAGGAGCGAGTGCGTGAGTGCATCCGCCTACGCTGACGCCCGCTACTTTTTCAGCGGCTCGAGCGAGTAGCCGTCTTTGCGGTCGAGCATCGACCAGCCGGCGGTGGTGAGTTCTTTCCGCAGCGCATCAGCCGTGGCGAAATCCTTCGCCTGCTTGGCGGCCCAACGTTTTTCGGCGACCGCTTTGATCGCCGCCGGCGTTTCGGTCTTCAGTGCAGCGGGTGCGTCAAGCTGCAGCCCGAGTGCAAACATCACGCGGTCAAAGGACGCGAGGTCGGCTTGAAGTTCCTTGCGGTTGACGATGCTAAACAGCGCGCCGAGCGCGGCGGGCGTGTTCAAATCATCGTCGAGCGCCGCCTGCACCGGCGCGAAAACATCAGGCGTGATGCCGCTGGCGGGCAGCGTCGCGCGATAGGCGCGCAACGTCGCCAGCGCGCTCTCCGCCGCGTGCAGCGACTCGAGCGTGAAATTCAGCTGCTTCCGCGGATGGCCGGTGAGCAACGCATAGCGCAGCGCCATTGGCGAAAACCCCTTCGCGACCAGATCGTCGAGCGTGTAGAGGTTGCCCAGCGACTTGCTCATCTTCTTGCCGTCCACGAGTAGAAATTCGCTATGGTACCAATGGTACGCGAAGGCGACGCCGTTGCAGCATTCGCTCTGCGCGATCTCGTTTTCATGGTGCGGGAACAGCAGGTCGACGCCACCTGTGTGCAGATCGATCGTGTCGCCGAGATGCTTTTTGCTCATCGCGCTGCACTCGATGTGCCAGCCCGGCCGGCCCGTCGTCGCGTCCGGTCCCGGCCA
>JBBRCR010000074.1:0-22294 GCA_038204695.1 Opitutales bacterium | reverse complement strand
CCGCCAGTTAACGTCCCCCGGCCCGCCCCACGGCTTTCCCTCCCCGCGTTTCTCATCGGGGGTCCCGGGCCACCCCGCGGTGCCGGCCCGGGGCGGGCGCGCCACCCCCCCCCCCGGGGGTGCCCGCGGCCCCCCCGACGAGGCGTCCTGCGCCGCTCGCGCCGGCAAGTACGCGCTTATTGTGACTGCGACGCGGCGACCACTGCTTCGGTCGTGATGCCGAGTTCCTTGAAAACGGTCGCAGCCGGTGCACTGAGCCCAAACCGATCGATCCCGATGACTTTCCCATCGAGACCAACGTATTTGTGCCAGAGCACCGTGACGCCCGCCTCGATGGCCACGCGCTTCCGGCAGGACATCGGCAATACACTCTCGCGGTATTCGGCGGACTGGCGATCGAAACGCTGGGTCGACGGCATCGAAACCACCCGGGTGCCGCCCCCGAGTTGTTTGGCCGCAGCGACCGCGTATTGGAGTTCGCTGCCCGTCGCGATGAGGATGTGCGTGAGTTCAGTCGTTTCCGCGACCGCGACGTATCCACCCTTCAATGTGCCCTCGCGGCGCGTCTGCACCGGAATGTCGTTCAACGTCGGCAGCGCCTGGCGGGTGAGCGCGATCAGCGTGGGGCCGTCGAGCCGCTCGAGCGCGGCGGCAAACGCCCCCGCGGTTTCCTCGGGATCCGCCGGCCGGATGACGTCCAGGTGCGGAATCACGCGCAGTCCGGAGATGGTCTCCACCGGTTGGTGCGTCGGACCGTCCTCGCCCACTCCGACCGATTCATGCGTATAAACGTACACGACCGGCAACCGGGAAAGCGACGCGAGCCGCATCGCCGGTCGCGAGTAATCCGCGAAAACCAGGAAGGTCGCAATCGTCGGACGGAACAGGCCGTCGTACGCCACGCCATTGGCGATCGCGGCCATGCCATGCTCGCGGATGCCGAAGCGGATGTTGCGGCCGGCGCGATTCGACGGCTCGAAGTCTTTTTCCGCCGCTATATAATTCAACGTCGAGCCGTACAGGTCGGCGCTACCGCCAATCACCATCGGCAAAGCGGCGGCGAGCGATTGCAGCACGTCCCGACCCGCGGCCCGCGTGGCGAGCTTCGCGTCGGCCGGGAATGCCGGAATCTTTTCGAGCAACGCCGCCGCGTCGGGACCCTTGGTCGCGAGAGCGGAATCGAGCAAGGCCGCCCGCTCGGGATTCGCCTCGCGCCACGCCTTGTAACCTTTCGCCCAGCGGTTGCAGGCGCGCACGAGCCGCTCCTTGTGCTGCGCGAAATAGGCGCGCACGTCATCGCTCACGAAGAAATGCTGATCCGCGGGCAAACCCAGCCCCGCCCGTGCCGTATCCGCAAACTTGGCACCGCCTTCGCCGTGGCCCTTCGCCGTGCCGGCGACTTCCGGAATGCCCTTGCCGATGAGCGTGCGCGCGATGATGAGCTGCGGCTTTCCGCTCGTCGCCCGCTTGGCCCGGTTGAAGGACTGCAGGAACGCAGCGAGATCATGGCCGTCCACCGTCTGCACGTCCCAGCCGATCGCCTTGAAGCGCAGGGCGGTGTTTTCGCTCTGCGTTTTCTCCGCCATGGCGTCCAAGGTGACGTCGTTCGAGTCGTAAATCAGGATGAGATTGTCGAGTTTCTGGTGCCCCGCGAAAGCCACGGCTTCCATCGACACGCCTTCCTGCATGCAACCGTCGCCCGCGAGGCAGACCACATGGTAATCGAAGATCGCGTGCTCGGGGGTATTGAAACGCGCGGCCGCCATTTGACCGGCCATCGCCATGCCGACGGCGTTGCCCACGCCCTGCCCGAGCGGGCCGGTGGTGCATTCGACGCCGGGCGTTTCGCGGAACTCGGGATGGCCGGGCGTGCTGCTGTGCAGCGTGCGGAATTTCTTCACCTGTTCCATCGGCACGTCATAGCCGCTGAGGTGGAGCCACGCGTAGAGAAACATCGAGCCATGGCCGGCCGACAGAATGAAGCGGTCGCGATTCGGCCAGCGCGGCCGCTCCGGGTTGTGCGAGAGCGCGTGACCAAAAAGCACTGCGCCGATTTCGGCGGCGCCCAATGGCAGCCCGAGGTGGCCGGAGGAGCAGGCATGCACCGCGTCGATGGCGAGACCGCGCGCCTGATTGGCAGCTTTGGCAAGGAGATGAGTTTGCAGCGTCATGAGAAAAATCCGTGTAGACGTAGCGATCGCACCCGCGGCGGGGAAGCCAGAAGTTGCTCCGAGCCGCGCAAGTGATGCTTGCGATTCCGGCCGCATCTACGAACGACGATTCGCGTACCCAAGGCCCCGGGCCAAAATGCGAGTGCCTCTGGACCACCAGCGCAAAAAAAAGCGAGTCCCAACCGGGACTCGCTTGATCCGAAATGTGTTCGAGCCGAGCTCAGCTCTTGGCGGCCGCGGGCTCCGCCGCCGGGTTTGCCGGTGCAGGCTTTTCGGCTGGGGCCGCCTTGGTGGTCGCGGCAACCTTCTCGGCGTGGATTTCCGCGGCGCGATCCTTTGCCTTGATCGCCATGGCGGCCTTGCCGGTACGACGACGCAGGTAATAAAGCCGCGCCTTCATCGCCTCGGACTCGCGCTCGACCTCGATTTTCTCGATGTTCGGCGAGTTGACCGGGAAAACGCGCTCGACGCCCTCGCCGTAGCTGAGGCGGCGGACGGTGAACGTCTCGTGGATGCCATGACCCTTTCGTGCGATCACGATGCCGGCATAAACCTGCACGCGCTCTTTGTCGCCCTCACGGACCTTGGTGTGCACACGCACGCCGTCGCCGACTTTGAACGGCGTCATGTCTTTCTTCACCTGGGCGGAGGTGATCTCTTGGATAATCGGGTTCATGGCAGTGAATTAGTTCAGTAAATCGGGACGTACCTGGCGGGTTTTTTCCAGCGCACGCGCTTGGCGCCATTTTTCGATTTCGGCATGATTGCCCGAGAGAAGAACCTCGGGCACTGACAGGCCCCGAAATTCGGCGGGACGCGTGTATTGAGGAAAGTCGAGCAACTTGCTGGTGAAGGATTCGTGCGTCAATGACTTTTCCTCCCCGAGCACACCGGGAATGAAACGCGCAAGTGCGTCGACCACGACGACCGCCGCCAGCGTGCCATTTGTCAGCACATAATCGCCAATCGAAATTTCCTGATCGATGAGCACATCGCGAATCCGCTGGTCGACGCCCTCGTAATGGCCGCTCAACAAAATGAGATGTTGCTGCCGCGAAAGCTCCCCGGCAACCGCCGGCGATAACGGGGTGCCATCCGGCGTGAGGTAAATCCGGCGACATCCGGGCGTTTGCAGTTGTTCAAATGGGGAAAAAAACCGCACGGGTTTCATAACCCTACCCGCACCCCCGCCAAAACGCCGGTCATCCGCCGTGCGGTGCTTGTCGGTCGTCCACTCGCGAACATCGTGGACACTCACTTTCAGCAGGCCCGCGGCAATACCCTTCCCCAGAATGCTCTCCGCCAGAAAGCCGTCGAGCATCCGCGGAAATAGCGTCAGGATATCAATGGTAAGCGGCACGGCTGGCACGCACTGAACATGGAGAATAGGGCGGGCGGGAAGAATAAAAAAGCCCCGGGCACGCCGGGGCTCATCGAGGGAAAGGTGCCGTTACGGGGCAGCCTTCCCGACTGCCGGGAAGCTCAGGCCGTCGCGGCGGCGGGCGTCTCCGTCTTGGTGGCCGCCGCGGTGCGACGCGCCTTCTTGATCATGGCGTGCATCGTATCGGTGGGCTTCGCGCCCTTGCTCAGCCAATATTCGACGCGATCGAGCTTGAGATTGATGGGGTTACCCTTGTCACCCGGGCGATAGGTGCCGATGTTTTCGACCGCGGCGCCATCGCGGCGCGAGCGCGCCTCAGCGACGACCACACGATACAGCGGCTGGTGCACGGAACCAACCTTGGTTAGACGGATTTTGAGAGCCATGTCAGAAGTTTAACGGAGCGATTCTTGCCTGGAAAAGCTGAGCACAAGACCGCCCGCCGATCGACTTGTCAAGCCCGCGCCGTGAACCGCACCGGTTCTGGATTTTTCGTTTTCAGTTCCCGGTTTCCGAAAACCCAAAACGGGAAGTCGGCCCGGATTTTCCATTGACCGGCCATAGGTCAACGGAGACGTTGGCCGGTTTTATGCTCAAAGCTGGCATCGTCGGGCTGCCCAACGTAGGCAAGTCCACTCTCTTCAACGCCCTCACGCGCTCCCGAAAAGCCGAGGCGGCTAACTATCCCTTTTGCACCATCGACCCGAACATCGGCGTGGTCACCATCCCCGACGAGCGGATGGCGGTGCTGCAAAAAATTGCCAGAACGAGTGTCATCATCCCCGCTGCCATCGAGTTCGTCGACATCGCCGGCCTCGTCGCTGGAGCGAGCAAAGGTGAAGGATTGGGCAACCAGTTCCTCGCGAATATTCGCGAGGTCGATGCCATCCTCCAAGTCGTCCGCTGCTTCGAAGATCCGGATATCATGCACACGATGTCATCGATCGACCCGGTGCGCGACATCGAGGTGGTCACGACCGAACTCGCGCTCGCCGACCTCGAGGCCGTGACCAACCGAATCGAGAAAACGCAAAAGAAAGCAAAGTCCGGCGACAAGGACGCCATCATCGAGATGGCGCTGCTCCAGAAACTCGAGCCGTACCTGAACTCCGGGAAAACCGCCAACACCATGCCGGCGACGGAAGACGAGAAGGCGCTGATGAAACTCTTTCAGCTCCTCACCGCGAAACCCGTTCTGTTTGCTTGCAATGTCGCGGAGCATGACCTCGCCACCGCCGAGCAGAACCCGTTTGTGAAGCAAGTGGCGGAGTACGTCCGCACGCACCACGATGCCGCTTACGTGCCCATTTCCGCGAAGATCGAGTCCGAGTTGATTGACCTGACGCCCGACGAGGCGAAGTCATTCCTCAGGGACCTGGGTGTCGGCGACTCGGGCGTGTCGGCCCTGATTCGCGGGACCTACGTTCTCCTCGGGCTGCAAACGTATTTCACCGCGAGTGAGAAAGAGGTGCGAGCCTGGACGATCAAGAAGGGCTGGCGGGCGCCACAGGCCGCGGGCGTGATCCACACCGATTTCGAAAAGGGATTCATCAAGGCCGAAGTCGTCGCTTACGACGACCTTTCACGTTTGGGCAGCATCGCGGCCGCTCGCGAAGCCGGCAAATATCGCCTGGAGGGCAAGGACTACATTTTCAAGGACGGCGATGTGGCGCTGTTCCGGTTCAATACCTGAGTCCGGTCGCACGTGACTCTGACGATGCCGATTCACGTTGCCCGTTCTCCCCGCAACCTTGCACGCTTCGATTCGTCATTCGCCATCTCCCCGTGTCCGGTCGTTTCGAAACATTCTCTGCGCTGCTGCGTGCCACCGCGGTTGCTTGCGCCCTGCTAATGGCGGCGCTCGTTCGCGCGCATCCTGAGATCGAGGGCGCGCTGGAGCGACTGAACCCGCTGATCGCGGCGTCGCCGGCAAACGCTGTCTTGTACCTCGAGCGCGGTGAACTCTACGCGCAGCACGAAGATTGGGTGCAGGCCGAGGCAAACTATCTGCGCGCGGCTGAGCTTTCCCCCCAACTGCCCGGACTCGCCCGGCTGCGTGGGGCGCTCGCCTTGCGCACGGGGAATGCGCAAGAGGCGTGTCAGCACCTCAATCGCGCGCTCCGCCTGGACCCGCGCGATGCCGAAGCCAGCATTCTCCGGAGTCGTGCCCGCGCCGCCACCAGTGATCGCGCCGGTGCGCTGCGCGATCTCGAAACCGCGCTGCAGCTGATCGAATTTCCGCGGCCCGAACTGTTTCTCGAACGCGCGGCGCTCGTCCGCGCCGCGCCAGAGGCGATTCGCAGCCTCGACGCCGCGATCGCGCGGGTCGGACCGGTGCACACGCTGCAATTGCGAGCACTCCAACTCGAGGAATCCGCCGGTCTGTTCGAGGCAGCGCTCGCCCGCCTCGCCGCCATGGCAGCGCAGTCCGAGCGCAAGGAAATCTGGCTGAAGCGCCGCGGCGACCTGCTGCTCCGCGCCGGCCGGCCCGTCGAGGCACGCGCCGCGTACTCCGACGCGCGCGCGGCCATCGAGCAGTTGCCCGTTTGGCTGCGAACGTCGCCCGGCGCCGCAAAACTTGCCGCGGAACTCGAACGACTCACTGCTCCCACCTCCTGATTTTCTCCATGAAACTCCCCCTGTCATTCCTCACTCTCGCGCTCGTGGCCGGTTCCGCGCTCCCCGCGGCGACCACGATCGTGCGCGGCCCGTACCTGCAGTCCGCGACCCCCACCAGCATGGTGGTTCGCTGGCGCACCGACACGACGGAGGCCTCCGTGGTGAGTTACGGCCTCGAGCGCAACCAGCTGACTTCGAGCGCGCGCGCCGAGGGCATCACGACGGAGCACATTGTGCCGCTGGCAGGCCTGAAACCTGACACGCGTTATTATTATGCGGTGGGCGCCGCCGCCCTGCCCCCGCCCAGCGCCGAGAAGAAAGCGGCCGCCGAGGATGCCCCGGGCCGCGCCGCCGTCAACAGCTTCACCACGCCGCCAACCGCCGGCTCCGTGAAGCCCACCCGCGTGTGGGTGCTCGGCGATCCCGGCACCAAGGGCCCCATCCAGAGCGCCGTGCGGGATGTCTACTATAAATACACCGGCGACCGCGCGACAGACCTGTGGCTGCTGCTGGGCGACAACGCGTATCCGGACGGCACCGACGCCGATTATCAGAAAGCCATCTTCGAGATGTATCCGCAGACGCTGCGGACCTCGCCCGTGTGGTCCACCCTGGGAAACCATGACGGCAAGAGCGCCAACTCGCTCACGGAATCCGGCGTGTATTATGACATCTTCACGCTGCCGAAGCGGGGCGAGGCGGGCGGCGTGATGTCCGGCACCGAGGCGTACTACTCCTTTGATTACGCCAACATTCACTTCATCTGCCTCGATTCGCATGATTCCGATCGGTCGCCGAATGGTGCCATGATGCAGTGGCTGAAGGCGGATCTCACCGCGACCACGCGCGACTGGATCATCGCGTTCTTCCATCACCCGACGTATACGAAAGGCACGCACGACTCGGACAAGGATAGCGACAGCCAGGGGCGGATGAACGACATGCGCGCGATCTTCCTGCCGGTGCTCGAACAGGGCGGCGTCGATCTCATCCTCACCGGCCATTCGCACGTCTACGAACGCTCCTGGCTGATCGACGGACATTACGGGAAGAGCGACACGTTCGATGTCGGCCGGCACGTCAAACAAAAGACGACTGGCCGCCCCGAGGGCGACGGTGCCTACACGAAGCCGCGCCAGCGCACGCCGCATTTCGGAGAAGTGTCGGTGGTGACGGGCAGCGCCGGTCACGCGAGTTCGCGCCCCGTGCCGCTGAACCACCCCGTGTTTTACCTCTCTCTCAACGAGGCGGGCTCCTCCGTGATCGACGTCAACGGACTGAAGCTCGATTTTGTCTTTCTGAACGAAAAGGGCGAGAAGCGCGACTGGTTCAGCATCGTCAAAAAATAATCGTCCGGCACGTTTCTCGTTCTCGCGCTTTGCGACAACGAGGAACGCCCCCGCCGATCCGGCGGCGGATTTTTCCGGGAATCCAGGAAATCGTCACGGGGGCCGCGAGCGCGTTTCCGGCACCAGACCGGTTGGCCGACCGCAGAAGATTGCAGACGGGCGTCGGAACAACAGTGTCGCCTTCCGCGTCCGAATTCAGTCAGCTCGCGGTTCGACTGAAGCCGTGCGCCCCCCAGCCTGTATGAGCGAACATCCTCCCGTCATCCCACCCGGCGTCCATCCGTCGTCGGTCGACTCGGAGATTTTGCGGATGCTCATGGATAACATTCCGGACCGCATCTATTTCAAAGACCTCCAGAGCCGCTTCGTCCGCAATAACGCCGCCCATGCCCGCTCGCTCGGCGCGGTCTCGCCCGACGAGTGTGTCGGGAAGACCGATTTCGACTTCTTCTCCCGCGAACACGCCGAGCGTGCGTTCGCCGACGAGCAGGAAATCATCCGCAGCGGCCAGCCCATCATTGCGAAAATCGAGCGGCTCACCATGCGCGACGGCAAGCAGGGCTGGGCTTCGTCGACGAAGATGCCATGGCGCGATGCGAACGGAAAAATCATCGGAACCTTCGGACTCACCCGGGACGTCACCGAGGCGAAGCAGGCGGAGCAGCAGCTGGTGGAGGAGCGCAATCTGCTGCGCACCATCATCGATCACCTGCCGAGCCGGCTGTACGTGAAGGACCTCCAGTCACGCTACGTTGTCAGCAACAAGGCGCACCTGGAAATGCTCGGCCTCACGTCCGAAGCGGGCGCGCTCGGCCGCACGGCGCTCGAATTTTTCCCGGGCGAGCGCGGCCGGCAGGCGTTGGTCGACGATCGGCAGGTCCTCGGGGGCGGCCCATCCATCCTGAACCAGGAAAAATCGGACTTCGGCGAAGCGGATGCGGTGCAATGGGCGCTTGTCACCAAAGTTCCGTTACGTGACCTGCAGGGACAGATCGTGGGGCTGGTGGGAATAAGCCACGACATCACCCGCCGGAAGATCGCCGAGGCCGAGTTGCAGCGCCGGACGGCCGAGATGGAGGCCGATCTACGGATGGCCCGCCAGGTGCAGGAGGCGTTCCTGAACCGCGCCTATCCGGTGTTTCCCCGCCACGTGCCCGCCGCGCGCAGCGCCCTGCAATTCGCCCATCGTTATCTTCCGGCGAGCACGCTCGGGGGGGATTTTTTCGACATTATCCAATTGTCGGATACGCAGTGCGGCATGCTGGTCTGCGACGTGATGGGACACGGGGTTCGCGCCGGGCTGCTCACGGCGCTCGTCCGCGGGGTGGTCGAGGAGATGGGCAAACGGGCATCCGATCCCGCGCACGTGCTCAGCGAGATCAACCGCTCGCTGATGCCGATTGTCGAGCAGACCGGCCAGCCGGTTTTCACGACGGCATTTTTCGCCGTGATCGACGTGGCGGCGCATTCGCTCTCCTACGGCAATGCCGGTCACCCTCCGCCGCTCGTGCTGCACGCGCGGTCTGGCGCGATCGAGCGGCTCGCTCCGGCCGATCCCGAACCCGCGGCCGGGTTGCTGGCCGATTTCGCGTACACGAGCCACGAGTGCGAGTTTGCCCCCGGCGATTCGCTGCTGGGATACACGGATGGCGTCCTGGAGGCGAGCGACACCGCCGGGCGCCTCTTCGGGGAGGAAAGGATGCGCGAGCTCCTCGCGCAGGGCCGCGGACGCGGGGTGAGCGACATTTGCGATCGCGTGCTGCGGGAAATGGCCCGACACAGCGGCCGTTCCGACTTCGAAGACGACGTGTGCATCGTCGCCATCGAGGCGTCACTGTAGTCTGCCGGTGGGGGTTCCCGTCGTCTCCCCGGGTGGGGCGCCCGCCGCCACGAATGATCAGTGCGTCTGCCCGTCCCCGAGCCGCCGGTCGCGCCGGGTCCGCAAACTCACTTCCACGGCCAGGGCGATTGCCTCGACCATGGTCTCCAGCGGCAGACTCGGCTCGTTCCGCTTTACCTGGCCGGGCAGGAACGGCACGTGAATAAACCCGCCGCGCACGCCCGGACGGCGACGCAACGCGTGCATCAGTCCATAAAAAACGTGATTGCAGACGAACGTGCCCGCGGATTGCGAGACGCTCACGGGCACTCCCCGGGCGCGCAGCGCCGCGACAATCGCCTTGATCGGCAGCGTTGACCAGTAGGCCGCGGGACCGTGCCGGACGATGGGCCGGTCCACCGGCTGTGCGCCCCGATTGTCCGGAATGCGCGCGTCATCGACGTTGATCGCGATCCGCTCGGGCGTGATGTCCGGCCGCCCTCCGGCCTGGCCCACCGCGACCACGATTTCGGGTCGATGCCGCCGCAGATGGCGCTTCAACTCGGCCCTGGATTCACCGAAGGTGCACGGGAGGACCGCGCCCACCAGAAGCCGCTTCGCAATCACCCGCCCGTGCAACGCGGCGGCAATTTCCTGCGCCGGGTTGCGGCGCTCGCCTCCGAACGGTTCGAAGCCGACGACCAGCACGGTTTTCATGGTTTCGAAAGGCGGCTCGATCCCGGCGACGCGGAGGATCCGACGCTCAGCTCGTTGCGGTCGCCACCGGTTTGACGGCGATATTGGCCGCCGCGAGTTCCTCCCGCAACCGGCGGCCGAACGCGACCGCATTCGGGCCGTCGCCATGCACGCCGATCGTGTCGGCATGCACGGGCACATCGACGCCCCCGACCGAGCGCACCACCCCCTCGCGCAAAATCCGCAGCACCTGGCCGACCGCCTGGGCCTCGTCGGCGAGCAAGGCCCCCGGCTGGGAGCGCGGCGTGAGCGATCCATCTTGCTGATACGTGCGATCGGCGAACACCTCCTCGGCCAGCCGCATTTGCCGGGAACGCAGCGCGCGGGCAAAAATGCTGCCGGCCAGCGCGAACACGATCAGGTTCGGCCACAGCCGGGCCAGTTCCGCGGCCACCGCATCGGCCAGGAGCGGCTCGCGACTCACCTGGTTGTAAAGGGCGCCATGCAACTTCACGTGCCGCAGACGGCGCCCCGCCACTTCGTAGATTTGCTCCAGTTGCAGCATCACCAGCCGCGCCGCCTCGTCCGGCTCGAGGGCGCGTTCAATCCGCCCGAAATTCTCCAGATCGAAATAGCCCGGATGCGCCCCCACCGCCACCCCATGTCGGGCCGCGCCTTCCACCGCCTCGATCATCGTATCCAAATTGCCCGCATGCGCCCCACAGGCGATGTTGGCCGACGAAACAAGCGTCATCAGCTCGGCGTCATGGGCGAAGCCTTCGCCGAGGTCACAGTTGAGATCGATGGAATACGGGGACGGCACGCGGATTAAGCGAAAGCAATCCGAACGCGGTCGCATCACAATTCGATTCCGCATTTTCTCGTGCCGCGGGTGGCGGGAGGCACGAGCGGCCCGGCATCCACTCGCTGGCGCCCGCCGCCCCGGACCCGCCGTCAGCCGAGTTTCTGCGCGAGACCCTCGCGCAGCATCGCCAGCGCGTGCTCCCGGGTCAGCACGAGGCCATGCGCCTCGGCCAGCGCCACCTCCCGGAACCGCACGGTGTCGCCCGGCCGCAACTGGCCCAGAATCGGCATATCAACGGAAATCACGTGAGCGATCTGTGGATACCCGCCGATCGTCTGGGCGTCGGCCAGGAGCACGATGGGCTGGCCGTCCGGCGGCACCTGGATCGTGCCCGGTGCCACGGCCGAGGAGAGCAGGTCGTCGCGCGTGTCTCGCTGGAGGACAGGGCCCGCGAGCCGCAACCCCATTCGGTCGGAGTGAGGACTCACCTTGAAGTCCAGCCCGGAAAGCTCCGCGCTGAATTCGCTCCTCTGCGCACCAGCAACCACACGGAGTTCCGGCGCGTTCGAATACCCGGGCAGAATCCGCTCGTCGATCCGCCAGTGTCCCGACACCCGCGGCACGATGTCCGGCACCGGAATCAAATCGCCATCCCGCAGCGGCCGCCCTTCGAACCCGCCGAAGCCGGCGCGCACGTGCGTGCCGCGACTGCCGAGCACCGCGGCAACGGCAATCCCGCCGGCGACGGCAATGTATCCACGACAGCCCTTCGCGACCGGGCCAAAATTCAGGCGCGTGCCCGCCGTGATTCGCAACGGGCGCCAGCGGGGCACGCCAAAGTCGGCGCCGCCGGCCGCGATCAGCGTGTCGTGCAGGAACGTCAGTTCGGGGCCAACGAGGGTGAACTCCAGGCCCGCGGCGGTCTCCGGATTGCCGACGAGGAGATTCGCCAGCCGCAGCGCAAACGCATCCACGGCTCCCCCCACCGCGACTCCCGCACTGCGGCAGGTCGACCGCCCTATATCCTGCACCGTCGTGTACATGCCCGCGCGCAACACCTGAATGCCGGTGGGCACATCGTCCCGCCCTTCGCGGCTGGCGTTGGCCCGAAGCACGGTCTGTTGCGCGACGAAGGTGTGTTCGAATTCCTCCGGCGCAATGGCGCGAAACCGAACGTGGTCGCCCGGGTGAAGCAGCGCCGGATCGGCCCGCGCGGGATCGAACAACCGGAGCGGGGTGCGGCCGATGAGGTTCCAGCCGCCCGGGGTCTCGATCGAATAGATTCCGGTCTGCGCCCCACCAATCCCCACGGAACCAGCGGGAACCCGAGGCCGCGGCGTCGTCCGTCGCGGCACCGTGAGTCGCGCCGGCAACCCGCCCAGATACGGAAAACCCGGTGCAAAACCGATGGCGTGGACGAGATACTCCGCACCGGCGTGGAGAGCCGTGATTTCCGCCGCCCGCAGACCGGTCTGCGTCGCCACGGTTTCCAAGTCCGGCCCGAATTCGCCACCGTAGGCGACCGGAATTTCAATGTGCCGAGTGGTGCCCGTAATCACGGCGGCTTCCGCCCGCTCGCCCGCTGCTTCGAGATCGGCGCAGAGCCGTCCGAAATCAATGATCCGCGCGATGTCATAGAACACCGTGACGGACGCGAACGCCGGTACGACGTCGATCACCCCGTGCGGCGGATGTCGCCTGATTTCCGCCGCGAACGCGCGGACGCGAGCGGCCATCCCTTCGTCGTTGAGGGCGCCGAACACGACCGTGACGGCGGAATCGCCCAGCGGAAGGAGCGTCATGGCTCTCTTATTCGCGGCCCGCTCCGTCGCGGCAAAGAAAAAAGCCCGGCGCCACTGAGGCGCCGGGCGACCACCGGACAGACTGAAGATCGGGGCTCTGACCGGCGGTGCAGTCCGTCTGCGTTCAAGGACCGGCGCGTGGAGGCTGCGCACTGGTCCAAAAAGGGTCCCGCTCAATCCGCGGTGGCGGTAAAACCCGGTCCGATGAGACGCAGGTCGGTGATCTCGAGCAGCGCCACACCCGTGCCGGCGGCGGCCGAGACGGTGGCCGTGTAGTTTCCGGGCGGTAATACAACGACGAGGGCGGACTCATTGGCGTTGGTCGGCACGCCAGGAACACCTGCCAGCTCCGAGCCGGCGGCAATGGTGCCCATGTTGTCATTGGTCGCGATCTGCCGGCGGCCGGAATCATACAACGTGAGAATGGGATTCGCGAGCGCACCCGTCACGGCAAACGCGGTAAGGGACGGACCTTTGGCGGTGATCAGCACGCGAACGGGATCCGGCCCGGTGACGTGAAAGCCGTGAATCAACGTCTGATCACCAGTGCCGGCGAGACCACGGACCGACGTGTTCGCGAGGCGCGTGGTCGGAAGTTCGTTGGAGACTCGCACCTGGCCGCGCAGTTCGCCGCCGCTGAACGTCCCGGCGCTATGAAAATTCAGGTACATATTCCCCGTCAGCAGCGCAATCGGATCGGTCGTGCCCATGGGAACGTCGAAGGTCCCGGCTATATACCCATTGGTATTACTATAGCCGCCGGCGTTCGCATTGTTGCCCAAGTTGACCGTGGTGCCGCCACCCACGCCGGGCGCGCCATTGTGAAAATGCGAGTTGCTGAAGGTATTGTTGAAATTAAACAGCGACATCCGCAGCCGGATGGTGTGCGCCGCCGGATCGTAGAGCATCACCGCGGCGCCAAAGTCGTTGAGCCCCGAAAAATTCAGGTTGGGAAATACGACCGCCTCCTGCGCGACATCCATGTTCGCGACGAGCCGCACCGGCCGCGGGCTCAGCTGCCCGCGCACTTCGCCGCCCGGGAACTGCGCCGTGTGGAGGTTGAAGTAGGTTCCGCCCTGGATGAGCTTCAACTTGTCACCGAGGTGCGTGACGTCGCGGAACGTGGCGGTCAGCGTGCTGCCGCTGCGCACGTAGGCGGATTCACCGCCCAAGCCGGTCACGACCGGGCCGTTCGCACCGGACGCGCCCTCGTGAATGTGTGAGGCCGTCGCGGTGTTCGACAGGTTGTTGATCGACACCATGAGATCGAATTTGTTGGTGCTGAGATCATACAACATGATCGCCAGGCCGGTGGCAGGAGAGGTGGTCGCGGGATTTTCCTGCGCGGCGTTGATTGTCGCGCGGAGCTCGATCACTTGAGACCAGGAATTGAGAGCCGAGGCGCACAGGGCGCCGACCAACAGCAGGCAACGAACAGGGTAGTTTAATTTCATCGGTGGGTTCCGTAAGTGAAACCCGGATTTACGCGCGCGCACGTTGGAAAACGTAACAACTTGGAAACATTGCCGTGCCGCGACTTAACGGTGACCCGGCAGCGCGGGGCTGATTTCTGGCCGAGCCGCCGCCCCTGTTCGCCGCCGATCGGCGCTCGCGACTTGCGCCGTGTCCGGCTTCGCACTCTCTTAATCGGTTCCCACTCTCTGCCCTGCGGGCGGAGATCGTCAGCGTTATCTGCCCACGCATGAAGAAAATCCTGCCCATCGTCGTCCTGGTCGCCGCGCTCGTGTACGTCGCCCGGACACTTGTGCCGCCGAAAAACGCAGGGGCGTTCGACGTGGCGGGTTTTGGGCGCTTGCCCGTGCTGGCGAACGGTCGCGTCAAACCGCTGGACACCGTTGCGCGCAGTTCCCTCCTGCAACTGCAAGGTCGCCAGCGGGTGAGTTCGCCCAACGAGGGCACGTTTGTCCAATCCCCGTCCGAATGGCTGCTGGATGTCGCGTTCCGGCCGGAGAAAGCCGACACGTATCCAACTTTCGCGATCGATAGTCCGGAGTTGCTCGCCCTCATCGGCAAGACGGAGGAGAACCTCAAAATCGAATATAGCAGCACGGCCAGGAAGACGCTGGCCATTGTCGGATTCCTGCCCGGATCGCATCGGCGTTTTGCATACGCCGACCTGAAGCCGCATCTCCAGGCCATCCAGGATCAGGCGCGGCTGGCGGGCCAGACCGACACGCCCGCGCGCAGTGTATTCCAGCGCGCCGTGCTCCAGCTGTATTCCAATCTGGTGCAATACGAGCGACTCCGCCACGCCCTCGTCATGCCCGGGCGCCCGGATTTTCTCGGGGACCTGCTGAAATTCCAGGACAAGCTGACGGAAGGCGTGGCCGCGGTTCGCGCGCGCCAGGCCGGCCAGCCCCACGACGAAGCGGCCGTGAAGGCCGTGACCGACATGGGCGAGAGCTTCGTCGCGATGGCGGAGCGCACGAACTACCTTGTCGTTCCGCCGGCGAAGAACGCGGCGGAACCGGACGCATGGAGAACATCCGGCGCGGCTTTACTCGACACGTTCCGCACCGGGCAGGTGGATGCCGCCGCGCTCGCCTACGCGGGTCTGGCCCACGCGTGGCGCCAGGACCAGCCGAAGCAATTCAACGAAGTGGTCCGGCTGTTCCGGGCGGAACTGGCCAAACGTTTTGCGCGCGAACTGAAAAAGAGTGATGCGGAGGCCACGTTCAATGCGGCCGAACCGTTCTACACCAGCATGTCGCTTTATGCCGTGGCATTTTTCGTCGGCATCTTTTCGTGGCTCAAATGGCCGCAGGTGCTCGGCCGCTCGGCTTTCTGGCTCGTGGCCGTGGCGTGGGTTCTGGCGACCGCGGGCATTGCCACGCGCATGTGGCTCGAGGGCCGGCCGCCAGTGACCAATCTTTACTCATCCGCGCTCTTCGTCGGTTGGGGTGCCGTGGGGTTGTGTCTGGTGCTGGAAGCGATCTACAAAAACGCGGTCGGCAGCGTGGCCGCCGGAGTCATCGGATTTGCCACCTTGTTGATCGCGCACCACCTCGCCCTGAGTGGGGACACGCTCGAGATGATGCGGGCGGTCCTGGACTCGAATTTCTGGCTCGCCACTCACGTGGTGGTGGTGACGGCCGGTTATTCGGCGACATTCCTCGCGGGTTTTCTGGCGCTCATCTACATCGGTCGCGGTGTGTTCACCAAGTCACTCGACAAGGTGACCGCTGATTCGCTCACCCGAATGGTCTACGGTATCATTTGTTTCGCTACACTGTTCAGTTTCGTCGGAACGGTGCTGGGTGGCATCTGGGCCGATCAGTCGTGGGGCCGGTTCTGGGGCTGGGATCCCAAGGAGAACGGTGCGTTGCTGATCGTCATGTGGAACGCGCTCATCCTGCACGCACGCTGGGGCGGAATGGTGGGCCAGCGCGGGCTGATGGCGCTGGCCGTATTCGGCAATATCGTCACGAGTTGGAGTTGGTTCGGCACAAACATGCTCGGCGTCGGACTGCACAGCTACGGTTTTACCGATGCCGCATTCTGGTCGCTGTCCGCGTTCATGCTAAGCCAGGTGATCGCCATCGGGGTTGCCTTGATCCCGCTCGGCAAATGGCGGAGCTTCCGCCGGCCGGTGCACGTGGCCGCGCCTCCGCAGGAGATTGTCACGGCCTCTGGCGGTTGATGGACGTCTGCTTAGGACCGGATCAACAACTCTTCGGCGTGGGCGAGGGCGCTCCTGGCGGAGCGATCGCCGAGCATCCGCGCGAGTTCGCTCACCCTCGCCTTCCGACTCGCCTGAATCGGCTCGATCGTCACGACGGTGCGATCCGTCGACTGGTCCTTGTTGACCACCAGGTGACACGTCGCTTGCGCCGCCACCTGCGGCAGATGGGTCACGCACAAGACTTGATGATGCTGCGCAATGCCGGCCATCTTCTCACCGACGACGCGGCCGATTTCGCCGCCGACATTCGCGTCCACCTCGTCGAACACGAGCAGAGGAATGTCATCGAGATCGGCCAGCACGGTTTTCAGCGCCAGCATCACGCGGGCGAGTTCACCACTCGAGGCGATCCGGTTCAGCGGCAACGGCGGTTCGCCGACGTTCGGCGAAAAGAGAAACTCGGCGCGACAGTCTCCACTCGGCGTGAAGTCCGAAAGCGACACAATGCGCACTTGGAAGTCGGCGCGCTTGAATCCGAGCTGCGCCATGCTCTTCGCCGCCGCCTTGGCGAGTTCCCGCGCGGCCTTCTCCCGGAGCAGGCGCAGGGTGTTCGCCTCCTGCTGGGCGAGCCGCGCCGCATCGGAGATTTCCTTTTCGATTCGCGCGAGCGTGCCTTCGAGATCGCCCTGCACCTCGAGCCGGCGACGCATCTCATCGCGCGCCGCCTGCACGCCACGCACGTCGCCACCGTGTTTGCGCTTCAACTCGAGCCAGGTGTTCATCCGGGTGGCGATGCCCTCCACCTGCTCCGGATCAAACTGCATTTGCTGGCTCAAGGCGGAAAACTCGCCCGCCAGGTCGGCAATTTCCACGGCGGCCGATGCCAGCCGGTCGGCCAGCGCTTTGCTCGCGGTGTCGATCGTTTCTAAATGGCGCGCCTCCCGCAGCAGCGCGGCCAGACGCGACTGGACCCCGTCTTCATCCCCAAGCCCCGACGCGAGGATCGAGGCGAGGTCGATCAATTCCTGCGAGCGGCTCATGCGTTGGAAATCCCGCTCGAGCGTTTCAATGGCCTCCTCCGTCAACTCCAGCGCGTCCATTCGTTCGAGTTGGTTGCGCAAAAAATCGATTTGATCCGGCGACAGTTTCGTTTCGTTCGCGATTCGATCATGCTCGGCAGCCAGAGCGCGCCATGCGCGAAAAGCCTGTTGGTAACGTCCGAGCGCGTCCCCTGCCCGGCCAAACAAGTCCAGCATGTCAAGCTGGCAGCTCTCCTTCAGCAGCCGCCGTGGCTCGCTTGGCCCGTGGAAATCGATCCAGTGTTCGCCGAGCCGCTGAAGCGCCGCCAGCGTTGCGAGGCTTCCATTGACCGAAATGCGCGGAGCTTTTTCGCGCGGCAAACTACGCTTTAAAATGAGCACCCCTTCCTCGGTCGGCGGCAAGTCCATGTCCGCGAGCACCGCATCGATCCGTTTCGAATCGGCGAAATAAAGCGAGGCTTCCACCTCGGTTGCGGCAGCACCCTGTCGGATAATCGTTTTGTCAGCCCGCTCGCCCGCCAGGAGGCTGAGTGCGCCGAGGAGAATGCTCTTGCCCGCGCCCGTCTCACCCGTGACGGCGGTGAAGCCAGCCTCGAAGTCGAGGGCGACTTCCTCGAGCAGGGCCAGATTACGAATCCGGAGCGATTGAAGCATGAGTGTGTCGCGAGTGAGCGCAGCGCGCGTGTTTCCGGCAAGCCCTTCTGCATGGCACCCGCCAAACCGTGGCCCCCGCCGGTCGGCCAACTCGGGCCGTCGCGCGAATCGCCACTGGGCGGGATGACTTTTTGACTTGCGCGCGCAGGGTGACCCGCTGCTTATTCCACCTTCGAATTTTTCCGGACCCTTAGCTCAGTTGGTTAGAGCGTTTCCTTGACATGGAAAAGGTCGCTGGTTCGAGTCCAGTAGGGTCCACCATCCAACGTCAGGCACCCCTGAGGTTTTCTTTTTCATAGGTGGAGCTTGCTTTGCGATACAGCCCGATGCAGTCCAATACGGCATGGATTCGAGCCCCAGCGGAGCCCCAAGCGAAACTCCAGCGGAGCCCCAAAAGCCCCAAGGTAGGACCAACGGGATTCGGGCCCTGCCGGACCGAGCTGACCGGCCCAGCCCGTATGGCGTGTTCTGGCGGGTGGACGGCGCCGCCAAGAAACAGTTTTTCAAGACGGCGAAAGCACGGGACGACAAGCTGGCAGATCTGGCGCGGGCGGCGAAGCGCGGCACACTGGCGCTGGTGCCCACCCGGGATGAGCTGAAGGATTGGGTGGCGTTCCGGCAAGCCACCGCCCCCACGCCATGGGTAGACGTCGTGGCGGGCTGGAAGGCCCACTTGGCGGCGGGGAACATGGTGCCCACCCGGACCGTGACGGCGGGTGTCGCCGAATTCATCACCGACCTGGACGAGCGGGTGGTGCTCAAAACGATCAGCAAGGGCCACGCCGATCACAAGCGGACCCACCTCAAGTTGTTCTCCGTTGCCTTCGGCGGGCGGAAAATGGCCGACGTGACGGGCAAGGTGGCGACGCAGTGGATCCGGGAGGATCTGGGCTTCGACAGGGCCGCCACCTTTAACTCGTACGTCCGGTCCCTGGTTTCGCTATACGAATTTTACCACAAGGACTTCCCGCGGAACCCCATGTCTGAGGTCAGGCTGTTGCCAGATGCTGTCGAAGTAGTGGGGATACTCACCGTGGCGGAGACGGCGAAGCTCTTTGCTTATGCGATGGCGAAGCCCAAGTACCAGCCCGCCCTTTCCAGGCTGGCTCTTGAGGCCTTCGCAGGTGTCCGGTTCTCCAGCGCGGTGCGGATCACCCAAGGCGAAATCAATCTCGCGGACAGGGGGGTGTTACTGCAGAAGCTCAAAACGGGCGGCTACCGCTACGTTGATGGGTACCCTGAGAACCTGTGGGCATGGTTGGAGTATGCGGGAGACTCGGGGTGGGACCTCACCAACAACCAGTACATGCACCTGAAGTCGTCGCTATTCGCGGCGGCGAACGTCGTACATCCGCACAACTGCCTGAGGCACACGATGCCCACCCACCACGTCGCGGCGTACAAGAACCCGGGGCTGACGGCTACGATCCTGGTGCACAAGAACCAGGAGAAGTTGTGGTCCACCTATAACGGGATCGCTACCACCGAAGCGGGGAAAGCATACCAGGCCATTACGCCGCTGACCGCAGCTGCGATGTCGGTTGATCCGGCTGTGCTTGCGCTGAAGTATCCGCAGCTGCCCGAGCGTTAAGCAGTTGCAGGGCATCCTCCAGGGTCACTCCGAAGGCGAGAAGCTCGCGGCAAGGGATGCGCGCCGGACGGCCATGGGCCACGATGATGCGTGCGCGGATCTTTGCGCGGACGGTCTCCGGGTGCAGCCGGGTCAGGAATGCGAATTCAGCGGGGTCGAGTACGGATGGCAGATAGGTGTGCGTCACCCTAACCGTATACCCCACCTCAAAAAAAGCGGAATCAGGCTTCCGGCTCGGAAAGAGAAAAGCACCTCTTAACGAATGGCTCAATCTAACTGACCAGAACTGCTCAAAATATCTGAGCGCCATCTGCGCTAGGCTGAAAATCGTTCTGTATGGAGCCACACTGCTCGATGTTGTAGAGGAATTCATCGAGCGCGGCAGCGAAGTCGTCACCGACGGCGCGGCTTCCGGCGTGGGCCCCTACCATCAACCCTCGCCTGCGTAAGATCGTCTGCCAGAGGGGCGTTCTCGGCGTAATATTCTCCCTCGTCACGCTAATCCCTGATTGCGTGCGAGCAGCGGCGCGAACGTAGGCAGATTCCGACGGTTTGAAAACCGACATGGCTACGGAGGTGTCGTCAGGAGTGGCGGCAAGGGAGACGGCGTCGATGCCGATGGCACGGCACGTAAGACGCCGCCAGCGTGGAAGCGAAACCGGGCGGCGGCCGAGAAGAGATTCCCGTCAGTGCGTGAGCGTGGCGTTAGACGCAAAAATGCCGATGGTAGCAGAGGACCATCGGCACAGGTGGCGGAAAAACGCGTTCTGCCTCAAAGGGCGACCGCGTCGCGGCGGACCGCAAGGCGCTGGGTTAGAGCGGCGGCTCGATCTGGTCTTTCATCCGATAGGATTTGCCCGTGATGACGACGGTCTCCGCGTTGTGCAGCAGACGGTCCAGCAGCGCACTGGCGATCATCGCATCGTTGTTAAAAATCTCGGGCCACTGCTTGTAAGCCCGGTTGGTGGTCAGGATGATGGAACCACGTTCGTAGCGTTGGCTGATGAGCTGAAAGAGGAGATCCGCGCCCGCCTTGTCCATCGGCAGGTAGCCTAATTCGTCAATGTATAATATCGATGGATACAGATAGCGCTTGAGTTCCGCCGGCAGGCGGTGGGCCGCCACCGCGGCATGGAGATGGTTGAGCGCGTCGACCGCCGTCGTGAAGAGCACCGAGTGCCCCCGCCGGCAGGCCTCATAACTCAAGGCCGTAGCCAAGTGTGTTTTGCCAGTACCCACTGTACCACAGAAGATAACGTTGCCCTTCTTCTTCACAAAATCGAGGCGGAAGAGGTGCTTCACCTGCATTTCGTCGCGATCCCCGGCTCAAAGCCCACGTCGGCTCTAACGCGTTCACCTCCGCCCAGCGTGTCGCGACGCGTCCTCATTCGGATGATACAAGACCGAGGGTTTTTCAGCAGAATCAGATTAGCAACCTGACCCCATCGGCTGACCGACCCCCTCCGGCCCGGGGAGGGACCGAGGGGGTCGGGCTTTAGGTTTTTCAGTGTATGGGGAGGGAAGCTGTCTGGCCCGACTCAATCTGGGCAATCGAGCGCGGCGACATGCTTGCAAGCATCAAACCTCCCTCGCTGTGCTTGCCGAGAGCAGGTCGACTGAAAGAGTTAAAACCTGACCCTTTCGGATCGGCCATCGAGCGCGGCGACAGGCTTGCAAGCATCTAACCTGACCATTTCGGATCGGCCCTGACACAGAGCGCGCTTGGCTTCGGAGAAAGCAGTGGTAGCCTGGCTCCATGTCGAAGTCCGAGCTGCAACACCAACGCGAACGGGTCCGGGCCTGGGCTCGCGCCGGCGAGGAATTGTCGGCGCTGCGCCGCGAAGAAATCAGGCAAAGTGACGCGGCGGGGATTCGTGCCGTCATTCCGACGGCGGATTTGCTGCGCCGTCTGGGCGTGGAGCTTTCGGCCGAAACCGGGCTCATCGAACAGCAGGCATGGTTCGCGAAGTTGCGGCATGGCTGATCTGCTCGACGCCGCGCAGGAGGTGGACGGTTACTGCCGGCGGCACGACTGGCGTTATTGCATCATCGGCGGGATGGCGCTGCTGCGCTGGGGCGAACAGCGAATGACCAAGGACGTCGATATCACGTTGCTGACGGGCTTCGGCGACGAGGATCGCTACATCCAGGCATTGTTGGCCGATTTCGATCCGCTGGTGCCGAACGCGGCGGATTTTGCGCTGCGCAATCGCGTGCTGCCGGTGCGGACGAAGGCGGGATTCAAGGCGGATATCGCTCTGGGCGGACTGCCCTTCGAGGAGCAAGCGGTGAGTCGCGCGACCGATTACGCGTTTGCCGAAAGCGTCCGCTTGCGCGTGTGTTCAGCGGAGGATCTCGTCGTGATGAAAGCGTTCGCGGCGCGGCCGCAGGACTGGATCGACATCGAGGGCATATTGGTTCGCCAGCGGGCGCGGCTGGATTGGGATTATATTTACGCCAATCTAGAACCGCTCGCGGAGCTGAAAGAGAATCCGGATCTCGTCGCACAGTTGCGCGGGCTGGAACAGCTGCACCGATCCTCTGGCAGTTAGTTGGCGATCTATACTTAACGACATAAAAGATTGCGGATATTGAGCCGCGGCATAATGATCCGGCATGCGCCCGTTAACCTTGGCATTTCCGGATCACAGCCGCGCGCTGTTGCAGCAAGAAATCAACCGCCATCAAGATGCTCGCTACGATCATCGACTGCACTGCGTGCTG
>JBBRCR010000073.1:0-22369 GCA_038204695.1 Opitutales bacterium | reverse complement strand
GCTCCAGTCGGCGAACGAAGCGCCATCGTTGCCGGCACTGGCCACGCTCCTTCAGCAACTGCGAGCACAGCTGCAACCCGCCGCCGCGCGGTGCTGAGCGGTGATTGGGCGGGCGGGCGGATTGATCGGGCGCGATTTTTGAAGGAGCGGGGTGAAAACTGGCCGGCTGATCTCAGCCCGCTCGACCAGCTCGCCAGTCTGGACGATCGCGCGCGATTGATCACGGTGGCGCGCGCGGAACCGATGGCCGAGGCGTTTCTGCGACTCTTTGCCGCCATGGAGTCGTTGGGCGTGGCCGAGTCGGAGCTGAGCAGGGCGCAACGTTTCAATCTATTGCTGTACCGGCTGCGCTCGAAGCCGTGGATCTCGTATCCGAAAGACGAAACGCTGGCCGCGTGCAACGAAGCCGTTTCGCGATTGACTGACACCGGGGCCAATGGGGCGTGTGCCACACGAAGTGGTTGCCGCCCTCGCAGAATACGCGGTCGGCGCTGGCTTTCAGATCCTGCGGTCCCTCGGCTCAGTGGCGCGACGACGTGAACGACTCCAGGTGCACACGCCGTTTTCCATAAATGTGCGCGGCGGCGGCCGGCTCCTTGATTACGTTGAGGCCATCGCTGCCGGGGCGAAATGGCCAGAACTCGCCCGCGCAACTGACACGCAGGTCACTTTAGGCGTGGAGCGGATGCACCCACGGCTTGCGATAGTCGCGGCGGAGCAGCTTCGCTGCGGCGGCATTGCCCACGATCTGCTCGTTCGCCGGATCCCAGGTGATTCGCGCGCCCGCTTCGTAGGCGATGACCCCGAGTTTCACGGTCGTGGTCGACAGGTGCGCGTCCGCGATCGAGCAGGGCGCCGGTTTCCGCTGCCGCACGGCCTCGAGAAACTCCGCCATGTGCAGGAGACCCATGTCGGTTTTGACCTCGTGGGTCTTGCGCTCGGCGATTTTTCCGCGCGGCGTGAAGCTCCAGCGGGCATCGGTCACGAAGACCGTCCCCTTTTCACCGTAGAAGAAGACTCCGTTGTTCACCTCGGGCGTGTGCTCCTCGGAGCCCCACAACCGGTGGCGCCAGGTGACCGGGCAGCGCTCGAATTCGAACTGTGCGACGAGGGTGTCGGGCGTCGTGATCTTCCCGCGGAGCTGAAAATTTCCCCCCACGGCCGATACGGCCCGCGGAGCCTTTTCGCCGAGAATGGTGCGCGTCGCATCAATCAAGTGGATACCCCAGTCGTACAGGTGCCCCTGGCCGCTCGTCTGCTCGAGCCGCCAGTTGCGATGGCCCACCTGCGGGCTGTACGGGATCAAGGGCCCCGGTCCGCACCAAAGCTCCCAGTCGAGCGCTGGCGGCGGCGGTTGCGGCGTGTTGCTCAGCACGCCGGCGCTATAAAAAATCTGTGCTTCGGCCTGCACCACGCGACCGAGATTACCGTCGGCGATGAACTGCTTCACGGCCTGGAAGGCGGCACTTTGCCGCCGCTGAAAACCAATCTGCACGGTGCGCCCACTTTTCGCCGCTGCCTCGACCATCGCCCGCCCTTCGCGCACTTCGTAAGACAGCGGTTTCTCGCAATACACATCCAGTCCGCGGCCAACTGCGGCGATCAACTGCAGGGCGTGCCAATGCGGCGGCGTTGCGATGATCACGGCTTCGAGCCCGGGCGCCGACAACATCTCCTCATACAGCTTGAGGGTTTTTGGTTTCGCCCCCTGCAACTTCTCCACTTCCGCCGCGACTTTGCCCAAGTTGTCGGAATCGATGTCACAGAGTGCCACCACCTCCACGCCGCCCGCGTTGAACGCCGCCTTCACGTCGGTCAGGCCGTAGCCGCCGCATCCAATCAAACCGAGTTTGATTTTGCGGCCCGACGGCTCGGCCGCCAGTGCGCGAAGCGGGGAGAGCGCGGCGGCTCCGAGGGTGGCCGCGCCGAGGAATTCACGACGATTGAGCGATTTCACGCCGGCACACTTTCACGAGGCCGCCATGGCGCAAAGTGAAATGCGGCAATGCGGCGCAGGAAACCGCCACACGTTCTTGCGCCGGGGGTAATCCACGTTGCGCGAACTCGCGCCGCGGCTCATGTCGGCGCACGCTTGCTCCGGGGTTGCGGCGTGGTTTCGCTGCAACGTTGCCGTCCTTCGCCCAATGAACGCTTGCTCTTTACTCCCGCTTTTTTCGGCCGGATGGCGTGGGGTTCTCATTTTCTTCAGCATCGCAATCGCGGGGCCGGTAAAGGCCGCCGCCCCCGGCGCGGCCCGCCGTCCGGTCGTCGTTTCGGACTGGTCGCGGATCTGCGAGATGCCCGACCTCGGCCCGCTCGCCGGACCCGTCGCAACGAAACAGCAGGTCGTCGATCATGGATTCGTGCGGAACTCCGACGGACGTTGGACGCTCTGGGCGTGCGTCCGCGGCACCAAGGTCGGCCGGCTCCTTTACGGCTGGGAGGGCGATTCGCTGGAGCGCGGTCCCTGGCCGCCGCGGGGCATCGTGGCTCGGGCCGAGTCGCGGTTCGGCGAGAAGACCACACCGGAGGAATCGATCCAGGCGCCGTTCTTCGTGGCGGAGGAAGGACGCTATCTCTGCTTCTACAACTCGGGGGGAATTCGCCTGATGGTGTCCAGCGATGGACGCGATTTCAGCCGGCAGCTGCCCGGACGGGAGAACAACCTGCTCTATGGTGACGGCGGCCGCGATGTGATGGTGCTGCGCGATGGAGGTCGTTACCTGGCGTACTCGACCGTATCCACGAAGGAGGGACGTGGTTATATCGTGCTTCGCACATCGAATGATCTCCGGACGTGGTCAACGCTCAGGAATGTATGCGAGGGCGGGCGGGGTGGCGTCGGCCCGGTAAGTGCGGAAAGCCCGTTCGTCGTCGCGCTCGATGGCTGGTATTATTTGTTCCGCGCCTCGTCGAACAATGGGCGAACGTATGTGTACCGTTCGGCGGTGCCGGACTATTTCGGGGTGAACGACGATCGGGGGCTGATCGCCGAGTTGCAGGTGAAGGCGCCGGAGATCATCGCCCACGAAGGGAAATTCTACATCAGCGACCTGGCAGATTTCCGCGGCATCAAGCTGGCCCGGCTGGAATGGCAGCTGGACGAGACGGCGGCGCGTTAGCTTACGCGATCGTCACGGACCCACCTTCATGAATCGACTCCTGTTCGCTCTTTCGCTGCTTCTCGCCACGACGGCCTCCGCGCTCGCCGCCGGCTCATCCCGTCCGAATATTCTTTTCATCCTCACGGACGATCAGGGCTGGGCCACGCTCGGATGCTACGGCAACAAGCTCGTTGCCTCGCCGCATCTCGATCAACTCGCGGCGGAGGGCGTCCGCTTCACCGACGCCTATGTGATGCCGCAATGCACGCCCACGCGCGCCGCGCTGCTCACCGGCCAGCACACGGCGCGCACCGGCCTCTGGCACGTCATCCCGTGGTATGGCACGCCGTGGGCGCCGGTCCGCGAACCGGCGTTCACGGAAAATCTTCCCCGCTCCGCGTTCACGTTTCCGAAGGCGCTGCAGGCTGCCGGCTATGTCACCGGCACGGCGGGAAAATGGCATCTGACCACCAATGACGACGGCAACTATGTCGCGCTCAAACCCGGTGCCGCGCGCCACTATGGATTTGATTTTTCCGCGTCGCCCGGTCCTGGCTCCCAGAATGAAGGCGACAAGCACGTCGATTATCTCACGACCCAGGCGATCGACTTCATCCGCCGCGAGCGCCAGCGCCCGTGGTTTTTCTACCTCGCGCATCACACGCTGCACAACACGGTCTCCGCGCCGCCGGCACTCGTCGCCAAATATCGCGCCCGTGGTGCGCCGGACACCGGGCTGCACAACGCCACCTACCTCGCCGCCATCGAGCATCTCGACCATTCGATCGGCCGCTTGATGACCGCGCTCGACGAACTCGGTCAGCGCGAGCGCACGCTGGTGGTGTTCCTCAGTGACAACGGCGGCATATTTCAAAGCTACGACATCAAACCCTTCAATCCGGGACCCGGCACCGACACCCAGTTGCGGGTTGGCAGCGAGCAGTTCAGCAACGCCCCGCTGCGTGCGGGCAAGGGCTCGCCTTGCGAGGGCGGCATTCGCGTACCCTGCATTGTGCGCTGGCCGGGTGTGGCGCGTAGAGGCGTCGTGGATACGACGCCCGTGCACGTGGTCGACTGGGCGCCCACGCTGCTCGAGGCGGCCGGGGGCATCGCGCCGGCGGGCGCGAAGCTCGACGGGACCAGCCTGGTCGGCTTGCTGCGCAAGGGCGAACTCGCGCCGCGCCGGCTCTACTGGCATATGCCGCTCTACGATTTGCGCTGGGCCGCGACGCCGTGCGCCGTGATCCGCGACGGCGATTGGAAGCTGCTCGACTACTTCGGCGACTCGTTCGATGGCTCGGGCCGCTACCGGCCGGGCGCGCGGGTCGAGCTTTTCAACCTGCGCACCGACCTCGGCGAGTCCGACGATCTCGCATTGAAGGAGCCGGCGCGGGCGCGGGCGATGCAGGGCGCACTGCGCGCGTGGCTTCACGATATGGGCGCAGAGATTCCCGGACCGAATCCGCACCACGATCCCGCCCGCTCGCTGCACGAGGTGTCGCGCAACAAGCCGCCGCATCTGCTCGCACCGGCGCCAGGCACGCGCAACTGAACTCCATCCAGCCCAGGTCTCTCCCCTCCGTTGAACATGCGCATGAATCCCCGCCGTCTCGTCGTTCTCGTTGCTTGTGCCCTCCTGCCGGCGGCCGCCGGAGCCGCCGATGATGCGCTGGCGCGATTCTATGCCTGGCCGCCGTCGGCTGATTTTCCGCAGACCAATGACGGCGAGTTTTGGGACTGGCGCCCCACGACCGCCGGTTCGGAAGCGCCGGCGCTTGTCGATTTGCGCTCACTCAACGAGCGCATCGCGGGCCAGCACGGCTGGGTGCGTCGCGCCGGCGACAAGTTGCTCCTCGGCGACGGCACGCCCGTCCGTTTCTGGGCCGTCAACTCCACCGGCAACGCTCCGCTGCCGGTGTTGACGCAACTCGCCGACGATCTCGCCTGCCGTGGCGTCAACCTCATCCGCATTCACGGCGGCGCGAGCAAGAGCCTCCTCGATTTCAAGAGCGACCGCCTCGACGCCGTCAACCGCGAGGTAATCGATCAGATGCACCGGGCCGTCGTCGCCGCGCGGCAGGCCGGCATCTACACGTTCGTCTCCAACAGCTTTTTCATCATCCAGATGAAGGTGAAGGCCTCGTATGGACTCGATGGATACACGGCGGAATGGCTGGCCACGCACCCCGAGAGCCAGGTGCCGTTCGGACTCGTGTTTCTCAACGACCGTTTGCGCGGCGCGTTCAAGGGCTGGCTGCGGGAATTCGTCACCGCCCCGAATCCCCATGACCCCCAGCGCACATCGCTCGCGCAGGATCGTTCCGTGGCCGTCATCGAACTCCTCAACGAGGACAATCTTTTCTTCTTCACGTTCAAACCCGCCTCGTGGCCGTCCGAGCAGCGGGTGCTCGCGGGGCGCAAGTTTTTCCACTGGCTCGCCGCGCGCCACGTCCAGGCCGGAGAAACGCCCGCGGACACCGTGCGGCGCGTCCAAGCGGCCTGGAACTGGACGCTGCCCGAGGACGATCTTGCGCACGAGACGCTCGCGCTGGTCGCCGCCAGCCAGATGGGCCCGGGGCCGAAGGGCGCCGAACGGCTGGCGGCGCAGATCGCGTTTCTTGGTGACGTGCAGCGCGGCTTTCACGCGGAGATGGCGGCGCTGTTGCGCGAGGCTGGCTATGGCGGGCTCGTCTCGCCCTCGAACTGGATGACGGCCTCGCCCGAGGTGCTGCTCGACCTCGAACACGAAACTTACCGGCAGGGCGACCTCATCGACCGCCACGCCTACTTCGCCCCCGTCATCGCGCAGGAAAAGGTGAAGCACCGTCTTGGCGTCGGCGACACGTTCCTCGCGTTCTCCGCGCTCGTGCAGCCCGCGGCGAGCCCCACGAACGTCCGCCAGATGGAGGGCTTTCCGAGCGCGATGTCGGAGTTTGCGTGGGTGAATCTCAATGCCGCTGGCGTCGAGGGGCCGTTGATGGCCGCGGCCTATTTTTCCATGGCCGATTTCGATCTGCCGATCTGGTTCGCGCTCGGTCGCTCGCTCTGGGACGAAACGCTCGGCAAGTGGGCGGTCGGCCGGCCCAGTGTGCTGGGACAGTTTCCGGGCGCCGCGCTGCTCTTCCGGCGGGACGATGTTGCCGAAGCTCCAGTCGTGGTGCGCGAGGGCCGCACGCTCGAAACCGTCTACCGCCGCGAACCCGCGCGGGTCATGCCCTCGAAGGGTTTCGATTCCACGCGCGAGGAACCCGGTGCGCGAAAAGCCAATGCGACCTCCACCGGAGTGATCGATCGGCTCGCGATGATGGTCGGCAAAGTCGAGCACGCCTACGACCGCGACGACGACACGATCTCCCCGCGGCTGGCGGGTTTGATCGACCGGAGGAACGGCCGCGTAACCTCGATCACCGGCGAACTGGTCACCGACTGGCGCCGCGGTGTCATGATGGTGAATACACCGCGCAGCCAGGGCGCCACCGGCTTTCTGCACGCCGCCGGTCGGATCGAACTCGGTGACACAGTCCTTGAATCGCAGAACCGCTTCGGGGCGCTGCTCGTCATCTCGCTCGACGGCCGCCCGCTCGCGCGTTCGGAGAAGATCCTGATTCAAGTCGGCGCGCTCGACCGGCTGACCGGTTTTCGTACCGAACTCGTGAAGCTGGCGTGGCAGGAGACCGACTACACGGGACAGCGCATTGCGGCACTCGGACGCGGACCCTGGCAGGTGGAGAAGACGGCCGCGCGTGTCGTGCTGAAGGGAGTTGCCCGCCGCGTCATTTCCGCCACCGCGCTCGACGAAAACCTCCGCGCACGCATGCCGGTGAGCGGCGCGGCCAGCGGCGCTGACTACGCCCTGCCGCTCGCGCCGGATTCAATCTATACTGTGATCCAACTTCAGCCGCGCTCGTAATTGATTGCGCTGCGTAATTCACGTGAGCCAGGCGCAGGCCCGGGCTTGAACGCGCGCTCCCATTTTTTGCGAACGGCACCCTAATCCACCCCCCAGTCAAATGAACTCCCCCCTGAATACGCGAAGCGGAACGTGGTTGCGCCCACTCCTGTACGTCACGTCGTTGCTACCGCTCGTCCTCTTCGGTGCGGCGCCCTCCATCGAGGTGCCGCCCGACGAGTCCGTCGTGCAACTCAGTCCGTTCGAGGTGCGGGCCGAAGACACCAAGGGTTACGTCGCCACCAGCACGCTCGGCGGCACCTTGATTCGCACCGAGCTCTCCGATGTGGGTTCGGCGATCTCGGTCTACACGAAGGAATTTTTGGAGGATATCGGGGCTTTCGACAACGAGACCCTCCTCGCCTTCACGGTGAACGCGGACGTGGGTGGGGTGCGCGGAACGTTCGTCAACGCCAATTCCCAGGGCGAGGAGAACGACAACTTCGGCGCGGGCAATGCCAACACGCGCATCCGCGGGCTGGCCGCCGCCGACAACACGTTGAACTATTTCAAGAGTGACGCGCTGTGGGACGGCTACAACACCGAGCGGGTCGACGTGATTCGCGGCGCCAACTCGATTCTTTTCGGCCTCGGCAGTCCGGCGGGTATCATCAATTCCTCGACGTTGCGTGCCGGCGATCGAAACAAGGGGCGGCTGCAGTTCCGCCTGGATGAGTTCGGCAGCATCCGGGGCAGCGTCGACTACAACCGGGTCCTGATCAAGGACGTGCTCAGCGCCCGCGTGGCGCTCTTGAGCAACGACCAGAAGTTCAAGCAGGAGTCCGCGTTCAAAGAGGATCGGCGCGTCTTCGGGACGGCGAAGTTCACGCCCAGGTTTCTCCAGACGCGCAACTCCAGCTTCAAGATCGAGGTGACGGCGGAAAAGGGGGACGTCGAGTCGAACACGCGCCGCGCCCAGCCACCGATCGACAACCTCACCTATTTTTTCCTCCCCAACTCGGAGGGTGGGCTGGGTGGCCAAACGGTCAACCGGCTCAATCCCGCGCACGAATCGTTGCTCTACCTCAATTATGGAACGTCCGGCCAGGTGTTGAATCCGCTGATCTCGAATTCCTGGGGTAACGGCCTGATCGTTCTCATTTACGACGGGTCCGCGCAGCCCGTCTCAATCTTCGAAAAAGAGATCAACTCGGCGAACGGCTATCGGATTAGCGGCACCTCGGCGTTGATCAACGTGCCGACCGCAACGGGTTCGAGTTCCTCGTCCATTCCCGGCACGGTGCAGCCGGTGTTCTTCAATGGTTATGCCGCCTACGCCACCCTCAAGGGCCTGCCGTTCGCCAGCCGCTATCAGGATGCGTCTCTGACCGATCCGCGCATCTACGATTTCTATCACAACCTCATTGATGGAAACTCGAAGCGCGAGCTGCGCGACTGGACCAATGGCCGCATCGATGTGACGCACTCGTTCTTCGACAACAAGCTTAGCTACAACCTCCAGTATTTTCAGGAGAAGATGGATTTCGACCGGTATGCCGCGCTCGGCTCCAACCAGACCATCGAGGTCGATGCGGGTGAGTTGCTGCCGGATGGCCGGCCCAATCCCAACGTGGGCCGAGCCTATATCAAAGAATCGCCCTACACCGGATCCCGGGCGCAGATTGCCGACCGCGATGCCTGGCGTGCGGTGCTGTTTGGACAGCATGATTTCCGGAAAACCGGCGCCAACCGGTTCATGCGCGCTCTCGGCCAGCACTTTCTCACCGGCACGCTTTCGCAGCAGAACGTCGAACAGAAGCGTTTCGATTATATGGCGAACGGTGTGGGCGAGGATTGGATCAACTCGCGGCTCGTCACCTCGAATCCACTGCTCCTGAACCAATTCAATACACCGGCGCGCACGCTTAATTATTTCTATATATCCGACAGTCTGGTCGGAAAAACGCTGGGGCAGGACCTCGGGCTCCGGCACATCGGTCCGGGCGCGCCGCCGGTGACCGGCGACTATCCGTACCGCTATTTCGATGCCGATTATCGCAAGTTCAATCCGAACATCGACTCCGCCGCCGTCGATCCGCAGTTCGGCCGGGCCGCGCAGAATGCAGCCAATTACGCCGGGTGGACCAACGGCACGGTGAAGCTCTACGGTGCGCCGACCGACAACGCATCGCGCGAATACCTCACGCGCGCCCGTGACTACTTCAAGGAGCGCACCAACTCGAAGGCGCTCGCCTGGCAGGGCAAGGTGCTCAATGGCGCGGTGGTCGGCACGTACGGATGGCGCGAGGACAATTACCGCTCGTGGATCTATTCGTGGACCACGAACTCGGGTGTGCTCGATCAGGACCGCGCGAACTTCCAGTTCGAACCCATCGACAAAACCGGCCGGGCGAACAACTGGAGTGTCGCGGTGCACGCCAACAAGCTGTATCCAAAATTACCTGTCGAACTGACCTATCTCTACGGCAAGGGGGAAAACACCAACCCCGATCCGTCGCGCATCGGCGTCTTCCGCGAGCCGATCCTGAGCGCATCGGGCGAGACAACGGACCACAGCCTCGTGGTTTCGACCAGGGATAACAAATGGACCCTGCGCGCCACGAAGTACGAGACCTCGGTTCGCAACGCATCATCCTCGTCAACGCTGCAGAGCCAGAAATTTCTGCTCGAACAGGCATTCTGGCAGGCTTTCCAGGGTGTATATCGCGTGCTCGGCGAGAAGACGGAGTTGTATGGCTCGTTGCAGGCGAACCTCGTGGCTCGCGAGGTCGCTGGGACCATCACCGCCGCGGAGCAGACACGGCTGAATTTGCAGCGCGTGAATATCCCGCGGAACGTCGAAGCGTCGAACAGAACAACGGCCAGCGCGTTTCCGAGCTGAGCGAGTGGCGGTTCAACTTCGTCAATAATTATAGCTTCCGCGTGGGCCGGCTCAAAGGCTTCTCGATCGGCGGGAACTATCGTTATGAGTCACCGAAGACGATCGGCTACGGCTACAAGATGGACGCAGGCCGGGTCGCAACCGATCTTTCACAGGTTTTCAAGAGCCCGGCATACGACAGCGTGGGTCTGACCTTTGGTTACCGCCGCAAGCTGCGCGACCGCTACAACTGGTCGATTCAGCTCCACCTCGACAATGTGCTCCAGTCGAAGGACAAGATCCTGGCGACGTCGGTCCAGCCGGATGGTTCGATGCGCCGTGGCATGATCCGCGAGGCTCGGAGCTGGGCGATGACCAATACGTTCGAGTTCTGATCAAATCGTGGCTGCGAGCGCCAGCGAGTGGACGTTCTGGTTTCCGTCAGGATGAAGACATGGGAGACGGGGAAGACGGGGAAGAGAATAAGACGCGGAAGATTCCGAAGTCTTCCGAGTCTCGCGTTCTTCATCGGGGGAGGACGAACCATCCATCCGCTCGCGTTCTCGCCGCCACCCGCATGCTTCAGACCTGGTCGGGGATCTCGTAGCCCTTTCGATACGCAGGCTTGATCATCGCATTGGCCTTCTCGTGATCGAACTGGCCGCGGGCGATATCATAGCGCAGCGCGATGTTGCCGACGCGATGCGCGATGTTGCCCATGTGGGCGATGACGTTGCTCGCATGCGCGATGCTGATGTCGGCGTTGGGCTTCCGGCGCGTTTTCACGCAGCCAATGAAGTCTTTATAGTGTTCGGCATCTCCGGCCTCGCCAAACATCTTCTCGACGATGCGGGAGGAGGATTGCTCGACCACAAAGCCACCGCCATGGCGGCCGACAATCATCATGAGTTCGGAGCCATAGAGCTCAACGCGGGTGGAGTTCTGCTTCCAGTCGGTCACGAGTGTTTTCTTACGGAGCGTGTCGCTGCTCTTGACCATATACTTCGGATAACCGGTGAGCTCGAACGTCATCACGAAATCGGGGAACTCCCAATTCGTCACCTGCACATCCGGCACTTCAGAATCATCGCCGCGGTGCACAAAGCGGCCGCCCATTGAACGAACACTGGTGGGCAGTCCGGGGTCCCCCATCAGCATCAACGCGAGATCCGTCTGGTGAATGCCGTCATCACACATGTCGCCGCCGCAGAAATCCCAGTATTGGTGCCAGCCGCCCTTGATCAGCTTTTGGTGGAATGGCCGCAGGGTGGCGCGGCCCAGCCACCGGTCCCAATCGAAATCGGGCGGCGGCGTTCCGGCAGGGCCGAGCGTGAAGGCATTTCCGTCTTTCAAGTTATATACTTTGACCAGACCGATTTTTCCGAGCCGGCCGCTGCGCACGAATTCGCGCGCCGCGAGATTGTATTCCTTCGAACGGTTCTGGGTGCCCACTTGAACGATCCGCTTATATTTACCTGCGGCTTCAACCATCTTGCCGCTCTCCCAGATGTTGTGCGAGTGAGGCTTCTCGACATAGACGTCCTTCCCCGCCTGACACGCCATGATCGTGATCGGCGCGTGCCAGATGTCGGGCGTGGCGACGATCACAGCGTCCACGTCCGAGGCCTCGAGCACCTTCCGGAAATCCTTTTCGAAACGCGGCTTGGTCGACTGGACCTCCTGGATGAATTTCCAGCAGCTATTCAATTTCTGATCCTGAAGATCGCAGAGCCAGGTGCAGTTCGCGCCGGCTTCCTCGAGCATCACGCGTATAATGAAGTGGCCGCGTCCTCCGCAGCCGATCAGCGCGACGTTCGGTCGCTCGTTCGGCGACACGACGCCCGCCCTGGATATGGGGTGGACGATGGAGCCGAGGGCGGCGAGCGCCGCGGCTCGGCCGGAGTTTTCGATGAACTGGCGACGGGATTGGTTGCTCATCTGGATTTGGATTGGTCGAACATACGTAGACCGCGGGAAAGCCGCCGTTCCTCTTGGCCCATACTGCGACTGCACCGGCGGCTTGGGCCAAGTGCTATTGTCCGCCGCCGATGGCTGCAAGGCGGCTTTAGAGCGGCGGCGCCGAACGGGCGCATCTGCCGGTTGGCGGCGTGAGTGGCACGGGCGTCCCGCCCGTGAATTACGTGACGTGTAGCAATATTGGGCGGGACGCCCATGCCACTTCAGAACTCCGCCACCGACAACTCGGAGATGCGCCCGTGCCGAACGGGCATGTGGATGCGCGCCACGTAATCGGCCCGATCAAGGCAGGGCTCTCGCTGGCGATCGCAGCCACGGCCCGAAATCCGCGGCCTGGCCGCGCCGCACAAGAAATCATTTCTTGTATTCGATCAGGAGGACCGGCCCAGGCCAGTTGATTTCAATCATGTGCCCCATGAAGGTCGAGTAGGTGCTGAGTTCGTTGCGGCCAACCCTCAGCCGATCGAGCGGCACCTCGAGCGCATCGTGGTCGTAATTGTGAAATTCGCCGAAGCGACCCGCCAGCGGCGCGCCGTTAAGCCGCAGTTCGTGCACGCTGACCCCTGAGTGCTCTGCGCGAGAAATCCGCGGACGGGATCCTCCTCGACGCGGACGATGGCCGGATTGCGTGCGAGCGCGTCGCGTGCCGCCTCGGGCACGGTGACGGCAACGGCGTTGAGGTTGTCGAACGCATGATGCTGGCGCGCGTTCGATTGGGTGAGGGCTGCCTCGGCCGCCGCGCGTTGATTCGGGTTGAACCGGACGTAAACGCGGACATCCGCGGCGCTGAGCGAAACCGCGGTGACGACAACCGACCAAAGCGCGATCGCGCGGATCGCAAATCCAGGGGTATTCATGAAGCCGAGTATGGGGTTTCGGGAGCCGCGGTCCAGAAAGCAAAGCGGCGGCCTGCGGGTCGTCTCTCGCTGCAGAAGAACGACAGGGGGTTCCAACGATAATCGGTCCGGGCCGCAGGATCCCCGTCGGACCGGGCGTCCGCGGCAGGTTTTTCGTTCCGGCCGGTTGACGACCGCGGTTCCCGTTGCGTTTACGTAATGATTGCCGCAACGCGGGGTTTCCCTGTGCGATGAACTCGCGCTGCCCGTCTCCGATATCCTGTTACGACAACCGCCCGTGCAGTGCGCAAGGCTCCCGTCCTGATTCCGGCTCCGCGCGCGCATGCCCGGTTTCCGCGGACTCCAGTTCCTGGCATCCTGGGCGCGCACGATGGACCTTGGTGGCGCTGGCGGCGCTGTTCGTCCTCTTCTCGGCGTCGGCACAATGTCGACGGGCCCGCGACGTTCGAGGCTTCCTTCAGCAATCTTTTCCAGGGTGAGATCATGCGCATGGACGCCGTCGACATCCCGCTGATCTTCGCCGGCGTCCGCCACAACTTCGCCAGCAAGCGCAAGCTCTACGTGCAGCTGCAGGGGGTGGAACAGCTCCAGGCCGAAAACATGAAGGAGGTCGATCTGGAGATCGGCGCCGACTTCTTCCGACGCATCCGCGTCGTCGCCATCGGCAGCTACGTCTATTCCCGCGCCACCAAGGATCGGGAGAACCTCGTAGCCAAGATGGAAGTCCGCCTTGGCTTCTAGCCACGAAGACTTGGAAGACGGGGAAGACTTGGAAGACGGGGAAGACTTGGAAGACTGGGAAGATGGGGAAGACGGGGAAGACGCGGAAGATTCCGAAGTCTTCCGAGTCTCGCGTTCTTCATCGGCCGGCATTGCCTATTTTTGAAAACGAGCCCCAGTCTCCCGCTCAACGCGCAACCTTTTTTCCATTCTGAGCTTTCCCCGCCTCCTGCCTTCGCTCGTCGCCCTCCTCCTGCCCGCACTGCTCCGGGCGGAGGTGGTGATCAGTGAAATCATGTATCACCCGGCGTCCGAAGCGTCCGCGGAGGAGTATATCGAGCTTCTCAATACCGGCCCGAACCCCGTGAGCCTGGAGGGCTGGAGCTTCACCAGCGGCGTCTCCTTCGTTTTTCCCAACGTCTCCATCCCCGCGGGTGGTTACCTCGTCGTCGCGGCAGACCGCCCGGCTTTTTCCGCAAAATATCCGGCGGTGACGAACTTCGTGGCGGGCTGGCTGGGCCAGCTCTCGAACTCCGCGAACTCCATCGTGCTGACGGACAGGCTCGGCGTGAAAATCGACGAAGTGGGCTACGCCAGCGATGGCGACTGGGCGGTGCGGCAGCGCGACGATCCGGATTACGGGCACCGGGGTTGGCGCTGGCGCAGTCAGGCCGACGGCTACGGCAGGTCGCTTGAACTGATCAACGCGGCCTTCGACCACCGCTACGGACAGAACTGGGGCGCAAGCACGGCGGCCGAGGGCACGCCCGGCCGGGCGAACAGCATCGCCGCGGCCGACATCGCGCCGGTGGTGAGCGGGGTGCGGCATTTTCCCCTCGCGCCCACGAGCACACAGGCGGTGACCGTGAATGCCACGGTGCTCGACGATCGTGCCGCGTTGGTAACGGTGACGGTCAGCTACCGCAATGACGGCGCGCTGGGTTGGCATACGGCGCTGATGTTCGACGACGGCGCGCACGACGACGGCATCGCGGGTGACAAGATCTTCGGCGCGCAGCTTCCCCCCCAGGCGGACGACACGATCGTGGAGTTCTACATCACCGCGACGGATGGCACGTACACGCGCACGTGGCCGGCGCCGGCGCTGAACAACGCGGCGCCGGACGAACCATTCGTGGCGGAGCAATCGCAGAACTGCCTCTATCAGGTGGAAGACACGACCTACGCGGGTGCCATGCCGCTTTACCGATTGGTGATGAAGGCCGCCGATCGCGCCACCCTGGCCGACATCAATCTGGGCAACGGTGGCGGCAGCCATTCGCGCTTCAACGCGACATTCATCACCGTGGATGGCACGAGCACGGAGCTGCGCTACTCCACCGGCGTGAGGAACCGCGGCCACTTCAGTTCCACCCAGCAGCCGCAGAGCTTCAGCGTGGCCATCCCGAACGACTGGAATTGGAAAGGCCGTACCGCGCTGAACCTCAACACGCAATACACCTACCTCCAACTCCTCGGCAGCGCCTTCATGCGTCGCGCCGGGCTGACGGCGGCAGAGTCGCGGCAGGTCCAGATGCGGGTGAATAACGTGGACCCAACCGACGGCAGCAGCACCGCGCCGAGCTATGGCTTTTACGTCTGCAATGAATTCGAGGATTCTGATTTCGCCGATCACCATTTCCCGACCGATAGTGGCGGCAATATATATAGCGTCCGGCGCACCGACTTCGGGCCGTATCAGGAGGGCGATTTCACTTACCTCCCACCCGCCGGAGTAAACGGGGCCGAACCCTACCGGCCCGCTTATTTCAAAAGCACGCACGTCGCCGAAGACAACTGGCGCGACCTCATTGCCCTGACGCAATCGCTGGCCAAAGGGCATTTCACCACGCTGCTCGCCACGCCCACCTGGGATGCGGACTACGTCGCCTCGGTTCAGGCGAAGGTTGATGTGGACCAGTGGATGTCGTGGTTTGCCGCTGAGGCGCTCATTGGCAATGGGGAGTCGAACCTCGGGAACGGATACGGGGACGATTTCTATTTCTACATCGGCGTCACCGATCCCCGCGCGCGGCTCATCCCCTATGACCTTGATACGATTCTGGGCGACGGCGATGCGCCGGTGAGTACGACGGAGGACCTTTTCCAGATGATTCGGCATGGCTCGGACAACTTCGCCGCGCTCACCCCGACGGCGCTATATACCTTTCTGCGCCACCCGACATTCGGCCCGCTCTATTTCGCGAAGCTCCAGCAGTTCCTCCGCGGTCCGCTCTCCGTCGCAAACTTCAACGCGCTCGTGGATCAGATCCTCACGGGTGTGGTGGACGCGGCACTCATCGGCGACCGCAAGGCCTGGTATGCATCGCGCCACGCCTACGTCAGCAGCCTCGTAAATGCGGACCTGAGCGTCACCAGCGGACCGGCGATCGACGGACCGTCCGGCTACCCGCGAACCATGGCGGCGAGTTGCGATCTCGTCGGGAAATCCGATCCCGCGCGTACGCAGCGCGTGACGGTCAACGGTGTCGCCGCGACCTACGCGCCGTGGAAAGTGGCGACCACAACGGCGGAATCAAACAGCTACACGGTCGCGATCGGCGAGTGGTCTCTTACCAATATCGATCTCCAGCCCGGCATAAACCGGGTGCTCATCCAGGCCTTCGACGCCACCGCCAGCGAGATTGAGCGAACCTCCTATGAGGTGTGGTATGACGACAGCAGCGTGGTAAACGTGTCCGGCCCCATCGCCGCGAATACCACATGGACGGCGGCGGGCGGACCTTACCAGATCACCGCGCCGCTCACGGTCAACAACGGCGTGACGCTCACCATCGAACCGGGCGCGACGGTCTATCTGCCGTTGGGCGTTGACATCACCGTGGCCGCGGGAGGGCGGATCATCGCCGAAGGCACGGAGGCGAACCCCATCTATTTCACCCGCGCTCCCGGAGCCACGGACTACGGCGGCACGATCAGGATCAATGGGGAGGCCGGGGCGCCGGAGACTCGTTTCCGCCACGTCTTCTTCAACTTTGGCGGCGATGTCGCGATGACGTGCGAGGAGAACTCGAACGTCGTCCTCGATTATTGCGAGTGGCTGCGCAACGACGTCGCCTACCTCGAGCTCAACGGCGGGTCCTTCATCATCAGCAACTGCATCTTCCCGTCCGCGGCGAATGCCTACTTCCAAAGCATCAACGGGGTTGGAGCCACGCCGCCCGGCGGGCGGGCCATCATTCGCGACTGCTTTTTCGGCAGCGTCCATGGCTACAACGACGTGATCGACTTCACGGGCAACAACCGCCCCGGCGCGCTCCTCCAACTCTACAACAACGTCTTCATCGGCTCGGACGACGACCTGCTCGACATCGACGGCACGGATGCGTGGATCGAGGGCAATATCTTCATGCACGTCCATCGGGTCGGCTCGCCGGACTCCGCGAGCGCAGTGAGCGGAGGGGACTACAGCGGACAGACGTCGGAGATTACGATCATCGGGAATCTTTTCTTCGACGTGGACCAGGCGGTCACCGCGAAGCAGGGAAACTTTTTCACGTTCCTCCACAACACCGTCGTGGACCAGAACTCGCGCGGCAGCGAGGAACGCGGGGAGGACATCATCAGCAAACCCGATGTTTTCCTCCCCGCGGTCTTCAACGTCGCCGACAACGGCATCGAGGGCGCACTGGGAATGTATGTCGAAGGCAATGTCATCCACTCCGCCGAAAAGCTCGTCCGGAATTACACCGGCGCGGAACGGGTCACGTTCAACAACAACCTGTTTCCCCCCGGCATGACGTGGGCCGGTCCCGGCGGTGGCAACACGAGCGCTCCCGCGCTGCTCAACGATGTCACCGTGAACGCCGCGACCGGCGCTTCGAACGTCCCGACGCCCACCAAGGACAACTACCGCTGGGTCGCCCCGAAAATCCGGCGGCAATTCGGCCTCGATCCGCGCTCACCCGCACGTGGCACCGGTCCAAATGGCACGGACAAGGGCGGCGTGCGCCCCGTCGGCGTGACCCTCGGCGGCGCACCCACCGGCACGACCAACGCGACCGCGGCGAACGTCACGGTCGGCACGTTGATGACCGGTTCCGGCATTCCCGCCGGCGCCGCGCAGTTCCCGAACGGCTCCGGGTGGACGCACTACAAGTGGCGGCTCGACGCCGGCGCGTGGAGTGCGGAGACCCCCGCAGCCACGCCGATTTCGCTCACGGGCCTCGCCAATGGCACGCACAGCCTCGACGTCGTTGGAAAAAACGACGCCGACACCTACCAGGACAGCCCCGACCTCGGCGCCGATGCCCGCATCAGCAGCGCAACGTGGACGGTGGACACCAGCTATGTCCCGCCCGCCGCCGCGGCGGTCGTCCGCATCAACGAAGTGCTCGCGAGCAACACCGCAACCGCCGGTTTCGGCACCGTGTTTCCCGACCTCATCGAGCTGACAAACGTCGGCAACGCCGCCATCGATCTCGGCGGCTGGGGCCTCACCGACAATGCGGCGCTTCCCTATAAATACAGCATCCCCGGCGGCACAATGCTCGCGCCCGGCGCGTTTCTCGTCATCTACGCGAGCAGCAGCGGATCCGTGCCGTCACCAAAAACTGGATTCGCTCTCGGCGCGAGCGGCGACGATCTCACGCTGACGCGCAGCGCCGCAGCCGGTGGCGGCATCGCGGACAGCGTTGTGTGGGGACAGCAGCTCGCCGACTATTCCATCGGCCGCTGCGTGGATGGCTCGTGGGCGTTGTGCCGGCCGACCTTTGGCGCCGCGAATGTCATCGCCGCGCAGTCACCGTCACGCGCCGTGAAAATCAACGAATGGCTCGCGGACGCCGGCACGCTTTTCGCGAATGACTTCATCGAACTCTACAACCCCGGCCAGCTCCCGGTGGACATCGGTGGGCATTTCCTCACCGACAATCCCGTCGGCTGGCCGAACCGCAGCCCGATCCGCCAGCTCACGTTCATCGCGGCGGGCGGACTCCTCTCGTTCAAGGCCGACCATGATCCGTCGCAGGGGCCGGACCATGCAGATTTTCGCCTGTCGCCACTGCAGGGCGAAATCGGTTTCATTTCCCCTGCGCGCGCCATCATCGACAACGTCGTTTACGGCCCGCAGCGCACCGAAATCTCGCAGGGCCGCGCCCCGGATGGCGCGGCGTCCATCACGTCGTTCACCCAGCCAACGCCCGGCGCGCCGAATCCGAATGTTGCGACGATCACCACGTCCACGGCTGGCTTCCCCGTTGTGCTGAATGAAGTGCTGTCCGTGAACGTGAGCGACCAGAACCCCGACGGCAGCTACGCGGGCTGGATCGAGTTGCTGAACACCAGTGCCACCGCATACGACATCAGCGATTTCTCGCTCACGAACGCCAGCGGCGCGCCGCGAAAATTTGTCTTCGGCGCCGGCACGCTCGTTCCCGCCAACGGCCGCCTCGTCGTTTACTGCAACCCGGGCGCGGCGATCAGCGCGACCAACACCGCCTTCAGCCTCAACGCCGCGGGCGGCCGGATCTACCTGTTCACGTCACTCGCACTCGGCGGCGGGCTGGGCGACAGCATCGTCTTCGGCCAGCAGGTGCCCGGCTTCTCACTCGCGCGCACGCCCGATGGCAGCGGTCCTTTTGCCCTTGGTGTTCCGACGCGCGGTGCGCTGAATGCCGCCGCCGGCACCGCGAGTGTATCCGGCGTGAAGCTCAACGAATGGGTGACGAATCCCGCCGGCGGCGCACCGGCGTGGTTCGAGCTGTTCAACACGAATGCGCAGCCTGTGCTGCTGGGCGGCAATTTTCTGACCGACCAGCTCACAAACAAAACGAAGCATCGCATCCCGCCGCTCACGTTCCTCGGAGGCGCCGGCTCGTCGCGCTGGCTTCAGCTTATCGCCGATAACGACGCCAGCGCCACGCCCAACCACGTCAACTTCACCCTCGATCCCGGCGAAGGCCTCGGCTTCTACAGCGCCACCGGCACCGCGCTCGACAGCGTGACGACCACCGCGCAGACGGTGGGCGGCAGCCAGGGTCGTTTCGCCGACGGCGCGAGTACCATCATCCCACTGCGGCCGACGCCGGGCGCCGCGAACCAGGTACTCGGTCCCGACCGCGACGGCGACGGTATGCCGGACGCCTGGGAGATCGCCCACGGCTTCGACCCGAACAACCCGGCCGACGCCGCCCTCGACGCCGACGGTGACGGCCAGACCAACCTGGCGGAATACCTCGCGGGCACCGACCCGCGCAACGCGAACGACGTCGTCAAGATTCCTGCCGAGCCAAATCTCCTGACGATCGGCCGGCTCATTAATCTCTCGATTCTCGCGCCTCTGATCGAGGGAGAGATCATGACCATGGGCGCAGCCATCGGCGGCGCCGGGACCAGCGGCACCAAAGCGATCATCTTGCGCGCGGTTGGTCCGGCGCTGACCCAGTTCGGCGTGAACGGAGTTCTGCCTGATCCGAAGTTGGTGCTCATCCAGCAGGGCAGCGGTGTCACCATTGCCAGCAACAACGACTGGGCCGGCGATTCGGCGCTCAGCGCGGCCTTTGCCCAAGTGGGGGCGTTTCCGTATGCCACCGCCAGTTCGAAGGACGCCGGCATTTCCGAGGCCACGCTCGCCGCGACCAACTACTCGGTGCAGGTCAGTGACGTTGGCACCGGCTCCGGCACTGTGATCGCAGAGCTTTACGACGCCACTCCGGGCAGCGCGTTTACCGCGACGACGCCGCGCCTGATCAACGTGTCAGTGCTGAAGCGGATTGGCGCCGGGACGACGCTCACGGCGGGTTTCGTGATTGGTGGCGCGACCAGCAGGACCGTGCTCGTGCGCGCCATCGGCCCGACACTCGGCCTCCCGCCGTTCAACCTTTCCGGTGTGATGGCCGACCCAAAGCTCGAGTTGTTCGACAACGCAACCCGCGCGAAAATTTATGAGAACAACGACTGGGGCGGCACCCCCGCGCTCAGTGCAGGGTTCATCTCGGTCGGTGCCTTTGCCCTGGCCAACGCCGCCACCAAAGATGCTGCGCTGCTCGTAACGGTCGCTCCCGGCCAATATACCGCGCAGGTCAGCGGTACCGACGGCGGCGGAGGTTTCGTCATCGTGGAGATTTACGAAGTGCCTTGAGTCGAAGCCAAGTCATCCGGCTGTTTCGTGGGCCATACGTGTTTGCGACGATTCTTTCCAATCCATCAACCGCAGATTACGCAGAGTCTCGCAGATGGTCTTGTTCGAGTATTCCGCGCCATCTGCGGTTAAAGGTTTGGCCCCGTTCCTTCAGTTGCGGCGGAGTCGCGGGGAAAAACTCGGGCTGACTCCGCGCATGCTGGATCGTCGCTGCCGCGGCGGTTTTGTCGCCCAGGGAAACAGTGGGTTGAAACACCGGTGCTCCGCCCCCTTTATGCATGGACTTGCGGCGCCGATATAGAATGACGATATCACTCCCATGAATCGAGCGACCCACGCCCCAGACCGACCGCCCCCGCTTCGTTTGTGGCCCGGTGTGCTCATCGTGGTATTGCAGTGGCTGTTACGGTTTATCGTACCCATGGTGTTGCCCGATACGCTCATGTTTGGCGTGATCGCGGGTGCCGCCGGCGGGCTGGCGGTGATCGTTTGGTGGCTGTTTTTTAGCCGGGCTGCGTGGTCCGAGCGCGTGGGTCTGCTTGTTGTAATCATCGTCGCGCTGTTCGCGACCTCCCGCCTCGTTCACCCGTCCATTGCCGGAGGGATGATGGGAATGATGCTGCCCATCTTCGCCATCCCGATCCTGAGCCTCGCCCTCGTGGCTGCAGCGGCAGCGAGTCGTCGCCTGGCGAGCGGCCCCCGGCGCGCGTCGATGGTCGCCGCGATCCTGGTCGGCGGTGGAGTATTCACGCTTGTGCGCACGGGCGGCATCACCAGCAATGCCGATGCGGATTTCCATTGGCGATGGACGGCCACGCCAGAGGAGCGGCTCCTGGACCAGGCCGGCGCCGAGTCCGCCGCGAGAAAAGTCGAGGGTCCGGGGGAGATGCCGCCGGCCCCCGTCGAGCCCAGGCGCCAGACTCCATCCATGGTGAAAACCTTTCCCGATTGGCCCGCCTTTCGAGGAGGGGGACGGGACAGCGTCGTTCGCGGTGTGCGGATCGAGACGAACTGGTCGGCTTCGCCGCCGGTGGAATTGTGGCGCCGGCCAGTCGGGCCGGGCTGGTCATCCTTCGCAGTGAGCGGCGGCCTGCTTTATACGCAGGAGCAACGCGGCGACCACGAGGTTGTCGCATGTTATAAATTGACCGACGGCGAGCCGGTGTGGCGACACCAGGACGCGACCCGCTTCTGGGAGTCGAACGCCGGACCTGGTCCGCGGGGAACGCCAACCCTCCATGAAGGTCGCGCCTACACCTTCGGTGCGACCGGAGTCCTGAATGCGCTCGACGCCCTTACTGGTGCCGTTGTGTGGTCGCGCAACGCGGCGTCCGACCACCAGATCAAGGTTCCGACCTGGGGCTTCGCGAGTTCTCCGTTGGTGGTGGGCGACCTGGTCATCGTCGCCGTCGACGGAACCCTCGCTGCCTATGAACTCGCCACCGGCGCTCCCCGCTGGACCGGCCCGGCGGACGGCGGGAGCTACAGTTCGCCGCATCTGATGGAGATCGACGGCACCCGGCAGATCCTGCTGATGAGCGGGGTCGGAGCCACGAGTGTTGCGCCAGATGACGGCAAGGTGCTCTGGCAGCATGCCTGGAAGGGGTGGGCGATCGTGCAGCCGGCGCAAATCGCGGCGGGTGAGCTCCTGCTCAGCACGGGTGATCGACTGGGGGCGCGGCGTATTCAGGTTAAACGTACCGGCGACGTGTGGACGATGGAGGAGCACTGGACGTCGACGCGGCTGAAAGCCTACTTCAACGACTTCGTGCTGCACCGTGGTCATGCCTACGGTTTCGATGGCGGCATTCTCGCGTGCGTCGACCTGCAGGATGGCGG